>NZ_JBNNFM010000021.1:83215-103484 GCF_050267765.1 Flavobacterium sp. NPDC079362 | reverse complement strand
GTATCGTAAATTAAGAACCGCCTTGGTACGGATCCGTATGCCGGGTGGTGTGGAAGGTCGCCTAGGGAATTAATCCCTAGGCTCCTATCCGATTATGTCTAGCCTGAAAAAGTTGACTTTAATTTAGTCGATAAGTTTTGTAATTTAGTTGTTTTAATTAATTCAAGTTAATATTACTATGTTTAGACTTTGCTTCAGATCCCGATATGTCGGGACAGGATTAAGAGACAAATCATGAACGAAAAGGCTTAACTGAATTAATTGCGATTATTTTGGTAATTCAATATAATCTTTAAGACTGCATTCTTTTAGTTTTTTAATACTTTCTGCAACAGTTAACGCATTCAGGTTCGCACCTTCTAAACCGGTATGAGTGTGATCTTTTGGGAAAAAAGCTTTTACTTTATCTTTTCCTAAAACCTCATATTTAAGCGCAACAATCTCATTTAAGTCAATGTAATATACATTTTCTTTGTCCGCGACTTCCTTCGACCATTTTCCGTAAGAATCATTTCTGCGTTCTACTTTATCGTTTGGCCATTCATTTCTTGGTGTCTGACTCAAAACAATCGGAATCGCTCCTTTTTCTTTCGCCTCATGAATAAACTTTGTCATATACCAACCAAAAGTATGTACGATTTCTTTTGAGCCATCAGCAAGAATTACTTCCTGTGCTTCAATTCCGGTACCTTTTAGAGAACCCCTGAATTTCTCTTTGTCAACAGCCCCGGCATCATTATGCCCAAACTCAATCAGGATAAAATTTCCGGGTTGCAATTGGTTTTTTACTTCCTCCCAAAGACCTTCATGATCAAAAGTTCTGGAACTTCGGCCGCCTCTGGCTTTATTAATGACCTCAATTCTTATGGTATCGCAGTATGCAGGGAAGGAAACACCCCAACCTACAGCATTTTGGTCATTATTATTTGCCATTGTAGAATCGCCAATTAAGTACACTTTTTTCTTGGCAGGAAGTATAATTTTTGCATCTTTTAGAATATAATTCTTTAAAGAATTTTTACTCTCTTTTAGTTGATTGATAATTACTGAAGCCGAAAGTACGGCGCCTTTTGCTGATGTATGCGTGTGATCTTTTTTATAGAAATAAGTTCCGGTAATGTTATTTTCGCCCAACTTTTCCATTTCAATGGCCATTTTATCATTCAGATCGATAAAAGTTACCTTTTCATTATCAGCAATTTGTTTTGCCCATAATCCATAGGATTGGTTGTTACGGGGTACTTTACCATCCTTCCAGTCGTTTCTGGGAATCGGAGAACAAACAATCGGAATCGCTCCCTTTGATTTTGCTTCGCGAACAACTTTCTGAATATACCAGCCGTAACTGTGTACCGTTTCATGTTTTTTGGTCAGGATATTATCGATTTCCTGAGATTCCTTTCCAATACCTTTAATTGTTCCGCGTGCGCGAAGGCTATCATTTAAAGGGCCATCATCATTATGCCCAAACTGAATCACAACATAATCACCTTTTTTAAGTTTATTCAAAACAGCATCCCATAATCCTTTATCCTGAAAAGTACGGCTGCTTGTACCTCCCAAAGCATGATTTTCGATAGTTACCCTTGTAGTATCTAAAAATTGACCAATAAAATCTCCCCAACCCCAAAGTCCGCCCGAGCCATCGCCTTTACCATTTTTTACAGTCGAATCACCCACCATAAAAACAGTTGGTTTAGGATCTTGTTCTAATGTGAAGTTGAAAAAAAGAATACCTAATAAAAGGATTAAAAGAAATTTAATTGATTTCATGTATATGATATTTATTTAAAAAGTAAACCCGTCTGGAATGTTCGGTAGAGCATTTCATTTCAAAAGTGTCTTCTGTCAGGCTGAGCGGAGTCGAAGCCCTTTCCGTATGAAACGAACCTTCGACTTTGCTCAGGACGACACTGGATGTAATAAGAACGCTTTGTCAGGATGAGCGGAGTCGAAGCCATTTTCAGGAAAACCTGAAACCAGAAACAACAAAACCTTATATTCCCGTTCCCTTTTTTTAAAACATAGTTAATTTGATGTTATTTCAAAACTATGAGTTCTGTTTTTGTATAGTATCCTGTACTATGATGTTAAAATATTGAATATTGTAAATTTTTATATTGTAAAAATCAGGTAGGTACAGGATACTATACCACTAAAAAACAAAGAAATTGCATCTGCATTACAGAATTAATAAAATTAGACCGGAATAATTTTGTTATTCGAATTTAGGAATAATTCATTTTATAGTTTTATGAAAATTAAAAAGTACTCTATTCAAACTTTGGGCCTCTTATTCTTTTTTTGTTCTGTGGTATCTTTTGGGCAGGAAAATAAAGCGCCTCGTAAAATACATTATACACCTGAAGGAAATAGTTTTGTTCTAAAAAATGGAACCCGAAAATTCAATCGGGCCTTATACGGTTCGAATACAGGATTTAGGATTGAAACTGGTGATTTGCCTGAATTTGCCATGTATATGCCGGGCATGGGAGGTAATTTTAAGCTAGGCTTAATAAACGGAAAAGAAAGCAAATGGATAACTGAAGCTGCTAAAATTGATACGCGTTATATTTTAGGTACAATGCAGTATACGATTGAAGATGCAATTTTAGGAAACGGAAAGTTGTTTATAGAAGTTGTGGCATTAAAAGAAAGTGAAGGTTTCATTGTAAAAGCATATGGCGAAAATATTTCTAAAAATACCAATATCCTATGGGCTTTCGGAGGTGCAACGGGAAAAAAGTTCAGTCGTGACGGAGATATAGGCGCTGATCCCGAATCGGTTTTTTATTTGCAGCCGGAATATTGCATTAATAATAAATACACCATAAATAAACAATCCTTTTTGTTGGAGTATGGCTCTGAAAGTAACAAACAGAAAACCGGAAATAATAAAAAGGTTATCGGATTCTTTCCGGAATCACTTGTCCATTTAGCCAATGCAAAAATGCAAACGAAGCCATTAGAACTTTTTGATTCGAATTTGGAAACATTGACACTTATTACAGGGAAAGTAAAATCGATTTCTCAAAACGGAGATTATTGGTTGTTTCTCACAGAAGATTCCAAAACAAATTACAATCAAAAAAGCATAGCACAACTTTATATAAAATCAATTGAGCAAACAAAAATTTTAGCGAATAGAGTTAAGGTTACGACTCCTGATCCTTATATCAATACTTTAGGATCTGCACTTTCAATCGCAGCTGACGCAATTTGGGAAAGTCCTGCTTATCTTCATGGAGCTATTGCCTGGAGAATGTATTTAAATGCCTGGCGAGGTGCTTATACAGCTGATCCTTTGGGTTGGCACGATCGGGCAAAAACACATTTTACAAGTTATAGTAATTCGCAGGTTACAAGCCCTGAAAGCGGCCCGATTGTACTGGATGAAGAAAGAAATCTGGCACGTCAGAAAGAAGAAATAGGAACTTCGATGTTCAGCAGCGGATATATCAGTAGAAGTCCGAATAAAAATAATGTTGCCCATCATTATGACATGAATTTGGTTTTTATAGATCAAATGCTACGGCATTTTAAATGGACGGGTGATACTTCTTTTATAAAAGAAATGTGGCCAACAATCCAACGGCATTTAAATTGGGAAAAAAGAAATTTTGACACTGATGGCGACGGATTATACGATGCGTATGCATCGATTTGGGCAAGCGATGCTTTGCAATACAGCGGTGGCGGTGTGATTCATTCCTCAGCCTATAATTATTATGCCAATAAAACCGTAGCACAGATTGCAAAGAAAATTCAGGAAGATGATAATGCATTTACAAAAGAAGCGGACAAAATTCTAAAAGCCACAAACAGCCAGCTTTGGATTGCTGATAAAGGGATTTTTGCAGAATATAAAGATGCATTAGGTAACAGGTTATTGCACGATTCTCCCGGAGTCTGGAGTATTTATCATACGATAGATTCAGAATTATCAAATCCTTTTGAGAGTTATCAAATGTTAGATTATGTCAACAATCATATTCCGCATATACCAATTTCGGCTGAAGGATTAGATAAAAAAGATCTTTATGTAATTAGTACAACCAATTGGCAGCCTTATACGTGGTCGACAAATAATGTAGCCTTAGCAGAACAATTGCATACTTCACTGGCATTCTGGCAAGGCGGACAATCTGAAAAAGCCTTTAAAATGTGGGAAAGTGCTTTGGTCGAAAGTATGTATTTAGGCGCTTCGCCCGGAGGTTTCGAGCAATTGATGCATCAGGATGCCATGCGGGGCGAATTGTACAGGGATTTTGCTGATCCCATTGGCGTGGCTTCACGAACCTTAGTAGAAGGACTTTTTGGAATTCAGCCCGATGCGTTGATGGGAGTTCTAACGATCCAGCCCGGTTTTCCCGAAAAATGGAATCAGGCTTCTCTGGAAATTCCGGATATTACAATCGATTTTAAAAGAGAAAACAAAGAAGAAAAATACAGTATCAAAAATAAGTTTTCGGCTAAAATGAAATTGAAACTAGTTTTAAAATCGTCATTTGATGCTGTAGAAAGTATTGTTGTTAATGGAAAACCAGTTTCATGGAACCTTGTTCCGGAAAGCATTGTAAATCCAAAAATAAGTATCGAAATCCCATACAATGCTGTTTATGATATTAGAGTTAAATTGAAAGGAGAGATTTTGGAAGAAGTTAAAGCGAAAGAAATTTATGCATTAAATGAAATTGTAGATTTGAAAACTTCTAAAGCCAAAATAATGTCAGTTTATGACCCGCAATTAGTTTTAAGTGAAATTTCAAAAGCAGATCATTCGCTAAGGGCAAAAGTGAATTCAGTTGGAAATAAACTCTTTTTTATAGAATTAAAGCAAGGCGAATTATCGTGGTGGAAACCCATTGAAATAAATGTGAAATCTGAAACCCAATCTAGTGAAATAGCTACCAATTGGGATGTTCCGTTAGACAAATCAAAAAGGGCAGAAACAATTTCACTTGCATCATTTTTTAATTCAAAAGTGACTGATATTTTCAATTATGAATATCTGTCGCCAAGACCAAAAACGGTGACATTACAACTCCCAAAACAAGGGATTGGAAATTGGTGTTATCCAAATATTTCAGTAAAAATAGATGATAGAGGATTACGTGAAAAAGCAAAAGTAAACAATCAGATTACGATGCCAAACGGAATTCCGTTTCAAACACCTTCTGATGAAACTCAGAAAAATATCATCTTCACATCGATGTGGGATAATTTTCCGGAAAGCATCAATATTGCGTTAAACGGAAAAGCGTCACACGCTTATTTTATGCTCGCAGGAACAACAAACCCAATGCAAAGCCGAATCGTAAACGGAGAAATTACAGTAAACTATACTGATGGAACATCGAAAACTTTATCTCTGAAAAATCCCGAAAATTGGTGGCCAATCGAACAGGATTATTTTATCGATGGTTTGGCTTTTACGACTGATGCTCCAAGACCTCCCAGAATTTACTTTAAATCGGGAGAAATTTCAAGGGATTTTGCAGCTTTCAAAACCATTAAAGGATTCACAAGTTACGGAGTTGATGGTGGCGCAGGAACTATTTTAGATCTGCCATTAGATAAAAATAAAACATTAAAAAGCCTGACTTTAAGAACTGTTGCCAATGATGTTGTAATTGGCTTGATGAGTTTGACATTAGTGAGGGAATGATTTAATGATTTAATGATAATGAGAGTCAATTAGAAAATGAGTCAATGAGAAAATGTGAAACTCGGTGTCAAACTTTGTCAAATTTTAAACTTTGACAAAGTTATAGCAAACCTGAAACCTGAAACCTGAAACTAAATTTAATCAAAATGAAAAACTATCAATTAATTACAGCATTTCTCTTTTCGATATCAATTTCGCTTTCAGCGCAAAAGATTGATCGAAAAGCATTAGTAAATCGGCATAATGTTCAAATTACAGCTATAGACACTTTGGCTTCGCTGACTGTAGGAAACGGCGCTTTTGCTTTTACGGTTGATGCTACAGGATTGCAGACTTTTCCTAAAAAATATGAAAACGGAATTCCGTTAGGAACTCAGTCAGAATGGGGATGGGACAGTTATAAAAACACCAATAATTATAAATTCTCAGAAACGCTAAGAGATTACAAACAGTATGGAAGAGATATTTCATATACTGTTCAAATAAAAGAACCAAAGCGAAAAGTCGAAGCAGTAAATTGGTTTCGTCAGAATCCGCATTTATTGCAATTAGGGAACCTAGGTTTTGAAATCACAAAGAAAGACGGAACTATTGCAAAACCTGAGGACATCAAAGCGATTGCTCAAAAGTTAAATCTCTGGACAGGAGAAATTGAAAGTTATTTTGAAGTAGAAGGAATTCCTGTTACAGTTTTGACGGTTTCGCATCAGGAAAAAGATGCAATTGGTGTAAAAGTCAAATCAGATTTATTGGTACAAAAGCGTTTGAAGATCGGTTTAAGAATTCCGTTTCCAACAGGAGATTGGGCAGATATGGGAACAAAGTGGGAAGGGAAACAAGACTATAAAAGTACATTACTGGAAAAGTCAAAAACAGAGGCTGTTATAACACATGTTATGGACAGTATTTCATACAACGTCAATTTAAGCTGGAAGGGAAATGCGCAGATTAAAAAGACTTCTGATCATTATTTTGTAGTCGAAGCATCCAGTACAAACACATTAGAATTAAGCTGTCTTTTTGCTTTAGCAGATAAAAAGTCAGCAGGAAATTCTTCTTTTACAGATATTCAAAATAGCAGTATAAAAGGCTGGGAGCAATTCTGGAAAAGTGGTGCCGCAGTAGATTTTTCAGGAAGTACTGATCCCCGTGCAAAAGAATTAGAGCGAAGAGTTATCCTGTCGCAATATCTTACCAAAGTGCAATGTACGGGAAAAGTTCCGCCGCAAGAAACAGGTTTAACCTATAACAGTTGGTACGGAAAACCGCATCTGGAAATGCATTGGTGGCACGGTGTTCATTTTGCCCTTTGGAACCGACCTGAATTATTAGAAAAAAGCCTTCCGTGGTATCAGAAAGTTTTTGATAAAGCTAAAAATATAGCCAAAAGACAAGGTTTTGAAGGCGCAAGGTGGCAAAAAATGGTAGATCCAGACGGGAATGAAAGTCCGTCTTCCGTGGGTTCTTTTTTGATTTGGCAGCAACCGCATTTTATCACTTATGCTGAGTTAATCTATCGTGCAAAACCAACAACAGCTACTTTAAATTTATATAGTGAGCGTGTTTTTGAAACTGCTAATTTCATGGCTTCGTTTGCGAATTACGATGCAAAAAATGATCGTTATGTTTTAGGACCGGGAGTAATTCCGGCGCAGGAACGTTTTAAAGCGATGGAAACTTTCAATCCTACCTATGAATTAGCATATTGGAACTGGGCGCTGAAAACAGCAATCGCCTGGAAGAAAAAATTAAATCAAGAAGTACCTGAAAAGTGGGAAAGAGTCCTGGTAAAACTTGCTCCGTTGCCAATTGCAGATCAGGTTTATCTGGCAACAGAAAGCGCAAAGGATTCTTATACTAATCCGGAATTCAAAACAGATCATCCATCGGTTTTGGGAACTTTTGGAATGCTTCCTGAAACTTCGCTTTTAGATAAAAAGATCATGAAAAACACTTTTGATCTGGTTTGGAAAACATGGTCCTGGGATAAAACCTGGGGATGGGATTTCCCGATGACAGCAATGTCTGCAGCACGTTTGCAGATGCCAGAAAAAGCGATTGATGCCTTGTTTATGAATATAACAACAAATACGTATTTGAAAAACGGACATAATTATCAGTCAGAAAGATTAACGCTTTATCTTCCAGGAAATGGAGGATTGTTAAGTGCCGTTGCGATGATGTGTGCCGGTTGGGATGGAATTACAGAGCAAAATCCGGGTTTCCCAAAAGATGGAACCTGGAGAGTACAAAGTGAAGGATTTAAAAAGATGTTTTGATTTTTTAAAGGTTCTAAGTTACTAAGATTCTGAGTTGCTAAGTTTTTAGTTTTGTCATTTCGGAAAGAGAGATCACAATCGTAACTCGACAAATTTTGGTAAGATTCTGTACGGAATTTCTTGTGTGATTTCTTATTCTTGGAAATGAACAATTCAGTATTAAAATATAAAACTTTGTGACTTCGAGACTTTTCACGAGATTAAAAAAATCAGTTTAAATCAGCCAAAACCCGTATAATCCGTGTGCCATGACAATCCATTAAAAAACAATAACTATGAAAAATAAAATTTTACTATTATTTCTCTTATCAACTTTACATTCATTCGCTCAAAGGCAAATGGAAACCTTAGACAGGGGGGTAATAGCCATAAAAGACAAAGGACAGTTTTTTATTGGTTGGCGGGTTTTAGGAACAGATCCTGATGATCTGGCGTTTAATTTATATCGAAAAAGCGGTACTAAAAAAGCAGTTAAATTAAACGATAAACCTATTTTGGGAGCGACCAATTTTGTAGATACCAAGGCCAATAGTCAGGAAGAGAATACCTGGTTTGTAAAAAAAGTTTTAAAGGGCAAAGAAACCGATGAAAAAGGAAGTTTTACAATTCCTGCACAAAGTCACGATAAAGATTATCTGGCGATACAACTAAAACCAGTTGAAGGATATATCCCAAATGATCTTTCGGTGGGTGATTTAGACGGAGACGGACGATATGATCTGATTGTTCATATGACCGGAAAGGCACACGATAACTCGCATACAGGAATCACGGATCCTCCCATATTTCAGGCGTATACCTTAGATGGAAAATTTTTATGGCAGATTAATCTAGGAAAAAATATTCGTGAAGGAGCACATTATACCCAGTTTATGGTCTATGATTTAGATGGTGACGGTATTTCGGAATTTGTATGTAAAACGGCTGACGGAACGACGGATAGCCAGAATAATGTAGTGGGAGATGCCTCGAAAGACTGGGTAGAACGAGATCCAAATTCTCCGGTTTTTGGTAAAATTTTAAAAGGACCGGAATATCTTTCAGTTTTTAACGGAAGAACCGGAAAACTAATTACTACTACTGATTATATTCCTGAACGTGGTGATCTTGCAGGTTGGGGCGGACACGGCGGCAGCGGCGGAAATGATACCAAAGGCAACAGGATTGATCGTTTTACAGCTTGTATTGCATATTTAGATGGCGCTCATCCAAGTGTTGTCATGTGCAGAGGGTATTACGGAAGAACGGTTTTGGCTGCATGGGATTTTAAAAATGGCAAACTCACTTCGAGATGGATTTTTGATAGTAAAGACGCCGAAAATCCGTACTCAGGAATGGGAAATCATGGACTTACAGTTGCTGATGTTGATAATGACGGAAAAGACGAAATTATCTACGGATCGATGTGCGTCGATGATGACGGAAAAGGATTGTATACAACAGGTTTCAGACACGGAGATGCATTGCATGTTTCAGATCTTGATCTTGATGTTCCGGGTTTGGAAGTCTTTGGAATCCATGAAATAGAAAACGGAACAAAAGGTCCGGGTGTAACATTATTTTCTGCTGCCGATGGAAAAGTTTTGTTTACCGGTTCACTTAATGAAGATGTTGGTCGTGGTGTTGCAGATAATATAGATCCAACCAGAAAAGGAGCACAATGCTGGTGGTCAGGATCGACTTATTTGCACGATATGAAAGGCAACGAAATAGGAAAAGCCCCAACTTCGAATAATTTTTTAATTTATTGGGATGGAGATTCTTCGAGAGAACTCCTGAATTCTAATTATATCGATAAATATAATGTTGGCAGATTGTTTACCGCAACCGGAGCAGCATCTAATAATGGCACAAAATCAACGCCGGCACTTTCTGCAGATATTCTGGGAGACTGGCGCGAAGAATTAATTTTAAGATCGGAGGATAATACTGAATTAAGGATTTATTCGACTACAATCCCTACAGAAATCAGGCAATATACGCTGATGCATGATCCGCAGTATAGATTAAGTGTTGCATGGCAGAATGTGGGGTATAATCAACCGCCACATACTGGTTTTTATATGGGTGCAGGAATGAAACCTGCTCCAAAACCTAATATTGTGTTGGTTGCCTTACCTGTTAATTAAACCGAGAAGTTGTTTATTATGGACTTTTTTATGAGGTTTGATTAAAGTTAAAATATAATTTTAATAAGATTGATTGTAATAAAATTTGAATATATTTGAAAAAAATGTTAAATAAGTTGTACTTGTTTCCTCTTTTTGGAAGTTTTCTAAAGCTATTTTGTATTTAAATAAACTCTAAATAAAAGAAAAATTACTGAACAATCGAAAATTATGACATACACTAAAAAGTTTTTCTTTACCGTAATTACTGCTTTTTGCTTCTGTAATTTGGCTACAGCCAAAGCAAAAATTCCATTTGGGAAAATAGATAAAATAGAAGTCGTGTCAGATTTGCCGGACACTGAAGAATACCTTTCAAAAGAAGAATCAAATGTACATTTAGATCTTGGCAGATTACATCAGGAATTTAATATAGCATGGATACCTGTGTGGATTACATAGCAGCCAAAACTGGTCTTATTTAAAAAAGACTCAGACAGATATTATGAACTGTCTAATGAACAGCTTGAAAAAGTAATTGCAGACAATAAATTAAACAAAGAAGAACTGTTTAAACTTGGATTTTATACGCAATACGGCGGAAAAATAATCCTGTTTTTAGTTTTATGTTTAATGATTTATGGCCTTTTGGGTAAAGACAAAAAGAAAGATGTAAAACCAATAAACCTTTAAATAATAATAAAAACTATGAATCCATTATTTTTCATTCCCATTGTATTAGTAATTGCAGGTATCATTTTTATGGTATATATGAACAAAAAGCATCAATCTGCAAAAGCCGAAATTGACTTAGATTTAGAAAGAACAAAATATGATCTTTATAAGGAGCAAGTTTTAAAAGATGATTTCCCACAATTGAAACAATGGATGAAAGGCAAATCAGTAGACGCGTATACCTCTGCATCTGTTCCTCAGTCTAAAGGAAACAAAGTTCAGGAAATTGTAACTGACGGAATAAAAAATGTAGCATTATCTGCTGTAGGATTAAAACTTCAACGAATCGAAACCAAATGTTTTTGGGTTTTGAGCGGTAACGATCTATATTTTTTCAGTACTGATTCTGTTGGAGAATTAGAGGAACATATTGTTTTTGATAATTTCCGAATTGAAGAAGCAAAACTTGAATACGGAGGGATTTTAAAATCACAATTAGGATTATATTCAAAAGCTTCTGAAGAATATTTGCCAAAAACACATATTATCACATTCAATATAGATGGTAATCCCCTGTCAATTGAAATTCACGACAGATTACACTACGTTCCGGACCCGACAGACATCTTAAATTTAAATAAGCAATTATTAACAAGAGCAAAATATCAGGTAGTAGGAGAAAATTTTGTAAAAGAATTGCAAAAGAAGTTTTCAAATCTGCTGGTAGCATAAAAGTTTATGAACTTATTTTCAAAGATTTTTAATGCGTTTAAAAGCATAAGATTAAACGATAAAAATGCAGTAAAGGGTGAGCAATTAGACTATTTGTTAATTAGTTCAATGTATGCTGAGCAGCAATCAGCGTATCTTAATTCTTATGAAACCGGTCTTGGCAAATCGACGCTAAAAACGATTTTAGAAGATTATTGGAATGTATTCGATAAGAATGACGCAATGGAAATACTGTTGGATTTGCAAAATAGTTCGGTTAATTGCTTGACCAATAATTTCAAGATTTCTTTCAACAGCTCTTTTGAGCATTGTGTTATTTTTATATTTAAAAAAATCTTTTTCTTCGTTATGGAAGAATTCATTTATTTCATCAATGGACATTTTTATATCAAATAACCATTTGAGAATTCTTTCATCCATAAATTAGTTCTTTTGAATTGTCAATTGATTTAATCAAGACTGAATTTTTTAAAGTCTGTTCTTCCAGCAAATCTACCTCACGACCAAACAAAGATTCGAGTTTTTCTTTGAAATTTATATAATTGTCAAAATTGAGTGATAGTTCAATTGGTTTGAATTTAACTAGTAAATCGACATCACTTTTGTCATTAAAATTAGAATTTACTGCACAACCAAATAGATACATTTTCTCCACATTGTATATTGTGCAAAGCTTTTTTAAGTTATCTATATTCTTGTCAATTATTCCCATATCACAATTTAGGCAAAATCTTTTATACTCTGGATATGCTCTGGTTCCTTTCTTTTGAAAAAATCCTTAAATTGTTTAATATTTCGGGAGATACAGCATTCATTTATCAAAAATATTATATTGGCAGGACAAAACGCTGAAAAGGCTTCACGTGATATCGATTAGCAACCCTCAGACATACTTTATTACTTATATTTTCTTTTGTCTGTTTTAGATATTTTACAATATCAGAAGAAGAATATAGTCTTTCCAGAAGCTGAATATCTGCTTCAAAAGTTTCGGTAGTAGTAGCATACAGAGCCCTTGGAATTATAATAGCTTTATCATTGTCAACATCAAGCTTATTATAATCCATATCCCAAAATAAATATTTAGGAAACAAGTCTACTATTTTGACTTTTGGTTTCATTACACAAATATACAACGATTGTATTATATTTAATATGCTCTTTGTTTCTTCTTATTTTTAACACTTTAAAAATCAGCGTCATTAAACATTATAGGTAAGAGCAACATTCTAAGAATTCTTGAACTTTCTGTTCCTCTTTATCTAACTGTATTATAAGTATATTCACTTATCATTTTTTGGAAATCTGAAAATTATCAATTAATCATTTTCCCCTTTCAATATTTTTAAATCATTCACAAAACGGTTCGAGAATTGTCCCGTTAGGCTACTAAGACAAAGCTTCAGAGAAATCTGGAGCTTTTTATGCATTATTTTTTCCGTCTGTCATCCTGAGCGAAGTCGAAGGAACGCAACAATAATTACACCCGAAATTTATATAAAATCGTTTGTGCACGAAAAGTCAGAGAGATTTGCGCAGCTTTTCATTAGAACACTTAGGAGAGCGGGGGCTCACAAATATACCCTTAATTTTGTCTCCGTTTTTTTAGTATATATATTGAAACGGTAAAACTTAATTGCAATATTCAAGAAATAATTGTTTTGCATTTACTTGACCTAACATTGATATTTCCAACCATACTTGGCAGGCATTCTGTTTATCACCAGATTCAAAATATACTGCAGCCTTATTGTATAATGCATCTATATTTTTATGATCAAGATTATATGATTCGGTAAAATATGTAATAGCCTCTGGATATCTCTTCTCATCGTATGCTATTAATGCTTTATTAAAATAATCCGTGGATTTTCTTAGGTCTTCCATTTTTATTCCATTAATCCTTTCAAATTTAGTTAAATCTTTTGTGAAAAAGATTACTGAAATCCCCCAATATCTTTTTGTAATTTCACTTTTTAAGACAAATGGAATTTCAATAGATTCATAACCTTGAAAGTCTTTTAAGTTCCATTTTTCAAAGGAATGATCAATAATTTTTTTTACGATTCTTATTCTTGAAGAATCATTTTGTGTCGAAAATGTAACAGCTGTCTTTACTTTTTTTTGTGCTGGATAAATTTTAAAATTCCCTATCAATTCAAAGTTCGAATAATTATTTTTGAAGGCTTTATTCAAATCTATTTCAATCGTTGCATTAGTTTTTGGTGTAAAAAATTTTGACGCGGTTATATTTTTTTGATTTTTATACTCTTCTTTAAAATTGTCCAATACAACTTCTTGTTTTCTAAAATATAATCTTTTTAGCTTATCATCTGTCAAACCATCAATTTTTTCACTTAATATCAGAGAATCATTACTTACTTTTTCAATAACAAATCCTGCATATTGAGATGTTTTTATCAAATTATTAATTAAGGTAAAATCTAAACAACTTTCATTAGTTCTATGAATTGGGCTTGAATTGATACATAATTTATGTTGATCAATTCTATATTCTGCATAAACAGAATCTTCTACAAATCGACCAAAAAGATCGCTTCCATCTTTCATCTCGACTTTATCGCTTACCCAGTATCCTTGTATTGTTGAGAGTTTGATCTGCCCATAATTATTAGTGAAGAAAAATAAGGCTATGATAAAAAGAAAGTTTTTCATTTTGAAATTATACTTGTTAGATCTATTTTGATTTCCGAAAAAAATATTTTCGATTTGAAGTTCAATCTTAAAAGATAAACTTAGCATTTTATTACTCAAATCCAAAAATAAATCTTCAAAACAGCAGTAAAAACAACGAGACTTTTACTGAAGCAGATTGTTCGTCTGTTGAGCCTTTTCAGATGTGTTCTAAGTGTCAAATTCTTTCTTTCAATATGGTTTGTCCCGAACCGCTTTACCGAATGCAATTTCTCGTCAATCAGATACCTGTAGTTTTTAAGTCTGTCTGTAAATATCATTTTTGCTTCAGATAATTTTAAAGTATCCAGAACATGGCTTAATGTCTTATTGGTTCGTTTGCCAACATTAAAACTAACAACATTTTTAGAATTCTTTTCCAGAGCATAAACTAGCCAGATAAAATTTCTTTTGTGTCTGATATATGTACACAGTTCATCAACTTCATAAGTTTTTCCTTTACTGATAATTGGCTGTTCAATTTTTCGAACAATTGATACAATTCTTTTTAATAATGTTGTAGTTGAAATTTTTAATATTCGCGCCGTGCTTCTTATTCCTAATCCCTCTTTGGTTAATTGGATAATCTTTTTGTTTGTATTTGATTTATAAGCATTACTAGTGTAATACTCTACTATAGTTTTGTTACATTTTGAACATTTAAATCGAGCCTTTCCCGATGAAGTAAAACCATGTTTGATGAGTTTTCCTCCACATACATCAGAGTCTTTTTGTCCAAAACACACTTTTGATACACCAAGTTTAATATTATCCATTTTTAAACCATTATTAAACATCAAAAATAAAGGGATGAGTACAAATACCCATCCCTTTTAAAATTAATTTTATTTAATATATACTGATTATCAATATGTTTAAATTTTATAAAAGCAAAACCACACAATTGATACATTACCAAAAAAAATCGTACAATACCAGCAAACACGCTCATTAAAACCTAAAAATTTAACATATACAATAAACATAATCAAATCAAACTTTTACTTAGCATTACATTCGGCAAAGTCAAGTTTCGATTTAAAAACAATCAATTCAAGTTTAACACATAATTTTACTCCGCAATTGAGGAGCGAAAATGAATTAAGAAACTTCTCATAAAAAAGTTTTTTTTTTCTTTTTCTTAAAATACTCAATTCTCTATATTTACAAAATATATAACGTATTGCATTTTAAATTACTTTGCTGAAAAATAATTGATTTATAAAATTCATTAAGAATCTTTAATAATTAAAAATATTCTCAAAATTCAAAAGAAGGTATATTTTTTTTTGGAAATTTTATTTTTTATACCAGTACCGATTCCCCATCTTAACTAAACATATGACAAAAAAAATACTTCTTATCGCATTTATATTATTCACCTCATATAATTCCTTTGCGCAAGGCGAAGCTAACATATGGTATTTTGGTTACAAAGCGGGATTAGATTTTAATAGCGGGAGCCCGGTAGTTCTAAATAATAGCCAAATGATAACTTATGAAGGTTGTTCTACTATTTCTAATGAAAATGGAAAGTTATTATTTTATACGGACGGATATAGAGTTTGGAATAAAAATCATCAAATGATGCCTAATGGTACCGACTTGTTAGGACACTCATCCAGTACACAATCAGGAATTATAATACCTAAGCCTAATAACCCTGGTATTTACTATATTTTTACGGTACCTGAATTGGCAGGCCCAGACGGACTTAGATATTCGGAAGTAGATATGTCATTAAATGGGGGCTTAGGAGATATAACCTCAAAAAAAAACATCTTATTATACACTCCTTCTTGTGAAAAACTTACTGCTATAAAAAATGCTGCCGACAATGGGTATTGGGTTATATCCCATGGCTTTGGAGACAATCGTTTTATATCTTATGCTATAACCGAAAATGGCGTAAATCTAACTCCAATTGTTAGTAATTCGGGAAGTATTATCGATGGTGACAAATCAGGATCAATAGGTTACTTAAAAATTTCTCCTAATGGTGATAAAGTAATAAGTAGTAATAGAAATCTAAATGTTGAATTATTTGATTTTGATAATGCAACCGGTATTGTGAGTAATTCAAAAGTAATTTTCAAAAATAATTATAGAAACTATGGTGCAGAATTTTCTCCATCCGGAAATATTGCATATCTCACTACAGGAAGCGGAGACTTAGTTCAGTTGGATTTAATGGCTTCAAATATTGCCAGTACCGCAACTACTCTGCACAGTAATTACAATAACCCTAATCCAAATATCGTATCGGCACTTCAATTAGCCCCCGATGGTAAAATTTATGGAGCTCTTTTTGGAGAAAGATATATTTCTGTTATTAATAATCCGGATGTTTTAGGGTTAGGAAGTGATTTTGTAGTGCATAGGCTTTTTTTAGGAATGGATGCAACATCAATTAGCGGTTTACCGCAATTCATTCAATCTTATTTTAATGTTGGAATCAATGTTCAAAATAATTGCTTAGGAGAAAACACAACTTTTTCTTTAAGCGGCAATAAAGCAATCACTTCTGCAATATGGAATTTTGGAGACGGAACAACTTCAACAGATATAAACCCAACACACACCTATCTAACTGATGAGACTTTTAAAGTCTCGGTTACGGCTTCTGGCTCAAATGGCAGTAGTACAAAAAAAAGAGATATTGTTGTAACAAAAGTTCCTACAGCCACCCAGCCACAAGACATGCTTATTTGTGACAACAATAATGATGGTTTATATACTTTTGATTTAACAACTCAAAACACTGCTATTTTAAACGGACAAGATCCTAATTTGTGCGCTATAAACTATTACGCGAACAATATTCTCATTGCCAAACCTAATTCCTACACCAATAAAGTAGCTTATCAACAGGAAACTATTACTGCTGAAGTGTTTAAAACAGTTAACCCTACTTGCAAAAGCAGTATCTCATTTATAACCGATGTGTTTGATAGTCCATTGCCGACGGCCTCAGCAACTATCCCAGACTTAACTTACTGTGACAATACAAGTGTTGGAACTGATTTTGATGGTCGTATTACCTTCGATTTGACACAAAGAGCTACCTCTATTTTAAAAGGACAGTCAGCTTCGCAATTTTTGATTTCATATTATAAAGATGCAGGATTTAATCAACTGATTTCAACGCCATCATCTTATCAAAATACTACTGCAATTGAAACTGTTTTTGTAAAAGTAGCCAATAAAGACAATCTCAAATGTGTAGGTACAACCTCTTTTAATATAAAGGTTTTCACTTTGCCAGTGATTGCTTCAATTGTAGATTTAAAACAATGTGATGATGATACTGATGGATTTAGTGTATTCAATTTGGAAGAGGCAAATACTAAAATAACTACAAACGCATCAAACGAAACAATTAGTTTTTTTAAGACGATAGCCGATGCTCAAAACAACACCAATCCAATCCTTAATCCAACGAATTATGCCAACACAGTTGTCAGTAATGATGTGGTCTATGTTAGGGTTAGTAATAGTAACGACTGTTTTAGAATCGCTAAATTAAATCTAATTGTCTCGACAACCCAAATTCCTTCCTCTTTTTCAAAATTGTTTACACAATGTGATGATGATGCCTCTGGAAGTAATACGGATGGTATTGCAACATTTGATTTTAGTACTGTCACTAATCAGATTCAATCTATTTTTCCTTCAAGTCAACTTTTAGATATTACTTATTATAAAAATCTGAATGATGCTTTAATCGAAAAGAATAAGATTGTAGATATTGGGCATTATACGAATAATGGTTATCCAAATTCTCAAAAAATATATATCCGAGTGGATAGCAAACTTAATAATGATTGTTTAGGATTAGGAGGGTATATCACTTTAAATGTAGAACCAATTCCTATTTCAAAATCTCTCATCGAAACTCATTGTGATGACGATCAGGATGGACTATTTGCTTTTGACACCTCGACTATTGAATCCCGAATGCTAAATGGATTAGCGAATGTCACAATTTCATATTTGGATCAAAATAACAATTCATTATCAAGTCCATTACCTAATCCATTTGTAACAGCCTCGCAAACGGTAAAAGTTAAAGTAACAAATAATACTACATTTGCTTGTTCTTATGATACTACCATTACTTTTGTAGTAGACCGTTTACCGCAAGCCTTTACTGTTTCGACTTCTTTGACAACTTTTTGTGATGATGAAATTGACCCTGTCAAGCAAGATGGAAAATATCCTTTTGATACCAGCACTTTTCAAAATAGTATTCTAGGAAGTCAAATAGGAATGGAAGTTAAATATTATGATGCTAATGAAAATGCATTACCAAGCCCTCTTCCTAATCCATTTATAACTTCAACGCAGGACGTAAAAGTTGAAGTTATCAATCCAGCAAATCCAAGTTGCACTGCAACTACAATTATTCCTTTCAAAGTGAATCCAGTTCCAAACATTCAATTAACTGGAGACGAATTGGTTTGTAGTGATTTGCCAACTTTCACCAAAACAATCAATGCAGGATTAATAGATGAAGCACAAAAATCAAATTATACCTACACTTGGACATTAGATGGAGATTTAATTATTGGTGAGAATCAATATGATTTAACGGTTAATAAAAAAGGTATATATAAGGTTGAAACAATTAATCAGGATGGATGCTCCAGAACAAGAACCATTACTGTAAATGCATCTGATAAGGCAAAAGTAGAACTTAACGTTGTTGATCTATCTGAAGAAAATAGCATAACGATTATCACATCTGGAAACGGAGACTATGTCTATAGTTTAGATGACGAAAATGGGTACTATGACAGTAATAATGTTTTTACCAATGTTACAGCAGGAATACATACCGTTTTTGTAAAAGACTTGAATGGCTGTGGTATTACCCCAAAAGAAGTTGCAATCTTAGGCATTCCAAAGTTTTTCACTCCTAATCAAGACGGTTCAAATGACACTTGGAACATGAAAGGAATAAATTCTACGTTTAATGCAAATACAAATATTCAAGTTTTTGACCGCTACGGGAAGTTAATAAAAGAGATTACTCCTTCAGGTGATGGTTGGGATGGAACATATCTGGGTAAGCCGATGCCTTCTGACGACTATTGGTATTTAATAAAACTTCAGGACGGAAGAATTTTTAAGGGACATTTTGCTTTAAAGAGATAGAAAAAAAACATGTTTCTAAACCAATTTGTAAAGTTTTTGCGCAGAACAGTATCACAGATAAGACGATAATTTTATTACATCTGAAACAGAAAATATTTATACAAAGAAGAAATAACCGTCATCTTTCTTCCTTCTTAACAATATTATAGATGTGCAAGTTACCTATAAAGCTTAAAAATAGTAAAAATCAAATATCGAACTTTACTGTGAGATACATCTAAACTTAATGTATATATGAATCACTTAAATTATTCCTAAATAAACAAAACAAAGAGGCTTGAATCAAACGAATTTATTGTTTTGTAACATTTAATATTTTCAAATCATCCATAAAGTGGTTCGAAAATTGTCCCGTTAGGGCTACTACTTTAAAGTAAAAGCCTGAGAAATCTAGATTTCTCAGGCTTTTTTGTGATTCTAAAATTTTATTTAATTTTAAAAAGAACGAACACTAGGAATGTTTTCAAGGAAAATTGATTCGAATCCCGTTTAGTTCTTTTCGAGTCTGATTTTGCACCCAACGTCCCGGTACTGAAGTGGTTTTCGAACTAAATTGATCCCATTATTCGGATTTGCCAAATCTTCCAAATACAAAACCAATTTCAAACTAAGCCCAATACCCAATTGCTTGTAGCGTGTTTTTGACGCATGGGGGAATATTATTAAAGTACAAGATGGAGCGGGAAATACTCTTCAAGGTTTAATAATACTAGATAGAGGCTATACAGGACATGAGCATTTACAGAGTGTTGGAATCATTAATATGAATGGGAGAATATATGATCCTAAACTACATAGATTCTTGCAACCTGATAATTTTATACAGGATTTATCTAATACTCAAAACTATAACAGATATAGCTATGTTTTAAATAATCCTCTAAAGTATACTGATTTTACTGGTGAGTCCTGGTTTAGTGATAATTGGAAACAACTTGTCGTTATGGTTATGGTTG
>NZ_JBNNFM010000021.1:0-83119 GCF_050267765.1 Flavobacterium sp. NPDC079362 | reverse complement strand
GGTGTTGTTGTTGTTGTTGTTGTTGTTGTTGTTGTTGTTGTTGTTGTTGTTGTTGTTGTTGTTGTTGTTGTTGTTGTTGTTGTTGTTGTTGTTGTTGTTGCAGTAGTAGTGACTTATGCAACGGCAGGAATGCGATCTTCTTTAGCAGCTAGTATGATAGTAGGTGCCGCGTCAGGATTTGCTGGAGGCGCAGTAGGCTCTGCCCTTAATGGTAATAATTTCGGTCAGATAATGCTTGATGGTGCTTTTGGAGGAGCTAAAGTAGCAGTATTCGGAGCAGCAGGAGGATATGCCGCAAGTTTCGCGCCTCCAGGGATTTTGAATGGAGCAGCTTATGCTATATCTACCAATGTTGCCTTAAATGGTGTTGCAAATATTATCGATGGACAGGATCCCTTTGCAAATGTAGGTTTCACCATTGTTATATCCGGAGTTACAGGAGGATATCAAGGATTAAAAGCGGCACAAGCCCAAGGTTTAAATACATTGACCGGAAATCCTATGCCAACTGTAATTACCGATAAAGTTGATATTTCTACCGAACAGGCATTTATCGATTATAAAAAAATAGTAAGTACACAACAGGAGCCTATAAATATGAGTAATACTTCAGTTGCTGATAATCTTGATTTTATTAAATTACCAAGTAGATCTACAATAAATAATGACCAAAATTTAAATTTCAAAGTAGAATCAGGGACAACTTAAGCAACTGGTTTGGGAACTCCAAATTCCGTTTACAAATATGTAGGTAGTGATGGAACTCCTGTTTCAAATTATTTTTATAATTCAAATGGAAAAGTTATCTTTCAACTAGATTTGCAGAAGCATGATAGCTGGGATTTTGGACATGGTCATATTATGACTACTCCTGGTAATTTAGGAAGTGGGCATATACCTACTAATCATATTCCTCCAATTCTTGTACCATATAAATATTTAAGTTATTAATATAATGTTAGAAAAAATAATAGATCAATATAAAGGATTCTCAGATTCCGTAATTTCTGAAATTAGCTATAAACGTTTTTTGAGTGATAGTGGATTTGATAATGGTATTATTGATATAATTTTAAGGTCAGAGAATAAAAATGCAGATTATGAAATAGTAAAATTGCAATTTTCAGAAATTATTTCTTTTAGATTTATTGAAATTGAGAATTCACCCAGCTTAATAATTAATGAAGCTTTAATAAAAAAGGCGAATGACGTGATAATATTTGACTTTTTTCCTTTAATCCAAAACTCTGAAATTCTAGAAAACATAGAATCTGATTTAATTATTAAATGTAAAAATATCAGTTTTGAAATTTTAAAATTTTATACAAATGGTTCAAAAATTATTTAAGCTTAAGAATAAAAGCATAAGTGTTTTTCATGATCCAAGGTACTAGTTTATCAAATTCTTGATATTTCTATAAGTTGGTTCTTTATTAGAGTGGTTTCGCAAGACAATAATTAATTAGCATAGTCTATATGTTCACGTCTATAAGAGCCTATCTACTTCATTTGTCTATTAAGCAACGTATTGATAACATTTTTTAAAGGAGTCTTTATTTCAATTGATTTAGAATTTTGGAAAAATACGTTTGGTAAAATTATACTTTGTAATAACGATTGCTATTGAGGCAAGCACTCAAACAACAAATGGTATAATTACCGGGAGTAAAACTGGCGTTCACATTATTCCTTCGGCACCAACACATTAAAAACAAATAAAAATGGAATTTATTGAAATAAGAAGAACCGTACTATTATCAATTCAAAAAGCATTACTAGGAATGATACATTCCGAAATAAGGGCTATTGCTGTAGGATTCGAAAGTAGACAAAAATTAATTGTTGTATATTATTTAGACAGAGAACCAAATGAAGATGATTATGAGAATATAAGTGATGTCACAGCGGAAGTTTTAGGTGATATTGATTTTTCAGAAGTTGAAGAAAAGTGTATATTTTCTAAGGATGCTTTATTAAAACTTGATAATCTCGATTCATGGGTATATAAAAGAAAGGAGGATTATTAATTATCAAAAAAATAATTGTTTTTTATAAGTAGGAGTAGATATTCAAGAAGTTTTTAAGTACTCACCACCAATATTCTTTAATAGACTTAAAATTTGATACAGAGAGGTGCTTTTAAATTAAGTATCGACTAAAAATAAAAAGATAATGAATGACAATGAAAAAATTTTAGGTTGTTTTGTTTCCGCTAATATTGGAGATGCAATGGGCCCTGAATTTAGATCCTATATTTATGGAGATAATAAAATTGAAAAAACTTTAAAAACTCTAAAAAACAAAGATTACAGTGAGGACTTAAAATTAATATTATTCCAATTCTATATCAATCCCATTCCTTATCTACTAAATAACTTAAAAGAAATTGAAAGTTATCGAAAGAAAGAAAAATCAATAGGAATAACAATTGTGATAAATGAAGACAATTTTTTTAGTAAAAATGAATTCGAACGATATGATTTTATAAGAGAATCTCTTTTACAAAAAATAGATTTACTTGCTGAAGTGAGTAAAAAAATAAACTTGATATAAACATTGAGCTATTAAAAAGTGATTTTAAAAAAAATCTAATAAATTATCTCTAGTTTTTTAAACCTGAATAGAGTTAAGTAACACTAAACTTTTTTGAATAATTTCAAAAAAATCTAAGAATGGAATATTTTAAAAATTCAAGTTAATTTACTTACAAGAATTCCATTTATAATGTTTTGATTTACTTATTTTATTAATTATAGTACTTTGAGATTTTTTTGTTGTTGACTACTATGATAAAGCTTCAGAGAATCTGGAGCTTTTTTTTACTAAACTATTCCATTTAATGAATATACTTTTGCTTAGTTGATTTAAAATTCTTGGTACGAAGTTAAAATACATTTATCAGAGCTATGGATATGAGAACTATTCGGTAATTGAGGAGCATCTATTGCAATACCTAAAGGTCAATAAAATGAAAAGTAGTAAAAAACAATGTTTTTCAAAAGAATATCACACTTGACGCCTATTCTTAAAGAAGTAGATCTATTACATGGAATAAAATACTTTAAGAATTTGGAATGCATAGTGATTTCAAAAAATGACATCTTAACTATACGGCATGTTCCTCAAAGAAAGAGAGGTGTAAAATATGCCGTAGATGCGTTTTATAGGAATAATACTAAAATTTAAGGCTCATATTAATGAAACATATATGCGTAGTTTACAATTTAATTCTACGCAAACTTGGAAAATACTTGGTATGACCTATCCTTATTCAAGAAATTTTGATACTGGTTTACGAATTAAACCTTAGATTAAATTATTATAATATGAAATTAGTAATAGAAAGAACTTTATTTGGATTTAATGATGGAATTGATTCAATTAATGAGTTAAATGATAAATTTACTCCCTTATCAATATTATTAAACAGACTTCTTAGCGAGAAATATGTTGGAAAAAAAATAAAATTTTTAAATCTATTCTTTTACGAGAATTCAGAAAAACTGCAAAAAGCATATGGTGAAGATTATTTTTTACATTATTATGGTGGGCAATTTACGTATAAAGATGTTATGGATTACGAACATTTTTTAAGACTAGATTTCCCTAATCAAAAGTTATTTATTTGGCAGAAAGCATATGAAATGCTCCAGTTTTCTGGTAAGCAACTTAAAAATGAAAGTTTATTAAATTCTAGCAAATATGCTTATCAAAAAGGAGTTGAAATAAACTTGTCGGCAGATTACAGAATGATAGAAATTGATATTTGTTTATATGGAGGAAATTACAAAGCTGCATTATGGGTTAATTTTTTAGAAGATAAAATGGAAGCAAATTTTACTCTAGAAAAAAATAGTGAAATTGTTGTAAAGAAAAAAATTGATGAAGGTCCAAATGGAATGGAGTTTTTTTTAGTTATGTTTAAAAAAATTGTGCAAAAAGATAATTCAATAATTATTAGAGGTGCAAAGGAATTGAATTATTTACCGTTAAAAATAAGTTTTAAGAAGTATGAAGGAAAAGTGTTAATTGACAATTTAATCGAGTCAATTTAGTATTAAATGGGTTAGTTATTTGAATGTTTCCCGTCCGCCTTTTAAAAAAAAAAGCAAAGCCTGAGAAGTATAAATTTATCAAGCTTACTTTGCTTTCAAAATTTCAGTCTTATTTCTTATTTCCTCAAAAAATTAAAGTTTTTGTTAGAAACAAACTTAAAAAAGATAAAAAAAAATGCTAGTAACTTAAGATGCACATTCTAAAACATTATAAAAATCTTCAAAAAACTGGTTAGATAATTCAATGCTTCACGCTACTAAGACAAAAGCTCCAGACTAAGACAAAAGCTCCAGAGAAATCTAGAACTTTGCTCATTATAAAAAATCAAAATTCCTAAATAGAATTTCGATCAATAAAATTAAAAGGTACTTTTACATCTCCTTTTTCTTTATTCAGGATCATTCTGGCTGCGGTTTCCCCCATGACATTAAAATCGGTAGACATTACCGTTATTCCCAATAGTTCTTTCAGGGGTGTATCATTATATGAGATCACACCAATATCTTTACCCAAGACAAACTCTTCATCGCGAATTTGTTTCATTAAATTCACCAGATCAGATTCTTCGATCGTGATAAATAAATCCCCTTTTTTAAGGATCATATCATCATAAACTTCACTTAGGACTTCAAAATTGATTTCATGTTCTACACAAAACTTTTTAAACCCATGTAAAATTCTTCTCGGATAAGGATAAACAGCCTTGTCAGGATATACCAGAATTAGTTTATTGTATTTGCTTATTTTCGAAAGACCTTCTTTTAATGCATTATAAATATCATTCTCAAAATCCTGATAAATCTTAATGATTTCACCTTCCATTCCCAGTTTAATATTATCCATTAAAACCAGTTTTTCGTCAGGTATTGACTGAATTGCTTTTGCTACTTCATTGGTAAAACTTAAATGTTTTAATTCGTCGGTTTTAAAGTGAGTTGTAATCACATAATAATCATAAGCACCTTCAAACTTGTCTAATAAGTTTAGAAACAGCGTTTCATCGCAATGATAAATATGCAAATCAGTATGCGCATTGGCTCCAATTGTATTGATAAAAGAGTTGTAAGTTTTCATTTTATAGGCACTCAGTTTATTAAGTACAAACAAAATATTGACTTTAGATTCAAGTTTAGTTCGGGTAATATAGTATCCTTTACCTCGAATAGACGAGATTATTTTTCGTTCTTTCAGGATATTATACGCCTTTTCGACAGTGTCTCTCGACATATAAAATTCTTCGCTAAAACTATTTATTGAGGGAATTTTTTGATTTATTTTTAAATTTCCATTAGCAATATTCTGCAGGATTGAGTCTACAATTTGTTTGTATTTAGGAACCCTTGAATCTTCATCTATTTTAATTAGTTTAATCATTTTGTCTGGCTTGTATATTAATTGACAACTTGCTGCAACATAATTCATGAATTATAGCCTGCAATCAAAGTTTTCTTTAAAATATATAAAATAACACCTTCTGGTACTTTTCTCACAAAACCTCTGCAATTAAATAAGGCTTATTTTATGTTTTTGATGATTTGTTTGTTTTTGGCAAATTGAGGATAGAATAATTACGAAATCGATTGCTAAAATAGAAATTTTAAATTTATATTTCCAATATAATCAGATTGTTCTTTGCAATAATTCTCAGATTTAACATAAATAACAAAAGTATAAAGGATAGTACAGGACAGTTTTCTTTTTTCTATTCTATTATTTTACAAAACCAAATTAACTATCACATTTAACCAAAAACTAAATTATTAATGGAATCATTATTAGGAATTATTTTTCATTCTATCGGAGGTTTCTCTTCAGGTAGTTTTTATATGCCTTTTAAGAAAGTAAAGGATTGGGCCTGGGAAAGCTACTGGATTGTAGGCGGATTTTTTTCCTGGTTAATAGTACCGCCAATTGCTGCTTATTTAACGATTCCAAATTTTGTTGAAATAATTACAACAGCTGCGCCTTCAATAAAAGCCTTCACATTTACGATGGGACTTATTTGGGGAGTTGGAGGATTAACTTATGGTTTAGGCGTTCGCTACTTAGGGATGTCATTAGGGAATTCTATTATTCTTGGATTCTGTTCTGCTTTTGGCGCTCTGGTTCCTTCTATTTATTATGATTTATACCCAACAGCCGGTAAAATTTCATTTAGTGATATGCTCTCAAATCCAGGCGGACAAATGGTTTTGGCTGGAGTAGCAGTTTGTCTTTTAGGAATTGCCATTTCCGGAAAAGCGGGAATCTTAAAAGAAAAAGATTTTGCCAGTGGGCATGAGGATAAAGACAAAGATTTTAGTTTGGTAAAAGGTTTAATTATAGCGGTTATCTCAGGTATCCTGAGTTCGTTTTTTAACTATGGGATCGAAGCCGGAAAACCAATGGCAGAAGTAGCTATTGATTATGGTTGTAACCCTTTATTTCAAAATAATGTTACCTATATCGTTTTAATGTGGGGCGGATTGACTACCAATTTTATCTGGTGCATGTACCTTAATTTCAAAAATAAAACTTTCTCAGATTACACCAATAAAAACACACCAATTGCTAAAAATATACTGTGGTCGGCGATGGCAGGAACCATGTGGTTTTTACAGTTCTTCTTTTACGGAATGGGAGAAAGTAAATTAGGAAATGGTGCCAGTTCCTGGATTCTGCACATGGCAACTATTATTCTGACTGCTAATCTTTGGGGATTTTATTTAAAAGAATGGAAAGGTGT
Source organism: Flavobacterium sp. NPDC079362 (assembly GCF_050267765.1). NCBI lineage: Bacteria > Pseudomonadati > Bacteroidota > Flavobacteriia > Flavobacteriales > Flavobacteriaceae > Flavobacterium > Flavobacterium sp. NPDC079362. Next base: position 76,338 of record NZ_JBNNFM010000021.1, on the reverse strand, counting down.
TTCGCAAAAGACATTCAGAACTTTTCTGTGCGGAATTGGATTAATTATGCTGTCGATTGTTTTGGTTGGAATTGGAAATTCATTATAAATACACAAAATATAACATAACAACAATGTCGAATATAAATATAAATAATATGACTTTTAAGCATGTAAGCTATCTTTGGGATGATGTTAAGGCAGCAGCACTGGCAGGAGATGAAGTAGCGCTTTTCATTTATCGTTCTAATTTATTAGGAGCCGATTTAAGACTGACTAACTATGGTGGTGGAAACACTTCGGTAAAAATTACTGATAAAGATCCGCTAACCGGAGAAAGCTCTGAAGTCATGTGGATTAAAGGTTCTGGTGGAGACATTGGTACATTAACAAAATCCGGTTGTGCAGCGCTATATTTAGACAGGCTTCGCAATCTCGAGAACGTATACAGAGGCATTGAGTTTGAGGATGAAATGGTAGAATTATTCAATCACTGTATTTTCGACTTAGCTTCAAAAGCACCTTCTATAGATACACCTTTACACGGTTTCTTACCTTTTAAACATATTGACCATTTACATCCTGATGCAGCAATTGCAATCGCTGCAGCAAAAGACGGAGCTAAAATTACCGAAGAATTATTCGACGGTGAAATTGGCTGGGTAGGATGGCAGCGTCCCGGTTTTGACTTAGGACTTCAGTTAAGAAGTTGTCTGGAAGAAGCAGAGAAAAAAGGTAAAAAATTACGCGGGATCATGCTGGGTTCTCACGGTTTATTTACCTGGGGAGATACAGCATACGAAAGCTATATCAACACGCTGGAAGTAATCGAGAAATGTGCGGAGTACTTAGAGAATAACTACGGAAAAAAACGCCCTGTTTTTGGAGGTAAAAAAATAGAAAGTCTGCCTGAAGCTGATCGTAAATTAAGAGCAGCAAAAGTAGCACCAATCTTAAGAGGTTTTTGTTCCTCAGAGCGTCAGATGATTGGTCATTATACAGATGATGCGAGAGTTTTGGAATTCATTAATTCTAATGATTTATCCAAATTGGCACCTCTTGGAACTTCTTGTCCGGATCACTTTTTACGTACCAAAATCAGTCCTTTGGTTTTAACTTTAGAACCAAACGAAGATTTATCAGATGTAGAGGCAATTAAAGCAAAATTAACACCTGCTTTTAAGGCGTATCGTGAGATGTATAAAGACTACTACAATACGTGCAAAAAGTCGAATTCGCCAGCCATGCGTGACCCAAATCCGGTTGTGATTTTATATCCGGGAGTTGGTATGTTTACGTTTGCCAAAGATAAAACGATGGCACGTCTTGCATCTGAATATTATATCAATGCGGTAAACGTGATGAAAGGTGCCGAGGCAGTTTCTGAATATACTTCGTTACCGCGTCAGGAAGCATTTGATATCGAATATTGGCTGTTGGAAGAGGCAAAATTACAGCGTATGCCCAAACCTAAAGCATTATCAGGAAGAGTCGCTGTTATCACAGGTTCTGCCGGAGGAATTGGTAAGGCTATTGCCAAAAAATTTGCTCAGGAAGGTGCGTGTGTAGTAATTAATGATATTAACGAGGAACGTCTGGAAACTGCTGCAGCCGAGTTTATTAAATTGTTTGGTAAAGATGCTGTTTCGAGTACTTTACTTAATGTTACGGATGAAAAAAGTACTGAAAAAGCATTGGACGAAGCTTGTCTGGCTTTTGGTGGTGCTGATATCATTGTAAACAATGCAGGAATTAGTATTTCTAAATCAATTGCAGAGCATACTCTGGAAGAATGGGACAGATTATATAATATTTTGGTAAAAGGGCAATTTATTGTTTCTAAAGCCGGAATAGAAGTAATGCGCAAACAAGGATTTGGAGGAGACATCGTAAATATTGTTTCTAAAAATGCTGTGGTTGCAGGACCAAATAATCCAGGATATGGTTCAGCAAAAGCAGCTCAGGCACATTTAACACGACTTATGGCTGCCGAATTAGGCGCAGACAAAATTCGTGTAAACACAGTAAATCCTGATGCAGTAATCTCAGACTCGAATATTTGGTCTGGAGGTTGGGCAGAAGGTCGTGCAAAAGCATATGGTATTACGGTAGAAGAATTACCGGCTTATTATGCAAAACGTACGTTACTCAATGAAATTATATTGCCCGATGATATTGCAAACGCTTGTTTCGCTTTTGTGGGAGGTTTACTCGATAAATCAACAGGAAATGCCCTGAACGTAGACGGCGGAGTATCAATGGGCTTTTACAGATAGATTGTTAAGTTTTTTTAAGTTTGTTTAAAGCAAAAGTGGTTTTTTGTGATCTAACGTTCGATAGCATTCGAGCGTTAGATTTTTTTAGGATATAATAGCCCTGGAAAACCCATTAAAATAGCATAAAATAGTAACGTTAAACCAGAGTTCAATTTATATAATTTATATATTGTAATCTCTATTAAAAGATAAAATAATATGTTAATCGGATCAGACAATATAGCATCTCATAATGAGGAATTATTAAAAAAACACCAGAATAAATTTGCTTTTACAGTTTCAGAAATTGGTGATACACAAGCAATTATTCAGAAATTAATAGACTTTCAAATTGCAATTCCATCCTGGGCTTTAGGAACAGGAGGAACAAGATTCGGACGTTTTGCCGGAGGTGGAGAACCACGTTCTATCGAAGAAAAAATCGAAGATGTAGGTTTGCTTCACGCTTTAAACAATGCTTCAGGAGCAATTTCTTTGCATATTCCGTGGGATATTCCACAAGATTATAAAGCAATCAAAAATCTTGCGGCGCAGCACAATCTAAGATTTGATGCCATGAACTCCAATACCTTTCAGGATCAGGCAGGTCAGGAGAATTCGTATAAATTCGGATCATTACAAAATGTAAATAAAGCAGTTCGTAAACAGGCCATTGCGCACAATATAGAAGTAATCAAACACGGAATAGAACTAGGGTCAGAATCGCTAACAATCTGGCTGGCTGATGGTTCTTCTTTTCCAGGACAATTGAACTTTAGAAAAGCGTACCAAAATACATTAGAAAGTCTGGAAGAAATCTATGATGCATTACCTTCTAACTGGAAATTATTTTTAGAATACAAATGTGCTGAACCCAACTTTTATTCCACTACAGTTGCAGATTGGGGACAATCGTATTCCTATGTAAAAAAATTAGGAGACAAAGCACAAACCCTTGTTGATTTAGGACACCATTTGCCAAATGCCAATATCGAACAAATCGTTTCTTTATTACTTATGGAAGAAAAACTAGGAGGTTTCCATTTTAATGATTCAAAATACGGAGACGACGATTTAACTGCTGGAGCTTTAAAACCATACCAGTTATTTTTAATCTTTAATGAATTAGTTGAAGGAATGGACGCCAGAGGAATGAATCACGCGAAGGATTTAGGCTGGATGATTGACGCTTCACACAACATAAAAGATCCTTTAGAAGATTTATTACAATCTGTAGAAGCCATTATGATTGCTTATGCTCAGGCGCTTTTGGTAGATAGAAAAGCTTTAGAAATTGCACAGCAGGAAAATGATGTGGTAAAAGCGCAGGAAATTCTGCAGGATGCTTTCCGTACAGATGTTCGTGCAGTAGTTGCTGAGGCCCGTTTACGTTCAGGTGCGGCATTAAATCCAGTTGAATTGTACCGTAGTCTTTCGGTTAGAAAAAATCTAATAGGAGAAAGAGGTTTAAAAACGATGGCTACAGGCTTATAAATAGAGTTATGAATTATGAGTTATAAGTTCATAAACTATTTTGTTTTTACCAATCCTTTGATGTAAAAACAAAAAGACGGAGCAAAAATCATAATTCTGTAATTCATAATTAATAACTTATAATTCATAATTAATTAAATGAATGTAGTTGCAATTTTTGACATTGGCAAAACAAACAAAAAGGTATTTTTATTTGATGAAAATTATAAAATTGTTTGGGAAAAATCAGTGAATCTTGATGAAACTGTCGATGAAGATGGTTTTCCCTGCGAAGATATTGAAGTGCTAAAAAACTGGATATCCGAACGTTTATCAGAAATAGAAAACAGGACGGATTACGTTCTAAAAGCCATCAATTTTAGTACCTATGGTGCTAGTTTTGTCTACATTGATGAAAAAGGAAAAGTTTTAACTCCTCTGTATAATTATTTGAAAGAGTATCCGGAGGAGTTAAAAAATGACTTTTATACTAAATACAAAGGAAAAGAGGTTTTTGCAGTAAAAACAGCTTCTCCTGTTTTAGGAAGTCTGAATTCCGGGATGCAGATTTACAGATTCAAAGAAGAAAACCCGGAACTATTCAAACAGGTAAAATACTGTTTGCATTTACCGCAATATTTAAGTTTTCTTTTAACCAATGAGCCTTACGCTGATATTACAAGTATTGGATGCCACACTAATCTTTGGAATTTCAAGAAGATGAAGTATCATAAGTGGCTCAAAAACGAAAACATTTCAGATAAAATCCCACCGCTTCATTACGGAAAACATACCATTAAAAAGCAAGACGGATTAGCCATTGGCGTTGGTTTGCACGATAGTTCATCTGCGATTATTCCCTACACCATAAACTTTACAGAGCCTTTCGTTTTACTGTCTACAGGAACATGGAGTATTTCCCTGAATCCGTTCAATAACAAACAATTGACTTTTGAAGAATTGCAACAAGATTGTTTGTGTTACATGCAATATACTGATGAACCTGTAAAAGCAGCCCGTCTGTTTTCAGGGAACGAACATGAAGTGCAGACCAAAAGATTAGCAGCACATTTTAATGTGCCGGTTGATATTTATAAAGAGGTATATTTTGATAAAAAGATAGTTTCAAATTTAAGAGCGATAAACTTTCAAATCATTTATCCAAAGAAATATGATTTTGATATTCTGAAAGAATGTCCTTTTCAAAAAAGAGATTTGAAGAATTTTAAAAACTACGAAATAGCGTATCATCAATTGATGCTTGACCTTGTTGAACAACAGGTTTTTTCGACTAATTTAGTAATTCATAATAGTGCTGTAAAAAAGATTTTTGTGGATGGAGGTTTTAGTAAAAATTCGATTTTCATGAATTTACTCGCAGAAGCTTATCCCGATATAGAAGTTTATGCGGCTTCGATGGCACAGGCAAGTGCATTGGGTGCTGCGCTAGCGATTCATCAAAACTGGAATCCTAAACCGATCCAGAATGATTTGATTGATTTGAAATTTTACAAACACTAAAAATAGAATTAATTCCGCAATCACGATTGCGAGATAAAAAAAAAGATAAAAAAAAACTTTGTGACTTTGTATCTCACACGGGTTTAAAAAATATAAAAAAATGAAAATCGGATTATTTATACCGTGTTATGTAGATCAGTTTTATCCAAAAGTAGGTATTGCCACCTATGAACTTTTGCAGAAATTAGGTTGCGATGTTCATTTTCCAATGGGACAAACCTGCTGTGGTCAACCTATGGCAAACAGCGGATACCAATATTTAACCAAAGGCTGCGATGCTAATTTTATCGCCAATTTTGCAGGATTCGATTATATTGTCTGCCCATCGGGAAGTTGCGTTTTACATGTAAAGGAACATTTACATGACCAGAATCAAGAAGAAGTAGCCGCAGAGATGAGAAGGAAAGTATTTGAACTAACAGAGTTTATTACCGATATTCTAAAAGTAGATTCCATCCACGGAAATTTCCCGTACAGAGTAGGAATGCACGTAAGTTGTCACGGTCAGCGTGGATTAAAGCTTTCGCAGATGACAGAGCTTAATGCCCCATTTTTTTCTAAACCAGAACAATTATTGCACAATATAAAAGGATTGGACTTGGTTTCGTTATCCAGAAAAGATGAATGCTGTGGTTTTGGAGGAACATTCTGTGTGACCGAAGAAGCCGTTTCTGTAAAAATGGGACAAGACCGAATAAAGGATCATGAAAACCAGCATGTAGATTATATTACAGGTGGGGATATGTCGTGTCTGATGCATTTAGAAGGAATTCTGAAAAGACAAAAAAGCCCGATCAAAACCATTCATATCGCCGAAATTTTAAATTCACTAGGAAATTAGGTGATTTTAAAATTAAACTTAAAATTCTTTTTACCAGTAAGAGATTAAATAATTTAAGTTAAAGCTTTATAAACTTAATCTCTTAATGGTGAAATAAATAAGAAAAAATGTCTTCAAAAAAAATAATCGAACACAGCCAGGCCGCCACGCATTTTAATAAAGATGTAGAACGCGTAAACTGGCACGACGAAACACTTTGGTTTGTCCGTGAAAAGCGTGATAAGTCGGCGCATCAAATACCAGATTGGGAATTGCTTCGCGAAACCGCTTCACAGATTAAAAACAATGTGCTTTCTAATATTCATGATTATTTGATTGAATTTGAAGCCAATGCGCAGAAAAATGGTATCATCGTACATTGGGCGGCCGATGCAAAACAACACAACGAAATTGTACATTCGATTATGGCAAAGCACGATGTAAAGCAAATGGTGAAATCAAAATCAATGCTTACAGAAGAATGCCATTTGAATGATTATTTAGCCGAAAAAGGCATCGAAGTGATTGATTCAGACTTAGGAGAATATATTGTTCAGCTTCGTAAAGAACCGCCTAGCCATATTGTTTTGCCGGCAATTCACCTTAAAAAAGAAGATGTAAGTGAAACTTTTCATGAACATCTTGGAACAGAAAAAGGTAATATTGACCCTCAATATCTAACCGAATCAGCTCGTTTGAGTTTAAGAAATACCTTCTTAACCAGAAAAGTAGCGTTGACCGGAGTTAACTTTGCCATTGCAGAAACCGGAGAAATCGTAGTGTGTACCAATGAAGGAAATGCCGATATGGGCGCACATCTAGCCGATGTTCATATTGCCAGTATGGGATTTGAGAAACTAATTCCCGAGCGCAAACATTTAGGTGTTTTCCTGAGATTATTGGCCAGAAGTGCAACTGGACAGCCTATTACCACATTCTCAAGTCATTTCAAAAAGCCAAGAGACGGAAAAGAAATTCATATTGTGATTGTCGATAACGGTAGGAGTACGCAACTGGGAAGAGAAGATTTTAGAAATTCCCTTAAATGCATTCGTTGTGGTGCGTGTATGAATACGTGCCCTGTTTACAGACGAAGTGGCGGACACAGTTATCACAATGCCGTTGCAGGACCAATTGGTTCTATATTGGCGCCCAATCTGGACATGAGTAAAAATGCCGACCTACCATTTGCAAGTACACTTTGTGGTTCTTGTACCAATGTTTGTCCTGTAAAAATTGATATACACGACCAATTGTATAAATGGCGTCAGGTTTTGGTAAAAGAAGGACATACACCAACATCCAAAACAATTGCAATGAATACCATGGCGAAAGTTCTCGCTAATCCAACGATTTTTAATATCGCAGGAAAATCAGGGCGTTTTGTGATGAAAAACATTCCAGGGCTAGTCAATAATAAAATGAACAAATGGTACGACCAGCGAGAAATGCCAGACGTTCCAGAGGAATCTTTTAGAGAATGGTACAAGAAAAATTCAAGAGAAGCAAAAGCAAAAGACAATGAGTAGTAAAGCGGATATTTTAAATAAAATAAAGCAAAATCAACCTGCTTTTATTACAGACTTGCCTGATCTGAATCTTTTAAGTTCAGAGAATGCTGATGTGCTGGCAACCTATAAAACGGTACTGCAAAATATTGGAGGTGATCTAGTAGAAGTAGCTAGTTACGCTGAAATCCTTGATTATATAAAGAAAAATTATGCACTCGAAAAACGCATCATAACCACAATTTCGGAGCTTTCTGAAATTGCATCTTTAGACTGGACGAGTGATGATCCGCATTCGCTTGCCGATGTGGAACTAAATGTGATAAAAGCTCATTTTGGTGTAGCCGAAAATAGTGCACTTTGGGTTACAGATGATGTACTTGGACAACGTATATCGCCTTTTATTGCACAATATTTAGCTATTATAGTTCATAAAAATGATATTTTGGCCACCATGCATCAGGCCTATGAAAGAATTGGCAATCAGCAGTATGGTTTCGGAACTTTTATCGCAGGACCATCAAAAACAGCTGATATCGAGCAGTCATTAGTTCTTGGAGCACATGGTGCAAGAGGATTGATTGTTTTTATGTTGGATTAAAAATCGTTGGGTATAATTTTCCGTGCTCAGACATAACTTTTATATGTTAAAAGCAATTATACCCAATGAGTTAATTATAAAAAAGATTCAAATCGATTTGGAGTCTAAGAAGGCTAGGTGTTTGATTTTCTTTAGCCATTGTAATGTGTCACTTTCGGTTAATTCATTCAAAGGTCCAATAAAATCACTTTCGATAGGAGATATTCCACAGTAAGCTAAAATCCCTTCTTTTAATTGTACTAGTCCGCTTGACTTATAGATTTCGTTGTAAATAGTTAGGGATAAATCTCCTGCGGTTGTAATAATTCTTCCTGTTTTTCCTTTTAATAATCCTTGGGTAACACCTTTCTCATCCCTCTTAAAGGTAATACCCGGAAGAAATGCCCTGTCGAAAAAACCTTTCATAATTGCTGGCATACCCAGCCACCACATAGGATGTATCCATACGGTATGTTCACTCCACTTAATATCCTCCAAGGCTTTTACCAAGTCAGGTTCCAATTCCATTCTTTGAGAATAACCGAACTCTAAATTAGCATTGAAGTTGAGCGCTCCGATGGCGATATAGCGAACTTGTGAACCGTTTTGTTTGGCAGAATTAATGTAAGTCTCTACAATTGCACTGTTTAAATTTTCTTTATCAGGATGCCCATTTATAACTACTATTTTTTTCATTTTTCAGGATTTAAAATTTCATTGTATAATTGAACTTGCTGTGTATAAAAAGCATCAGATAATTGACATGGAAAAAAATCAAAGGCGTGCACAGCTCCTTGTATTTCCAATAGATTAACTGCAATACCGGCCTGTTGTAATTTTGCAGCATATTTTTTTCCTTCGTCTCTCAGAGGATCCAATTCGCATACTATGATTGTTGCAGTTGGTAAATCTTTGAAATTGTCTTCCAATAACGGCACTGCATATCTTGGCGGCTTAGTGATCGGGTGTGGTAAGTAATGTTTCCACATCCATTGTGCTGCTTTTTTGCTTTGCATAGGAGCATTTGCTAAGTCTTGCATTGATTGGGTTTTCAGGCGATGATCCATTGCTGGATAAAGTAAATACTGGTGCCGGATTTCTACTTGCTTTTTATCTCTTGCCATATGGGCTAGAGAAGCAGCAATAGTTGCTCCGGCGCTGCTTCCACCAATGATAATGTTGTTTTTATCCCCTTGGATATCCCCCGCATATTCAGACAACCAGAGCAGCGCATCATATCCATCTTCCAGAGCAGCCGGAAAAGGATCTTCAGGCGCCAACCGGTAATCGACAGAAACAATTACTGCATTAATATCGATTGCCAATCTGAAAAATAAAAAATCATATTGCTCTGGAGTTCCATAGATAAAAGCTCCTCCATGAAAATAAAGCAATACCGGTAAGGTGCCTTTTTTGGCAGGTTTGTATGTTCTCAATGAGATGGTACGTTTATTTTCAGAAGAAGGAATCTGAATAGTTTCCAGATGTAACTCATCGGGTATTTCAGCAGATTCTTCCTTTAATGACAATGTTAGTTCCTTGGCTCTAATTTGCGCTGGATCATTCCCCAGCAAGCTTTCATAGTCTATCTGCATGTACTCACTTTTGGTGATAGCTTGCCAAAGGTTGCTATCTATATTCTTCAAATTGGTGTTTTTCATATTTAGGGATTTTTATAATTCAATACAACCTTAACTAATAATCTTTATTTGTGCTTGACAAAAATAGACCGGTAAAGCGCCTCTTAACAGGTATATTTCAAGCCTATTTAGGTATCTTTACCATATGGGAAGAGAAAATATTTATCAGTCACTCGAAGTATTTTATGAAAAAATCGATACATGTCCACTGCGTGACAGGCAGTTTAATTTTTTTGAAATGGTTTATGTTATATCAGGTAATGGAAGCTATTGTACAAATGGAAATAAAGTAGATTTTAGATCGGGAGACTTATTTTTGACTACGCCCAATGATTGCCATGAATTTGACCTGTACGGTATTTGTGAGTTTATAGTGGTTCGTTTTGGTGAAAATTATATTAGAGAATATCAATGGAAAAGCATCGATCATATCGAATGCCTTTTATATTATGCTTCTGATTTGTCAGGTTCGGTTTTGGCGAATCATCAAGATAAACAAATGGTTCATATCCTTATGGGGCAGCTAGGGCAGACTATCGAGCATGACAATATTTATAACCAGGACCTGATTGCTCATTTAGTAAATGCGATTATTGTTATTGCTGCAAGAAATATATCAGCAGTCAAACCAAAAAATATTTCTCCAAATGCAGATGTACGTATTATGCAAATACTGGATTATATTCAAGAGCATATACGTAATCCCGAACGTTTGAAAATAGCAGTAATAGCAGATCTATTTGGGTTATCGCCAACTTATCTTGGCAGTTATTTTCGTAGGCAATGTGGCGAAACCATTCAGCATTATATTTCTTCTTACAGGATCCGCCTGATAGAGCACAGACTACAATTTAGCGATAAAAGAGTTCATGAGATAGCAGATGAATTTGGATTTTCGGATGAAAGTCATGTTAATAAATTTTTTAAAAGACACAAAGCAATGAGTCTGAAAAGTTTTAGAATAAAGGGAACAAAACAAAGCTTTGCAGGTTAATTATCTATGTGTATAGTATCGTTTTATTTAACAGGTACAACGCGCCTCATCATTAAGTCAGAGCGTTTTTTCAGGATCGCTGTTTTTGATTAAGATATTTCAGTACTAAGTTGCAAAGATCAAATAAAAGTTTAATTTTACCTTATCATATATCCTTCCCGCTTGTCTATGCAAAATAATCCTTCCTAATTATTTTGGCAAGTTGTTGGTTCAGTAAGGTATTTTTTTTGAAAACTCATTTTCATTTACATAAACTCATAATTTCATGTATCCATTTGTAAAATATATTTTGCTGCTATTTTTAGCATCATTAAGTTTAGTTTCGTGCAGTCAAAAACAGGGAGATAAAATAAAAGTTGGTTTTTCGCAAGCGATGACCACAGACGATTGGCGCAAACAAATGACCAGTTCGATAAAAATTGAAGCTTCGCTCAGACCTGAAGTCGATTTAAAAATCAGCGACGCCAATAACAATGTCAATAAACAAATCGAAGATATAGAGCGATTTATTGCCAATAAAGCAGATGTAATTATTGTATCTCCAATCCAGTCCAAACCCTTAACTGCAGTTGTAGAGAAGTCGATCAAAGCCGGAATTCCGGTTCTTGTTGTAGACCGTAAGATCGATGGCGAAAATTACACGGCTTATCTTGGAGCGGATAATATTGAAATTGGAAGAATTGCCGCCCGATATATCATTTCGCACAGTAAAGGTTCAGGTAAAATCGTTGAAATTACAGGCGCAAACGGTTCTTCGCCGGCCTACGAGCGCAGCCTTGGGTTCGATCAGATCATTAAAAGCAATAAACGTTTTACAGTTGTCAATACCATTCACGGCAATTGGGAGAAAGAATCTGTTAATGCGCCCTTAAAAACAATTCTTTTACAAAATCCTGATGTCGAATACATTTTTGCCCATAACGATCGAATGGCATTGAGCGCCTGGGAAACGGCAAAGACAGTTGGATTAGAGAATAAAATTAAATTTTTAGGTGTAGACGGATTAAATTCTGTCAATGGCGGGATTGAATTGGTTAAAAGCGGTGTTTTAGACGGAACCATTTTATATCCTACTGGAGGAAATGAAGCTTTGAAACTGGCTTTGAAAATGTACCATAAAGAACCTGTTTCTAAAAACAATATTCTAAATACCATTGTGATCGACCATAATAATGCTGAGATTATCGAAAACCAAATGGATAAAGTCGATCAGCAGCAAACAGTGATAGAGTCGCAGCAGGGAGCGATAAAAGTTCAGGAAAGAGAGTATGCTTCCCAGAACAATCTGGTACGTTTGCTGAGTTTTTTCTTAGTGATTATTTTGAGTCTGACCATTTACAGTATTTATTCGACGATTTCTATTTCGAGAAAGAAAAAACAGCTTGAAAGTATCAATCAAACCGTAATTGATCAAAATAATGAAATACAGGAAATGGCAAAGATTGCAGCGAAAAGCAATGAAGCGAAACTGAATTTCTTTACCGGACTTTCCCATGAATTTAAAACTCCAATAACGCTGATTATGAGTTATGTGGAGTCCCTGATCGAAAATGAAAAAATCAAAGGAACCGCGCTTATTGACGAGGTAAAACTCATTCATAAAAATTCGAACAGATTACTGCGGTTAATAAATCAGCTACTGGATTTTAGAAAAATAGAAGAACAAAAATTTACCCTAAGAGCATCCAGTACTAAGATTTATGATTTTACCAATGAGGTAATGACCAATTTTAAAGGTGAAGCTGCCCGCAGAAACATCGATTTTCAGCTGACGATCAAAAATAAAAACCTGGAGCTGTTTATCGATAGAGGCCTCATGGATAAAGTGTATTTCAACCTGCTTTCCAATGCTTTTAAATTTACCCCGGATAACGGAAAAATAACCATTTCGATTCTCGAAAATCAGGACAATACGGTAAAAATCAACTTCAAGGATTCCGGAATTGGAATTCCCGAAAATGAGTTGTCTAACGTATTTAGTCCGTTTTTTAAAGCCTCAAACAATAATAAAAACAGTTCAGGAATAGGGCTACACTTATCGAAAGAGTTTGTGCTTTTGCATCACGGCACGATCGAACTCAAATCAAAACAAGGAAGCGAGTTTGTCATTACTTTATTAAAAGGAAGCAGTCATTTACAGCCTTCTGAAATGGTAAATCAAGCCGAAAATCTCAATATAACTCCAAATCTAATAACAGATAATCTCGATATAGAACCTGATTTTAAAGAAGTAAATACAATTGCTGAATCAGAGAAACATTCCCTTTTGATCATAGAAGACAATATTGATCTGGTATCATTTTTAAAAGCAAGATTATCGGGTGAATATACGGTGTACGCTTCTGATGGAAGTGATGCTATTGAAAAAGCAATGGAAATTGTTCCCGATATCATTATTTGCGATATCAATCTGGTTGATAAAGATGGTTATGAAATTAGTAAAGAATTAAAAAAAGATCTGCGCTCTTCCCATATTCCTATTATTATTCTAACAGCGCAAAGCAACAAAGAATCGGTATTAAAAGGATTGCAGAGCGGAGTCGACCAATATTTAACAAAACCCTTTAGCCTTTCTATTTTAAAACAATCTATTTCGAGCTTGCTTTTCAACAGAGAGAAACTTCGTTATTATTACACCAATAATATTTACCGTGTTGAACCTGAGTCCAAATTTGGCAATCAGGAACAGACTTTCATTACCAAGATGAATGATATTATTAAGAAGAATGTTGAAAATCCTAAATTTTCTGTCGAGGATTTAGCCGACAAGCTTGGGGTTTCGAGAGTTCAGCTGTACCGAAAAGTAAAAGCAATTATTGGTATCAATATTAGTGATCATATCAATAATGTCAAATTAGAGAAAGCCGCTGAGCTTTTAAAGTCCAATCAGATGAATATTTCTGAGATTGCGTACTCACTTGGATTCTCTTCTCCCAATTATTTTTCTACTGCTTTTAAGAATAAATTTGGAATTTCTCCTAAAGAATACAAAACATCAAATTCTAATTGATATAAAAGCGTTTGGTTTTATGTATCAATTTTGTACCCAATGTAACAAAATCGAAACTACATGGTTTTCGTAATTAAATTTCAATAAGTCTAAAGCCTTGTAAATAAGCTTGTTGATGCTGGAATGTCAAACTATCAATATTTAAGGAATTAAATTGTAACATCATTAAAAATAAGTTGTTTTTTTTGCGGATATCTTAGCGATAAGTTTTTAATACATCTACAATGAACAAGATATTGATTTGGTCTGTTACTGCTGCACTGGCAGGTTTTCTATTCGGTTTTGATACCGTAGTTATTTCTGGAGCTGATAAACAATTGCAGCTTCTATGGCATTCATCTGATGCTTTTCATGGATCTGTTGTTATGGCAATGGCACTTTGGGGAACTGTTATAGGAGCCATTTTTGGAGGAATCCCAACCAATAAAATAGGTCGTAAAAAGACATTATTCTGGATCGGGATTTTATATTTCATTTCAGCCATTGGTGCTGCTTTTGCAAATGATCCTTATGTATTTGCTGCTTTCAGGTTTATTGGAGGTTTAGGAGTTGGCGCCTCAACTATTGCTGCTCCGGCTTATGTTTCAGAAATTGCCCCGGCAGACAAACGCGGACGTTTGGTAGCTTTGTATCAGTTCAATATTGTTTTAGGAATTTTAATTGCTTTTATATCCAATTTCTTTTTAAAGGATATCGGAGAAAATGCCTGGCGCTGGATGGTCGGAGTTCAGGCTTTTCCGTCTCTTATTTATATTCTCTTTATCCTTACCATACCGGAAAGTCCAAGATGGTTATTGTCTAAAAACCGTGATGAAGAAGCCCGAAAAGTCTTGTTTCAGATTGATCCCACTGCAGATCTTGAATCTATTATGGATGATTCGAGAGAAAATGGAGTTACAAAGCATGAAAATATCTTCATGAAAAAATACCGTTTTCCGTTAATGCTGGCCTTTTTAATTGCCTTTTTCAATCAGTTCTCCGGAATCAATGCCTTTTTATATTATGCACCGAGAATTTTTGAAGAAGCAGGTTTAGGACAAAATACCGCTTTATTGAGTAGCATCGGCATTGGAATTACAAACCTTATATTTACTTTAATCGGAGTTGCATTAATTGACAAATTAGGAAGAAAGTTGTTGATGTACATTGGTTCAATTGGATATATTATTTCCTTAGGATTAGTTTCTGCTTCGTTTTTCTACAATTGGGGAGGATTATCGGTGCCTATTTTCCTTTTCTTATTTATCGCTTCACATGCCATTGGTCAGGGAGCTGTGATCTGGGTTTTTATCTCAGAAATTTTTCCAAACCATATCCGTGCGTCGGGGCAAGCCTTTGGAAGTTCTGTACACTGGGTTTTAGCGGCCATTATTCCGTCCTTGATTCCTATGCTTTTTTCAGAAATCGGACCTGAAGTTGTATTCTTAATTTTTGCATTGATGATGGTGCTGCAGTTGCTCTTCGTAATTTTTATAATGCCGGAAACTAAAGGAATTTCTTTAGAAGTATTGAGTGAAAATCTAACCAAAAAAAATATCAAAAAAAATGACATCAAAGAAACATCTGCCCCTGGCATTGTATAGTGCTGTATTATTATCAATAGGCGCTTTTAAACCTTATTCGGCTGTTGCACAAACAACTGCTGTTTCAGCATCCATGACTACAGAAGAAAAAATGTACCGTCCCAATTTTCATTTTACACCTAAAAAAGGCTGGATGAATGATCCTAACGGAATGTTCTATGCTAATGGCTATTATCATTTGTACTATCAGCATTATCCGGAGAAAAGTGTGTGGGGACCCATGCACTGGGGACATGCCATTAGTAAAGATTTAATTCAATGGGAAGAGCAGCCAATCGCGCTTTATCCGGACAAAGACAAATATATTTTTTCAGGAAGCGCTGTTGTTGATACGCATAATACATCAGGTTTAGGTACCGGAAAAACGGCTCCTATTGTGGCGATTTATACGCTGCATGATATGACCAAAGAAAAAGAAGGAAAGATTGATGTAGAGCAGCAGGATATTGCGTATTCGAATGACAATGGTTTTACATGGCAGAAATTTGAACAAGGAAATCCAGTGATTAAAAATCCCGGAATTCGTGATTTTCGTGATCCAAAAGTAAATTGGGATGAAACCCATCAACAATGGATCATGTCTTTGGCAGCACAGGACAGAACTCAGTTTTACGCTTCAAAAGATCTTAAAAACTGGAAATATTTATCAGAGTTCGGAAAAAATATTGGCGCTCACGGAGGTGTTTGGGAATGCCCTGATTTCTTTGAGATAAAAGTAAAAGGAACCAATGAATCCAAATGGGTTTTAATTCAGAATTTGAATCCCGGCGGCGCGAACGGCGGATCGGGAACACAATATTTCATTGGTGATTTCGACGGAACAAATTTTACATTAGAATCTAATTTTGCTAAAAAAATAGAACAGGAAAAAGCGGCATGGCTTGATTACGGAAAAGATAATTATGCAGGCGTGACCTGGAATAATATTCCAAGTGCTGACGGACGAAGATTATTTATTGGCTGGATGTCGAATTGGGATTATGCACAACAAGTTCCAACACAATCCTGGAGAAGTGCCACAACAATTGCTCGTGAACTTCAGGTAATCAAAAAAGGGAACGATTATACTTTGATTAATTTTCCTGTAAAAGAAATCAACAAGTACATTGGTAAAACAATCAAAGTAAAAAGCCTGAAAGGGAAAGGAAAATTAGTATTGGTTCAAGCAGGGAAAATTGATTTGACTAAGGCGATGCTCCATTTCAATATAAAAAATATGAAACAGGATACCTACACTTTTACACTGTCAAATGCAGCAGGGGAAGCGGTGACTTTTGGGATCAACAATTCAGAGCATTATTTATTTGTGGATCGCTTGAAATCAGGAAAAATTGATTTCTCAGAAAAGTTTGCCTCAACAATTACCAAAGCAGCTTTAGACGGAAGTCAAAAAGAAGGGATTTTTAAAATCATTCTGGACAAAACATCTATCGAAATATTTTACAACAATGGTGAAAAAGTAATTACTGAAATCTTTTTCCCAAACCAGCCGTATACCACTCTTTGCGTTTCTTCAAACAATGGCGTTGAGCTGAGTAACTTAGAAATTAACCAATTAAATGTAAACTAACCTTAAAACCAAAACCACTAACTATGAAAACCAAACTCATTTATTTTCTATTTTTCTTCTTTCCAATGCTGGTTATGACCGCGCAGGAAACAGGAATTAAGGGAACAGTAATTTCGTCAGACGACGGAATGCCACTTCCCGGAGCAACGGTACTTATTGCGGGAACAAATACCAGTACAGTAACAGATTTTGATGGAAATTTCTCTTTTCAAGAGGTAACTTCAGATGCAAAGATTGTCGTTTCTTTTATCGGATACAGCCCACAATCGATTGAAGTTAAAGGGCAAAAAACATTCAATATTACTTTAAAAGTAGACAACAACCAGCTCAATGAAGTGGTTGTAACGGGATACTCTAAACAAAAGAAAACCGATATTACAGGAGCCGTGGCCGTTGTAAACATGAAGGAAGTCATGACACAACCAGAGCCTAACCCAATAAAAGCGCTGCAGGGAAGAGTTGCAGGGGTAAAAGTTTCGTCTGATGGTTCTCCGAGCGGAGCTAATACAAAAGTTGTGATTCGTGGAGTAGGAACCTTAAACAACACAGACCCTCTTTATGTAATTGACGGAATGCCAACAAAATCCGGAATGCACGAATTAAATCCAAATGATATTGAATCGATTCAGGTTTTAAAAGACGCTTCATCGGCTAGTATTTACGGTTCCCGTGCTTCAAACGGAGTAATTATCATTACTACCAAAAAAGGAAAAGAGGGTAAAATGAGAATTAATTTCAGCACTTATACTTCTTTTTCAAATTATTCCAGAAAACAGGAAGTATTAGATGCTAATCAATTTGGTCAGGCTTTATGGCAGGCAAATATTAACGACGGCTTAAATCCAAACAATAATAATTTACGTTATCAGTTTGACTGGTCTGTAAACAATAACAAACCACAACTAAACAAAGTGTTGATTCCTGAATATCTAGATGCGAATCAAACCCTGAAAGCTTCGGATACAGATTGGTACGATGCAATTTCGCAAACCGGAATCGCGAATTCGTATGATTTATCTGTTTCTAATGCATCAGATAAAGGAAGTTATGTTTTTTCTTTGGGGTATTATGGGAACGAAGGTGTTGTAAAAACGACTGATTTCGAAAGGATTTCTGCCAGAATGAATGGTTCTTATAAATATTTTGACGGTAAACTGGTAATTGGAGAAAATTTCTCGATGACGCGTACCAATGAGGTTACAGATCCAGGAGTTCTTGATCCTGCGCTTCGTGCTTTACCGATAATTCCGGTGCGTACTGTAGACGGAAAAGGCTGGGGAGGACCAGTAGGAGGAATGAACGACAGGCAAAATCCTGTTCGACTTTTAGAATATAACAAAGACAATAAATATGATTATTTGCGTCTTTTCGGAAATATGTATGCTGATTTAGAGATCATCAAAAATCTGCATATCAAAAGTAGTTTTGGTATTGATTATGGATCTTATAAAAAACGAACGCTGCAAAGAAGTTATCAATCAGGTTATCTGAAAAACGATCAGTCATCAGTAACCATTGATCAGTCGGTAAGTGATAAATGGACTTGGACGAATACTGCCATTTACAGTTTGAATTTCGGAAAAAGCAACCTGAATTTGATGGCAGGAACAGAGATGTACAAAGATGTTTATGATACGACAACTTTACGTAAAAATGACTTTTTGATAGAAACTCCTGATTATATGTATCCAGATGCTGGAACTGGAGAATCGTTTACCAGCGGAACTTCGACAACCTATTCTTTGCTGTCATATTTTGGAAAAGTAGATTATGAGTTTGATAACCGTTATTTACTTTCAGGTACGATTCGTCGTGACGGATCATCCCGTTTTGGAAAAAACAATCAATTTGGAACCTTTCCAGCAGTTTCGGCAGGATGGAGAATCAGCAATGAAAATTTCATTAAAAATAATGCGCCTGTTTTCTCTGATTTAAAACTAAGAGCAGGTTGGGGACAAACCGGAAATCAGGAAATCAGTAATACTGCGGTTTACAGTTTGTATTTGGCAAGTTATGCAGGCGGAAGTCCAACTTGGGCTACTTCTTACGGTACAGCTTATGATATTGCAGGAAACGGAAACGGTTTGCTTCCGTCTGGTTTTATTGCCACTCAGTCAGGAAATGATAATTTAAAATGGGAAACCACTACGCAAACCAACATAGGTTTAGATTTTGGATTATTCAAACAAAAATTAAGCGGTTCTGTAGATTATTACATCAAAAAAACAGATGATATTCTGGTTTTACCACCTTATTTAGGTGTAATTGGCGAAGGCGGAAATCGTTGGGTAAACGGTGCTTCGATGCAGAATGAAGGCTGGGAAGTTAGTTTAGGATACCATGACGAAACCTCATTTGGACTTAAATATGATATTTCGGCGAATGTTTCAGCCAATAAAAACAAGATTACAAAATTGCCTGATGAAGTACGAAATAGCTACGGAGGAGATGGACTTGACGATAATATCTTAGGTCGTCCAATTAACTCAATGTACGGTTATGTAGCTGACGGACTCTTTAAAAGTCAGGGCGAAGTAGATAACTCGGCCACTCAGGAAGGAAAAGGCCTAGGAAGAATTCGTTACAAAGATTTAAACGAAGACGGAGTTATTACAGATAAAGACCGTACCTGGATAGGAAATCCAAATCCGGGATTGACGTATGGTTTTAATTTGGGATTAGGGTATAAAAACTGGGATTTTACCACTTTCTGGGAAGGAGCAAGTGATGTTGATGTCATAAATAATACAAAATACCAAACTGATTTCTGGAGCGTAGATGACGTAGGTTCTAATAAAGGAACACGTTTATTAAACGCCTGGTCTGTTGATAATCCTAATTCTACTATTCCTGCCTTAACTACTGTAGACAGGAATGCAGAATCAAGATTTTCGACTTATTATGTAGAAAACGGAAACTATCTTAAACTTCGTGTCTTGCAGGTAGGATACAGTTTACCAAAAGATCTGTTGAAAAAAATGAATTTCGATAGCTTTAGATTGTACATCAGCGGTCAAAATTTACTGATCATTGATGCCAAAAGTTTTACTGGTGTAGATCCTGAAAATGCAGGATTTGGATATCCGCAGCCAACGACTTTTACGGCTGGTCTTAATTTTACTTTATAATAAAAGCTTAAATCAAAAAACATGAAAAAATTAGTATATATAACTGCTTTTTTAGTACTTGGAATGTTGGGTTCCTGTTCTGATTTTCTGGAGAATGACCCTCGTGGCGTACTTTCAGAAGAAGATATTGTGACACCGCAATCAGTAGAAGGATTTATGAATGCGGCCTATGCACAATTAGGAAATGATCATTATGATTCGCCTTATAGTTTATGGCCTTTTGGGAATGTGCGTTCTGATGATGCTTACAAAGGCGGAAGCGGAACTAATGATCTTCAGGATTTTCACTTTTTCGAAGTGTCTAATAATATCCGACCTGATTTTGGTGAATTAGACAATTTCTGGTACATCAGTTATGTTGGGGTTTCCAGAACGAATAAAGCCTTGAAAGCATTAGAACAAATATCAGAAGCTGATTTTCCGTTGAAAAAAACACGTATGGCTGAAATGCGTTTCTTGAGAGGCCATTTTTATTTTATGCTGAAAATTATGTTCAGGAATGTTCCTTATATTACAGAAGATATTGCGGTCGAAAATTACAAAACGATCTCCAACAAAGCACTTTCAAACGAAGAACTTTGGAACAAAATTGCCGAAGATTTTCAGGCTGCAGCCGACGCTTTGCCGGAAACACAGCCACAAGTAGGTCGTGCGA
Source organism: Flavobacterium sp. NPDC079362 (assembly GCF_050267765.1). Classification (NCBI taxonomy): domain Bacteria; kingdom Pseudomonadati; phylum Bacteroidota; class Flavobacteriia; order Flavobacteriales; family Flavobacteriaceae; genus Flavobacterium; species Flavobacterium sp. NPDC079362. The sequence goes on along the minus strand of NZ_JBNNFM010000021.1, from coordinate 55,622 downwards.
CTCAAAAAGCAGCTTATGCCTATTTAGCCAAAACACGTTTGTATCAGGCGTATACACAAGATGAAACGTATAAAGTTACCGGAATCAACCAACAACATTTACAGGAAGTAATTACAGCTACGGATAAAGTAATTGGAAAAGCAAGTTTAGAACCTGATTTTGCCAATAACTTCTTGCCTGGTAATTTTGAAAACGGAGCAGAATCGATCTTCTCAATTCAGTTTTCAGACAACGACGGAACTTTATACGGAAGATTAAATTTCTCCGATGTACTTTCAACTCCACAAGGTTTAGGATGCTGCGATTTTCATAAGCCAAGTCAAAACTTAGTAAACGCCTTTAAAACCCGAGCAAATGGTTTACCTGAATTTGATACTTATAACGATCAGGATTTTGATTATAAAAACAGAGATGCCAATACGGTTGATCCAAGATTGTATCATACTGTTGCGATGCCGGGATTGCCTTATAAATACGATCCTGAATTTCTTTATGTTGAAGCCTGGGTTAGATCTCCGGGAACGTATGGTTATTTTGCCTCATTAAAAGAAAATGTAGCACCAAGCTGTAGTTGTGTGGTGAATATTGATCCGTTTTATGGAAACTCGAAAAACAGAATTCAGATTCGTTATGCCGATGTGATTTTAATGCGCGCCGAAGCTTTGATTGAATTAGGAAGACAATCAGAAGCCTTGCCATTAATTAATCAGATCAGAGAACGTGCAGCGCAAAGTACAGGACGATTGCCGTATGCAAAAAACTTTAAAATCAATACTTACGTTGACGGAAACAATTGCAACTGGACACAGGATTTTGCCCGAAAAGCATTGCGTTGGGAGCGCCGTTTAGAATTGGCTATGGAAGGAAATCGTTTCTTCGATTTAGTTCGCTGGGGTGTAACTGATGAAGTGATGAATAAATTTTATACCGAAGAAAAAACAAAGCGCACCTATTATCAGGATGCCTTTTTTGATGCGCATAAAGAGGAATATTGCCCAATTCCGTTGAAGCAAATTAATTTTAGCCAGGGAGTATACAAACAAAATCCAGGTTATTAATTTTTTGTGAAACAATAAAGAGGTTGAAAAGTATTATTGTATCTTACAATAACGTAAAAATGAATTTAAAAAATCGCATTTGCGAAAGATACAAAAGTAGATTGTAGTAATCTGAAGGTTAGTTTTTACTGTCTCTAGCCTTGAGATTACACACTCGGAATAACAATAATGTAAAAATAGTTTTAGAATGAATAACGGAAAAAAACTTAAAGCTGTAGCTTATGGAGAAGTACTTTGGGATGTTTTTGATCATGTAAAAAAGATTGGAGGTGCACCATTAAACGTAGCTTTACGAATGAAAACTTTAGGTTGCGAGGTAGCCATGATTAGTTGTGTAGGTAATGATCAAGACGGAGACGCCATAATAGATCAGGTAAAAAGCATGGGACTTGAAACCAATGCGATTATGCAATCAGAAAATTTCCCGACAGGATTAGTAAATGTAACATTAAACGAGCGTGGTTCTGCTACCTATGAAATTGCTTATCCATCTGCCTGGGATAAAATTGTGCTGAATGATTTTGCAAAAAAAGTCGTTGCTGATGCTGATGTTTTAATTTACGGAAGTTTGGTCTGCAGAGACGAAGTCTCCAGGGAATCTCTGGAAGAATTGTTGCAAACAGATGTGTACAAGGTTTTTGATGTGAATTTAAGAAAACCCCATTATTCCTATGAAACCTTAGACCAGTTAATGCATTCGGCTAATTTTATAAAGTTCAATGATGAAGAATTGTTGGAAATAGCCGCAGCTATGCATTCTCCTTTTACCAGTTTGGAAGAGAACATGCATTTTGTTGCAGACAAAACAAAAGCTACTGGGATATGTGTAACCAAAGGAAAACACGGGGCTTTGTTATTGTGGGAAGGTAAACTCTATGATAACGAAGGTTATCCTGTAGAAGTGGCCGATACAGTAGGAGCAGGCGACTCATTTTTGGCGGCATTAACCAGCTGGTTACTTACAGGAAAAGATCCTCAGTCCTCCATTGATTTTGCTTGCGCAATAGGCGCTTTAGTAGCTTCGTCTCCGGGCGCAAATCCGATAATTTCAGCATCTAAAATTGAAGAATTAATGGCTAAAGTTTCATAACTATTTTAGCCTTTATTGCTTTTTGAAGAACAAAGAAGTAAAAGCCACTCTTTTTAGAGTGGTTTTTTTATTATAGAGATTCGCTTCTTTTATTGCTGTTCTATTAAGTTTTCTGCTTCGGCAGTATTTTTTTGAAGCATCGTTTCTCTGTGTTCGGCTCCCCAATTGCTTATTAAGCCCCAGATTGGTACTAGTTTCAGGCTAATTTCAGTAAGTTCGTATTCTACTCTGGGCGGTACTTCGGCATAAACAGTACGTTTTACCATTCCGTCTCGTTCTAATTCGCGCAATTGCAAAGTAAGCATGCGCTCTGTAATGTTGCATATTTGGTTTCTTAATTCTCCAAATCTCAATTTTCCTTTTTCAAGTTTGCATAATATCAACAGTTTCCATCGCCCGCCCACAAGGCAAACTGCATAAGTCAGGTCGCAGGAGGTGATATAGTTTCTGTTCTCTGTATTTGTAGATGTTTCTTTTCTTTTTGCCATTACTTACTTTTTTGTTAGTACCCTACATTGGGATGTATGCGGTACAAAATTAGGCTACTCAATGTAGTTTTGCAACCCTAATCAAAATAGTTACAAATATGTTTAAATACCCGTTCTCTCTTATTATAGTAAAAGCAACAATAGAAATACCCATTCAGCAACAAAAAATCAAAAACGCGATTTATTCATTTCTAAATTCTGGAAGTAATGAAGCTAAATAAAAAAATTGCATACGTGGGTTGCCTTGGGATGATAGGCATCATAACGACTGAATTTGGAATAATTGGAATTTTGCCGCAAATTGCCGTTTATTACGAAATTACAATCGATAAGGCAGCGTATCTGTTAAGTGCTTTTGCACTTGTTATTGCGCTTACCGGTCCGTTTATGACCTTGCTATTTTCGGGTTTTGACAGAAAAAAGATCATGCTCACCACTATTTTTATCTTTTTGCTATCAACTGTCGTTTCTGCGTTTTCACCGCCTTTTTGGCTTTTGATGATTGTTCGAATGTTACCTGCCTTTCTGCAGCCGGTTTATATCGCCACTGCAATTGCCGCCGCCGTAGCGTCTGGAGAAAAAAGCCAGGAGAATCAGTTAATGGGAATTGTTCTTGGCGGAATCGCATTGGCAATGGTTACAACCGTGCCGTTTGCTACCTATCTAGCAAGTATTTTTACGTGGCAGATTTCATTTTTTGTTCAGGCGCTCGTAAGTGTACTAGCATTATTTACAATTTTCAGGATTATGCCTGGGGGAGAAATACCAGAGAAAAAAACATACGGAAGCCAGGTTAAAATTCTAAAAGATAAATCCTTTGTTTTAAGTACTGCAATGAATTTTTTCATGATTGCATCGTGGTTTTCTACTTATAGTTATTTTGCTGATTATTTGATAAAAACCAGAGAAGTAGACATGGCGGCCATTAGTTATCTTTTGCTTTTGTTTGGCGTTGTTGGCGTTTTCTCTAATTGGCTCTCCGGAAAAATGCTAACGAGAAGTATAACAAAAACAGTTGCCTTTTTTCTTTTGGGAACTGTAATTATTCCGGTAATACTTATTTATTCCGCAGACAGCGTCTGGATAACTATACTTGTTGTTGCTCTTTGGGGATTTTTTTATGCGCCATGTTTTTTAAACGCATCGGCTTATATGATTTCGGCGGCACCAAAATCTCTTGAGTTTGCGAATAGTCTGGCAACCTCATTTGGAAATCTCGGTGTATTTCTTGGTACAGCCGTTGGAGGCTGGATTATTTCGAAAAGTACGATTAGTAATATTCCCTGGGCAGGAATGGGGTTCGGTATGATATCATTGTTGATGGTTGCCTTTAGAAGCATTTTAGAAAATCGGAATAAAAAGACAGTACTCATTAATACTGGAAGTAATTTATAAAATACCTTCCGTTACATTTAGAATTACCCTCAAAAAGTTACGTACTATTTGAGGGTATTTTAATTACTTGAAAATGTATAATATGAAAAAAGAAAGGTATGATTTACTAAAACTCTTAATTATAAAACAATGGTTTAAAATAAGTAAGAAATTTTGTCTTTTAATGTTTTTGTTTAACGCATTGATTGCGTTTTTATTATTCAATGATTTTTGTCATATTTTCTGTTAATGTTTTTACATAAATATATTTATTTGTTAACTTTTGTGTGTTTGTAAAATTTTAATTAATTGATATTTAAGGTTTTAATGTATATTTTTTGTAAACTTTTTTTATTTTATTTTTTTTAGAGTTTATTTGGTTTTAAATTTACCACTCATAAAAACTTCAAAAACATCGTAATCATGGATGCATTATTAGCTACAAACAATACAACAACAATTTATACCCAAGATGAAGCCATTCAGGCCTCTTTAGAATACTTTAAAGGAGATAGTCTTGCGGCTACAGTTTGGGTAAGCAAATATGCTCTTAAAGATTCTCAAGGTAATATTTTTGAAAAATCACCTAATGACATGCACCGTCGTATTGCATCAGAAATTGCACGCGTTGAAAATAAATATCCAAATCCGCTAAGTGAAGAAGAAGTTTTCGATCTTATCAAAGATTTTAAATACCTCGTCCCTCAGGGAAGTCCAATGACAGGTATTGGTAATCCGTTTCAGGTTGCATCTTTATCGAATTGTTTTGTGATTGGTAACGATAATTCTGATTCGTATGGCGGAATCATGAAAACAGATCAGGAACAAGTTCAGCTCATGAAACGCAGAGGAGGAGTAGGACATGATTTGTCGCACATTCGCCCAAAAGGTTCACCCGTCAAAAATTCGGCATTGACCTCTACAGGATTAGTCCCTTTTATGGAACGTTACTCAAATTCGACCCGCGAAGTGGCTCAGGACGGCCGTCGTGGAGCGTTAATGCTTTCAGTATCCATAAATCATCCTGATGCTGCGGATTTTATTGATGCCAAAATGGAGCAGGGAAAAGTTACCGGAGCCAATGTATCGGTTCGAATTGACGATTTGTTTATGAAGGCAGTAAAAGCAGATACTTTATACGAACAGAAATATCCCATATTTAGCGATAATCCTTTGTATTCGAAAGAAATTAAAGCAAGAGAACTTTGGAATAAAATTATTCATAACGCCTGGAAATCGGCAGAACCCGGAATTTTATTTTGGGATACGATTATCAACGAATCTTTGCCGGATTGTTATGCTGATCTGGGATATAAAACCTTATCGACAAACCCATGTGGAGAAATCCCGCTTTGTGCTTACGATTCTTGTCGTTTATTGGCCATAAACCTGTTTTCCTATGTTAATGATCCGTTTACTAAAAAAGCATCTTTTGACTTTGAGCTTTTCAAAAAACACGTTGCGGCAGCCCAAAGAATAATGGATGATATTATTGATCTCGAACTGGAAAAGATTGATGCGATTTTAGAAAAAATAAATCAGGATCCGGAAAGTGAAGAAGTAAAATCAGTCGAGAAAAATCTTTGGTTAAACATCAAACATAAAGCAAATGAAGGACGCCGTACCGGAATTGGGATTACTGCCGAAGGAGATATGCTGGCAGCACTAGGTTTGCGTTACGGAAGTGATGAAGGTGTTTTGTTTGCTGAAAAAATACAAAAGACACTCGCAATAGAAGCCTACCGTGGGTCTGTGAATTTGGCTAAACAACGGGGAATGTTTGCTATTTATGATGCTAAAAGAGAAAAAAATAATCCGTTTTTACTTCGATTAAAAGAAGCTGATACTGAGCTGTATAATGAAATGCAGCAGTACGGACGCCGAAATATTGCTTTATTAACAATTGCGCCAACGGGTACAACAAGTTTAATGACCCAGACGACCTCAGGTATAGAACCAGTTTTTCTGCCGGTTTACAAACGCAGAAGAAAAGTAAACCCAAATGATAGAGATGCACGCGTTGATTTTGTAGACGAAGTAGGAGACAGTTGGGAAGAATATGTGGTATTTCATCACAGATTTAAGGAGTGGATGCTTATTAACGGATATGATACTTCGAGAAATTACAGTCAGCAAGAAATTGATGTATTGGTAGAAAAATCACCTTATTATAAAGCAACAAGTAATGATATTGATTGGCTGAGCAAAGTAAGAATGCAGGGCAAAATCCAGAAATGGGTCGATCACTCTATTTCGGTTACTATTAATGTTCCGAATGAAACTCCTGAAGAAATGGTGAATAAGTTGTATATGGAAGCATGGGAGGCAGGATGTAAAGGCGTTACTGTTTATCGTGATGGTTCACGCTCCGGGGTTTTGATTGCCAATACAGAAAAGAAAGAAGAAACTTCAGAAATACAAACAAGTGTTTTTTCTGCCAAGCGTCCTCAGGTATTAGAGGCTGATGTCGTTCGTTTTCAAAATAGTAAAGACAAATGGATCGCTTTTATTGGATTACTGGAAGGCAGGCCTTATGAAATTTTTACAGGTTTGGTAGATGATGAAGACGGTATTTTGATTCCGCGTTGGGTTACTGAGGGACTAATTATCAAGAATAAAAATGAAGACGGAAATACCCGTTACGATTTTCAATATAAAAATACCCGAGGTTATAAAACCACTATCGAAGGGCTTTCTCATAAATTTAATCCGGAATATTGGAATTACGCCAAACTAATATCAAGTACATTACGACACGGAATGCCAATTGATAAAGTGGTGGAGCTAATTGGCAGTTTGCAATTAGACAGTGAATCTATAAATACCTGGAAAAATGGTGTATCACGTGCACTGAAACGCTATATCGTAGACGGAACTGAAGCCCGCGGACAGAAATGCAGCAATTGCAACTCAAGTAATCTTATTTATCAGGAAGGATGTCTTACTTGCAGTGATTGCGGTTCCTCTAAATGTGGTTAAGATTTAACCACTAAGTTTTTTTATTGTTAGGTTTTGCCACGAAGACCCTAAGACACAAAGTTTTTTTACTGCAAGGTTTTGCAACAAAGGCACTAGGACACAAAGTTTTTTTTTCTTGCCACGAAGACGCGAAGGCACAAAGTTTTTTTTACAATCTTTATGATTTAAGACTTTGTGTCTTAGTTCCTTCGTGGTATACTTTTTTTTAGCCAAAGCTAAATAGGGAATCTTTGTGCCTTAGTGCCTTTGTGGCATCTAACCTGTTAAAATTCTTAGTGTCTTAGCGTCTTTGTGGCATTCTTTTTTTGGTGGCAGTTTAGTTTGTATATAGTAATGCTTCGCGTCTTCGTGGCATTCTTTTTAAGTAAATATTTGCGCGTTTGTGGTATTTCTTTTTTTCACGTAGGGATTAGTTTATTAAAAGTAAAGAGCATCGATAAAATCCTATAAGCATTGCGCTGAAAGTATTTTTTGTAGATTGTTTGTTATGAAATATAGATAAAATTAGCTTATAATTGTACTGCTTACGCAAGATCAAAAAAAACAGTTTTTATTTTGAAGTATTTAGTTCCTCTTTTTATACTACTATTTGGTTTTCCTCCATTAAGTTATGCTCAGGATAATCCAGTCAAATTCCTTGATATTTCTGATGGTTTGTCGAACAATTCTATAACTACAATTTTTCAGGACAACAACGGTTATATGTGGTTTGGAACTTATGACGGATTAAATCGTTATGATGGTTATAGTTTTAAAGTTTTTCGTAACCGAATCAATGATAAAAAATCACTGTTCTTTAATACAGTTTATAATATCGAAGGAGATGCTAAAAATAATATATGGGTAGGAGGTTCAAACGGTGTTTGCATTTACAATAAAACTACTGCAACATTTCATCCTGTACAATACACCATTTCTAATAAAAAAGCAGTTATTTTAAAGGATATTATTCATCAGATGCGTGCTGTTTCTGATAATTTGGTTTTGATTGCCTCTCAGAGCTTAGGGTTATTAGCTTTCGAAAATGGTTCTTTTGTCGGGAAACATATTGCGCTAAATATTCCGGGAAATCGCATCACAGTTAATGCTTATGACGCCATAGCGATTCAGGATGATAAAAAAAATAATCATGCCTGGATCTATATTAAAAATGTAGGGGTTTGCAGTTATAACTATAAATCTAAAAATTTGAAAGTCGTTTTTCCGCTTTCTAAAGAAGTAAAAGCAATGAAACTGGCTGCTGATGGGAATTTATTACTGGGAACAGATGAAGGACTTTTTCTGTTTAATACCAAATCAGGAGTGCTTTCTGAGAATTATTTTTCGACAAAATGCAATGTAACAGATCTTCTGGTAGACAGAAAGAAAGAAATCTGGATTGCAACAGACGGTTCAGGAATTTACAAAGTTATTGGTACAAATAAAAAAGCAGTTCCGGCTAATGCGATAAAAGACAACGAGCTTGCAAAAAGCAACTCCGTCTGGAGTTTATACGAAGACAGATCAGGTAATAAATGGTTTGGCTCATTGCGCGGAGGGATAAGTATGCTCAGCAATACGCCTAAATATTTTAAAAATATAAAATACAACTCAAAAGATCAGGTTGAAAACTTTATTTTGTCATTTTGCGAAGACGAAAAAAACAATGTATGGGTGGGTACAGATGGTGCAGGATTAAAATATTGGGACCGAAAAAACAATACATATACCAATTACAGTAATAAGCTCTCCAGTAAATTTATTACCAGCATTGTACGGGATCAAAATAATGATATCTGGGTTTCGACCTGGGCAGGCGGTGTAAATAAAATTAATCCAAAGAACAATTCGGTAACATCATATTCCTGTTATAATCCCACTACAAAACACATAGAGAAAAATATCTGGTTTGTTTACAAAGATTCACAGGCGAATATCTGGGCAAGCGCTACAAATGAGGGGGCCTTATATCTCTTTGACAGGCAAAAAAACAGTTTTACACTTTTTGATCCGTCGGTTACGAATTTGCAATGTATTACTGAAACCAGTGACGGAAAATTGTGGGCAGGAAATTATACTTCATTATTTTCTATCGAAAAAGCAACCCGAAAAATAAGTACAATTTCCATTGGAAATCCTGTAAGATATATTCACGAAGACAGGGATAAAAACCTTTGGCTAGGAACTCAGGAAGGCGGATTATTATTGTTTGACCGAAAAACAACTACTTTCAAAAGGTTAACAATAGACGACGGCTTGCCTTCTAATACAGTATTAAGGTTGCTGGAAGATAAAGAAGGAAATCTCTGGATAAGTACCTACAATGGTATTTGTAGATACGATAAAAAGAGAAAAACATTTCGTAATTTCTCTGTCAACGATGGCTTGCAAAGCAATCAGTTTAGTTTTAACGCCGGACTTAAACTCTCTACAGGAGAATTTTTGTTTGGAGGAATAAATGGTTTTAATGCCTTTTTTCCTGAAGCAATAAAAGGATTCAATCAGAAGAATAATATATTGTTATCTGATTTTTATGTCAACAATCAACCCATAGAAGAAAGCAAAAGTAACTTAGAATGGGATTCGGGTAAAATTAAAAAAGTGAGCCTGCCATATGATCAAACTACATTATCGCTTGAGTTTGTAGCTCTGGACTATAATAATGCCGACAAAATCAATTATGCCTATTACCTAGAAGGCTGGGATGAGCAATGGAATTATGTGGGTCAGGCCCGAAAAGCCAATTATGCCCGATTAACGGAAGGAAAATATACTTTTAAAGTAAAAACAACCAATTTTAAAGGAGGCTGGAACAAAGAAGTCAGCCTCATTACTATTGAAGTTTTACCACCATGGTACAGAACCTGGTGGGCCTATTCTTTGTATTTATTAGCAGGTATAGGAGCCGTTTTTGCATATCTGCAATACAATAAAAACAAAGAAAAACTAAAATACAAAGTTAAAATAGCCGAACTCGAAAGCAAGAAAGAAAAAGAAATTGCAGAGAAACAGTCCTCTATGTTTACCTATATCTCTCATGAGTTTAGAACGCCGCTTTCGTTGATTATAAATCCTTTGAAAAAAGCGGTTCAGAAAGAAAGTGTCGAAAACGGATCTTCGGGAAGTGATTTGGCGATTGCGCATAGAAATGCCAGAAGACTTTTGAGTCTGGTAGATCAGCTATTGCTTTTTAGAAAAGCCGAAAATGATGCAGATTCATTGAGATTATCGCCTATAAATGTTAATAACCTTTGCAATGAAGTGTACCAATGTTTTGTCAATCAGGCAAAAGATAAAAGTATTCGATATCATTTTCTGATTCCGGATCATGAAATTGTGATCATTGGCGATTATGAAAAAATCGAAATTTCGTTGTTCAATTTAATGTCCAATGCTTTTAAGTACACACCAATTGGCGGAGAAATAAATCTTAGACTAACGGAAAACGATCACGAAATTTACTTAGAAATTTCGGATAACGGAGACGGAATCGACCAAAAAGATATTGAGGTAATTTTTGAAAAATTCAAACAAGTAAAATCAAAAGTTTCAATAGGTACAGGTTTTGGAATTGGACTTTATATTGTTAAATATTTTGTAGACAAACACAAAGGAACTGTAAGCTGTAGCAGTGAAATAGGCAAAGGAAGTATTTTTAAACTGACGTTCCTTAAAGGAGACAGTCATTTTGATAATATTGAGATTACAAATGAAGTTCCGCAACGAAGTCAATTATTTGATGAATTAATGATCGATGATTCAGAAGAGAGTATTCAGCTTTCGAATACTTCGATTTCAGAGCAGGATTTCCAGAAAATTATGCTTACTGAAAAACGAACGGTTTTAATTATTGATGATAATGTAGAAATAAGAGCCTATCTTATCAAACTGTTTTCAGATTCTTATATTGTTTACAGTGCTCAGAACGGCGAAGAAGGTTTAAGGCTCACCAAGAAGCACATGCCCGATTTGGTTATTAGCGACATCACAATGGAAGAAATGGACGGCTTGGAATTGTGTCGAAAAATAAAGGAAAATAATGCATTATCCCATATTCCGGTTATTTTATTAACGGTATCAAAAAATCCGGAAACCCATCTTCAGGGAATCAACGACGGGGCTGATGATTATATTACCAAACCTTTTGATGATGATATATTAGTCGCTAGGGTAGAATCATTATTAAGAAACCGAAGCAATTTGCGTACTTATTTCTTAGATAGCATAACGCTTAAAGAAAACACTCAAAAAGTACCACAGGAATATCAGGAAATCCTGAAAAAGTGTATTGATATTGTAGAAGCCAACATTCATAAAAGAGATTTTACGATTAAAAACTTTGCCCTTGAAATGGGCATGAGCCATAGAACGTTATACACAAAAATTAAAATCATCTCCGGACAGACTTTAAATGCTTTTATTCGTTCGGTTAGAATTCGAAGAGCGGCAATGTTAATGCTTACTGAAGATATCAATATTACTCAGGCTAGTGCCGAAGTTGGCTTTGAAGATCCTAAATATTTCAGACAGCAGTTTGTAAAACTCTTTGGAATGACACCTTCAGAATACATAAAAAAATACAAGAGTTCTTTCAACTCGGATCTTAATGTTATTAAATAATAATGTTGTCATTTTTGATAGCGATAATGAAAATCAATTTCTTGTTTTTTTTAAATGAATTAATTCATTCTACGCATTTCAAATACCCAATCTTGTCATTTCGATTTCTATGATAAAACAAAATCTTTTTTTTCAGGAGCTAATCCAGCTATCCGCTCCAATCTTTTGTTCCGAAACCCGGAACAAAAGGATTTCCACTTCTATCGGGGCTAGGGAAATCATGTTCATAAGAATGTTTTCGTTTAATATTTCATTTCGAACAAGATTTGATCACAATCTTGTTCATTTCGACCGAAGAGAGACTCGAGCCGATAGCGAACAGACGAAGTAAATCACACTCGTAATTCCACAAAAACTGACGATTCTCTTTGCTGAATTTGTAATGCGATTTACTTTGTCTGTCCGCTATCGAGTCTCCTTTCGATCGAAGATGACAACAGAACTCTCGGTATGATAAAGAGGTACTTAAAGAAACCGCAAACGTTTTAGAATTGAAGATGCTGTTTTATTTCGTGATTGCATATAATTCAAAAATAAGTAGTTATTTTTTTGTACTCCTTAATTTTTAATCCAAAATAATAGTTAATTACAATTTTGACCTCCTTTTTTTTCCATTTTACCCCTCCTTAAAAGTGTTAATTAGACATTTCTTTGCAGTGATAGTTAATCATTTAAGTGGTTTACTATTCATTAAATAAGTGTTTTTGTTTTAAGATAAGTTTTGTCTTTTTAAGGAATTGAGCCTTCTTTAAAATAGGTTAGTAAGAGTTGGTTTTACCTACATACTTATCAAACCCGCAGTGAAGGCTGCGGGTTTAAAATAAAGAGTTATTCAATTAGATAATTAATGTAGTTGTTCAATTTGTCAATTAAAAAATTAGCACAGTTTTTATTATCAAATTATCTAATTGGCACATTATGACATTATCACATTTACTAATTATAAAACCATTAACCAAACCCAATAATATGAAAAGAATCAGATAATCAATGTTATTCTGTTTTCCCTAAAAGCAGAAGCAATAATAACCACACAAAGTAACCTTCATGACTAATACCACGATCACTTTTAGAATAAACTAACTAACCAACCTTAAAAATCAAAAAATGAAAAAAAATGTATTTTTATTTTTTCTTGCTGTTTTTGCTGTCCTTACTGGATGTCAAAATAATGAATCTGGTTTTCCAAGTTCTGATAATCCTACTGTTGTTGTATCAACAAAGGAAATTTACGGAGCACCAAGTAGAAAATTTGAAATTAAAGCCGCTTTGGCTGATGATTTGGGATTACAAAGCGTGAGAATTCAAATCCCGGAATTAGCATTGGATAAAGTCATTGCTTTTGCAACAGATCCCTTACTGACAAAGTATGATTTGAGCTATTTCTTCGAAGTTCCTGCTAACAAAGGAACCTCAGAAGCTTTCAAAATAAAACTGACTATTACCGATGTGTCAGGTAATGCAATTGATGAAGAGATCAATTTACGTCTTGACGGAGAATTTGCTGCACCATCTATCACCATGATTACTCCAAAAGAAGGAGCCGTAATTTTATTGTCGACCAGTAATAAAATGCCTGTGAATTTTGTTGTAAATGACGATTCAGGAATCGATTATATTCAAATTCAATGTGCTGCTTTAGGTATCGACGAAAAAGTGCAATTAACAGATGCGCCTCAATCGTATAGCTTTAGTAAAATCTACACATTACCTGTAACGGCTGATAATTATGTATTAACCATTACGGCGAAAGACAAATTTGCGATTCCAAATACAGGAACATTAAACGTAAATGTTGTTGCTACAAATGAATATCCGGCAATTTATCTGTGCGATCAGCCAAAAGGCACTAACCTTACTACTGATGCAGTGGGTGTACCCATGTATTTTCATGATAAAAACGGACAAGATTTCGAATTTAAATATTATACGGATAAAGACAATAAGGAAATTTATTTCTTAGGTCAGGAATCTGATTTCGCCCCTCATTGTTTTGGATTAAATCCTTTAGGAGAATTAGTGGATGATGTTGCTTCGACACCAATTATTTTACCAACCAAAGGATATTATGTAATCAAAGTAAATCCGAATACCCTAAAATATACTGCAACCAAATATACGCCTTCAAGCAAAGTCTGGGCTGATGTTGCTAACGGATTATGGCATGACGAAGAAGCAAAAAGAAAACCTTTTGTGAGTGTTTGCGGGGCCGGAATTCAGGGGGCTGACTGGGATACCTGGACAGCATGGGCTCAGACAGGATTACACCTGGCTAATAACCCAAATAACCCGTACCAATTAGTTGGAGAGTATACTTTGACAGGTACTATGGAAGCGACTTTTACCGGTCAATGGTGGAGTCCGTCCTGGAGATTAATCAAAAATGGTATTGCTACAATGTCACCGGGAGAAAACGGAAACGGTAAATATCCGGCAGCTCCGGGAGTTTACAAAGTAGTGTTGGATACGGAATTGGAGAGAGTCTTTATCACAAAAAAATAGTTGTTATAGTGCTATAACATTTAATTAAAAAATATCGTAAGATGAAATATAGATTTATATGGTTATTTATTGTCCTGTTGTGCAGCGTCGCAACATTTGGACAAATAAAAGTAAAAGGAACTGTTAAGGATAAAGGCAATGTGCCAATTCCGGGAGTGAACGTAGCAGTAAAAGGAACTGCTACAACAGGAGCTACAGATTTCGATGGTAATTTCACCATCTCTGTTCCTAGTAATAATGCTCAGATTGAATTTTCTTTTATTGGTTTTGCCAATAAAACAGTTGCTGTTGGGGACAAAACAGTTCTTAATATTACCCTTGAGGAATCCAGTCAGGTTCTTGATGAGATTGTTGTGGTAGGTTATGCTGCCGTAAAAAAGAGCGATGTAACCAGTTCTATTTCTTCGATAAAAGGAAAAGAACTTCAAACGATGACTGTAGGTAATGTTGCCGAATCTTTGCAAGGTAAAGTTGCGGGGGTTCAGGTTACAGGACAAGGTGGTCCGGGAGCGCAGCCAAGAGTTTTAATTCGCGGTATCTCGACTGTAAATCTTAGTACAGATCCGCTTTATGTGATTGATGGAATTCCGATGGGAACAAGCATTAACTTTTTAAGCAACAACGAAATCGAGTCTATGGAGGTTCTAAAAGATGCCTCTGCAAGTGCTATTTACGGTTCACGTGCTTCTAACGGAGTTATTTTGATTACGACCAAAAAAGGTAAAGCAGGAAAAACCAGATTCAATTTTGATATGAGCTCGGGTATGCAAATTATGAACAATCCTTATAATATGGCCAATGCCCAAAGCTACGCTACCATTATGAATAAGGCATATAATAATTCAGGTTATGCTGATTATTTGCCAAACCCGTCTCAGTACAATGGAAAAACGACAGACTGGTGGAAAGCGGGAATCAAGTCCGGTGCACCTGTAACCAATGCTTCGCTTGGAGTTAGCGGGGGTTCTGACACACATACCTATTCGATAAGTTTAAACTATTATAACTCAGAATCTATTTATGAAGTTGGTGGATGGGAAAGAATCACGATGAGAATCAATAATGATTTTAAATTCTCAGATAAATTCTCCGCAGGAATTACCTTAAATCCTCGTTATGAAACTTGGGGTGCTCCTAACAATTGGGCTGATTTTGATAAAATTGATCCAATTACGCCAATTTATAAGCCGGCAGATCAATTAACCGGTTTAGAAAATGAATACAGCATTTATGCACGTTCTCCGTCTTATGTTTGGAATCCGGTTGCAGCCGTAAAACGTTATGATGATTTTACAGATCAGTACAACTTAAATACAAACGGATATTTACAATATCAGCCTATCAAAGGGTTGGTGATTCGTACGCAGGCTTCTATTGAAGTGGGAGATAAAACACAAAGCATTTTCAAACCTGATTTTGTAATTGATGCAGCGCATGAAAAAGCGGAGATTAATAGTGTAGAAAGAACAAACACGACAAATGTAGACTGGACATGGCAAAATACTGCTACTTATACCAGATCATTTGCCGGGAAGCACAATGCCTCTTTGATGATTGGTAACACCATGGAAGAGTACAATGGCAATGATCTTTGGGGATACGGAGAAGGTGTTCCTAACAATTCAGAAGAGATGCGAGAAGTAAATGCTGCTACCAAAAACCGTAATAGTAAGGGAAACAGCTGGTCGAATTCATTGATGTCTTACATTTCGCGTTTTTCTTATAACTATGACAATAAATATTATTTCACAGGGACTTTCAGACGTGATGGTTCTTCTAAATTCATGACCAATAACAAATGGGCAAATTTCCCTTCCGCTTCTGTTTCATGGAGAATTTTAAACGAAGGATTTATGGAACCTGCAAAAGAGGTATTAAGTGATTTAAGATTCAGGGCAGGTTGGGGTAAAGTAGGTAATCAGGGTTTACCTGCAGCGGTTTATCAATCGAATATAGGGCAGGGATTTTATCCAATAGGAGGTATTATTGCAGATACTTCATTCCCGTCCTCAATGGCAAACAAAGACATTAAATGGGAAACTGTTGAAGATATCAGTTTTGGACTTGATTTTGGATTCTGGAAAAACAAACTTTCAGGATCTTTAGAGTACTATCAAAAGAAAACAAATGATATGTTGTTCAAAAAACAATTTCCAACCTATAGTGGTTTTCCTGATTATTCGACAATCTGGACAAACGTAGGTTCAATGCAATCCAGCGGTATCGATTTGTTGGTTTCATATAAAGACAAAAAAGGAGACTTTAGTTATGGAGTAGATGTAACTTTTACCACAGTAAACGTAGAAATGCTTTCATTGTCCTCTGAAGGAGAAAGACTTTACGGAGCAGGAAACAGAACATTGACCGTAAAAGGGGAACAACCAGGATATTTTTACGGATATGTAGCGGACGGATTATTCCAGAATCAAACACAATTGAATGCTCATACAGACGAGCACGGAACAAAATTACAGCCGTATGCTCAGGTTGGGGATATCCGTTTTAAAGATGTGAACGGTGACGGAAAAATAGACGACAAAGACCGTACAAAAATTGGTTCTCCATGGGCAGATTATAATGTTGGTCTAAATCTGACTTTTGCCTACAAGCAATTTGATTTGGTAGCGAATTTCTATTCAAGTATTGGCAATGATATCGTCAACGAAAACATTAAAGATTTATACAACGGTGCAAGCTTAACAAATAAAGTAAGCGGATTAGAGCAAATGGCATGGCATGGCGAAGGAACTTCCAATTACGTTCCGCGTTTGTCTAAAGACGATAACAATGAAAATTTCACAAAATTCTCTTCTTTTTATGTTGAAGATGGATCTTTTGTTCGCATGAAAAATTTACAGTTTGGATTTTCATTCTACAATAAATTTGGTTTAGATAAATTGAGAATCTCATTGTCAGGACAGAACTTATGGACCTGGACAAAATATACCGGAGTAGATCCTGAAGTTGCAGGTGGTGATGAGAAAAAAGATGACAGAGTGAAAGGGTCAGGTTTTGGAGGATGGAATTATCCGGTTCAGCCAACCATTTTGATGGGACTTAATGTAGCATTTTAATAAAAAACAACATGAAAAAAACGATATTATCAATACTAGCTTTTTCTCTAATTGCAGTTTCATGCAGTGATTTTATTGAAAAAGACCAAAGAGGAACTCAAACTTTAGAAAACTACTTTAAGACCGCACAGGAATGTGAAAACTATGCCAATGAATTAACACAAAGATTATTACTGGCAAAGGATTGGTATGCTTTGGTTGCACCAAGAGTGACCAACGAAATGTCTACCGATGATGCCTGGATGGGAAACACAGGACAGGATAATAGTGCACACAGACCAGCTTCGCAATATTTGATTACACCGGATAATATGGGAGATATGAACAGTATTTATACAGCGCATTATTACACCATTCAATCGGCAAATATTGGTTTAGAGAAAATGGCGGTTTCGCCAATTTCTGATGCTCAGAAAAATCAGTATATGGGCGAATCCTTATTTGTTCGTGCGTATTGTTATTATGAATTAG
Organism: Flavobacterium sp. NPDC079362; assembly: GCF_050267765.1. Taxonomy (NCBI): domain Bacteria; kingdom Pseudomonadati; phylum Bacteroidota; class Flavobacteriia; order Flavobacteriales; family Flavobacteriaceae; genus Flavobacterium; species Flavobacterium sp. NPDC079362. Next base: position 37,987 of record NZ_JBNNFM010000021.1, on the reverse strand, counting down.
TGAACCTTTTTGGAGCGATTCCTTTGTATACAAAATCACTTGGAACCGCAGATTTAAAACTCCAACGCAGTCCTGCTGTAGAAGTTTACGCTCAAATTGAAGCTGATCTTAAAGAATCTGCTTCAAAATTAGAAAATACTCCCGTAGCAAGAAACGGAAGAATCAATAAATGGGCGGCTTATGCTTTATTGGCACGTGTTTCCTTATTTCAGGAAAAATGGGCAGAAGCCAGATTGTACTCCAACAAAGTAATTACAGAAGGGCCTTTTGCTTTAGAAACGGATTTCATTAATATCTGGAATGTGAACAATCATAACGGTGTTGAATCTATTTTAGAAGCGCAATCTTCATCTGTACAAGACAAAGATTTGGGAGCTGCTTTACCAACTTTGGCAGGGGCCAGAGGAGAAGACAAGAAAAATTTTCCAAGTAATGATACCAAGGATGTTCTTGATGGATGGGGATGGTGTATGCCAACCAGCGATCTTGAAAATGCCTACCTTTCTGAAAATGATATAATTCGCCGCAGAAGTACCATTACAAAATGGGGAGAAGCCGCTTACGGTGATGAGGTTTTAAACCCGACCCATAAATTCAGTTTAAATGATAATAAATCAGGACGTATTATTCGTAAATATTATATCCCTGTAGCTACGCGCCGTGCGTTAGATAAAAAAGACAATCATTTACCATTGAATATTCCGTTGATTCGTTTGGCAGAGATGTATTTAACTAGAGCAGAAGCAAGTTATCATACTGGAGCAGATGCTTTGGGAGATATCAATATTATCAGAGCCCGTGTAAAATTGGATCCTAAAACTGGATTATCAGGACCAACATTACTGCGACAAATCTACAAAGAACGTCGTCTGGAACTGGCTTTCGAAGGATTGCGTTTGTTTGACATCCGTCGTGAAAAAGATCCCAATACAGGAAGACCGGTTATCGAATCCTTAATGGGGCCTAACGGAACTTTTGTACAATACAATCTAAGTTCTACAGATCCTTATGAAACAACCAATTTAAGGGAACCTCAGGATAAAGGAATCAATTTTAATCCTGCAAAACACTTATTGTGGCCAATACCACAGTTAGAAATTGATTTAAGTGGAGGAGTAATAACTCAAAACCCTAATTATTAAAATGAGATTAATAAACAATAATAAAGTAAGTCTGCTATGTGCAGGCTTACTTTTAGCTAACTTATTTTTAGTAAGCTGTGATTCAGAAAACAACGGAAATTCAGATACTGAGAATACTACAGCTGAATTGAGTATTAATCTGGATGCCAATCTTCAAACGATGGAAAGCTTTGGCGCTTCTGATGCGTGGCAATGTAATTTTATTGGTAAAAATTGGCCTTCGGATAAAAAAAATAAAATCGCCGATTTACTATTCAGTAAGGAGCTTGATGCAGAAGGAAATCCAAAAGGAATTGGATTATCATTATGGCGTTTCAATCTTGGTTCAGGAAGTGCAGAACAAGGCGAAGCAAGTGATATTACAGATGAGTGGCGACGTACAGAATGTTTTACCACTGATGGAATTAGCTATAATATGAACAAACAAGCCGGTCAGGTTTGGTTTATGAAAGCAGCCAGAGAACGTGGTTTAGAGAAATTGCTGGCTTTCGCCAACAGTGCGCCGGTGTATTTAACACAAAACGGAAAAGCACATGCATCGATTAAAGAGTTTTATAATCTAAAAGATGGAAAATGGTCAGATTTAGCTGATTTCTGGACCACTTCTTTAGATAAACTAAAATCAGAGCAAGGTTTAACAATCGATTATGTATCTCCGTTTAATGAGCCACAATACGAATGGGACGGTTCAGGACAAGAGGGTTCGCCGGCAACCAATACTAATATCTACAGTTTTGTAAAAGTTTTATCTCCAAAATTACAGTCAAAAGGATTGAGTTCTGAGATTGTAGTAGGAGAAACAGCCGCTTACGAGCATTTATATAAAACCGTTTCAGGTAAAGAAAGCAGATCGAATCAAATCGATTATTTCTTTGGGGTAAATTCGGCTAAAAATATTGCAGGATTACCCAACGTAAAGAAAACCATTTCAGGACACAGCTATTGGCAGGCATGGCCTTTGACAGAATTGGTATATTCAAGACAATTGGCTGGAACAAAAACGCAATCAGTGTCAGGTTTAAGCCTTTGGTCATCAGAGTATTGTGTTTTAGAAACTCCGGGAACAACTGAATTACCGGGTGGAGCAGGTCCGGGAAGGGATCTTGGGATTCAGACCGCACTTTGGACTGCACGTATTATTAGCACTGACATTGCTGTTGGGGGAGTTTCGTCATGGCAATGGTGGACGGCGATTAGCCGTGGAGATTATAAAGACGGATTAATTCATGTTGATGACGGTTCAAGCAACGGAGCAGGAAATGCGGATTATTGCAAAAACGACGGTTATGTCAGAGATGCTAAAACACTTTGGGCTTTAGGAAACTTCTCGTTTTTCGTAAAACCAGGAATGGTAAGAGTTCAGGTTCCAAGCGTAGATAATGCCACTTCGGTAAATGGTGTAATGATAACTGCATACAAAGATGCCGCAACAAAAAAATTAGTAGTTGTAGCAGTTAACGTTGGCAAATCGGGAAAAGCCTATAAAATGAATCTTTCAGGTGGTGCTTTAACAGATAATAAACTAACGCCTTATACAACTTCTGACGCCTTGAGTTTGAAAAAAGGAACTGCTGTAGAGGCTACTAATTTTGAAATTCCGGCCAGGTCAATTGTGACTTATGTGGGGAGTTATAAATAAGAGTAAAAATTAACCGCAAGGACACAAAGAAAGACCGCAAAAGTTCGCAAAACTGATAATAAACTTTGCGAACCTTGCAAAAACTTAGCGCGCTAGCGGTTGAAAAACAAAAAGAATAAATGAGAAAAGTATACATCTCGCTTTTATTGGTCATGGGTTCGCTGTCATATGCACAGCGAACCGTAACCATTAGCACGGATAATGTAGTGCAAACCATGGATGGTTTTGGTGGTTCTGATGCCTGGAGATGCCAGTTTGTAGGTAAAAATTGGCCGGATCAAAAAAAGAATGCTATGGCAGATTTGCTTTTTAGTAAAGAAATTGACGCACAGGGAAATCCTAAAGGAATCGGGCTTTCGATCTGGAGATTTAATCTGGGATCAGGAAGCACAGAACAAGGCGAAAAAAGTAAAGTTTCAGACCAATGGAGAAGAAGTGAATCTTTTCTGCAAGCTGACGGAACTTACGATTTCAATAAACAAGAAGGACAAAGATGGTTTTTGCAAGCGGCGAAAAAACGTGGTGTCGAAAAATTCCTGATTTTTACCAATAGTCCGCCGGTTTATATGACCAGAAACGGATTATCATTTGCAAGTCAAAAGAATAAACTGAATCTAAAAGACGGTGCAATTCCAAAATTTACCGATTTTTTAGTTCAAAGTATTCAGGGTTTGGAAAAGAAAGAAGGAATTAAATTTGACTATATAAGTCCAATTAATGAACCACAATGGGAGTGGATGCCAAAAGACGGCGATACCAATAGCCAGGAAGGAACTCCGGCTACGAATCAGGAAATTTATGATTTGACCAAATCACTTTCAGGAAAACTCAAAGCCAATAAAATGAGTACAGAAATCGTCATTGCTGAAGCCGCCCAAATCGATTATTTATATGAAAATGTAAATAACGAAAACCGCGACAAGCAAATCGATTATTTCTTTGGAAAAACAAAAACAAACGTTTCAAAATTACCGAATGTAAAAACCGTTATTTTAGGACACAGTTATTTTACTACCTGGCCAATCGAGAAACAAGTTTTAAGCCGAAAATTAATTGCAGCGAACATTAAACAAAATCCGGGACTAAAATATTGGCAGTCTGAATATTGTATCTTAGAAAATCCCGGAGAAGCAGAGATTCCGGGAGGCTCAGGAGGAGGCAGGGATTTAGGAATGCAAACCGCTTTGTTTGTAGCACGTTTGATTCATAATGATATTGCCGTTGCCAATGCCGCTTCGTGGCAATGGTGGACATCGATCACCCGAGTAGATTATAAAGACGGTTTGATTTATCTCGACGATGGCAAAAGCAACGGAGGAACAGCGCCGGATTATGTGAAGAATGACGGTGAATTTCACGATTCAAAATTGCTTTGGGCTTTAGGAAATTATTCTTTGTTCGTACGTCCAGGAATGCTGAGAGTCGATATTCCCAACCAAAATGATCTTGAGGCTGCAAAAGATGTAATGTTAACCGCTTACAAAGATGTCGAAAACAAAAAGCTAATCGTAGTTGCCATAAATTGTGGGAAATCAGCCCAAAAATACAAGTTTGACTTATCGAAAGGAGTAATAAAAAATGATGTATTTACGCCTTATACAACTTCTGATACTTCAAATTTAAAAAGAGGAAATAGCCAGAAAATCGATAATCTCGAAATTCCCGCAAAATCGATAGTGACTTTTGTGGGGGAGATGGAGTATTAGTTTTCAGTCATAGTTCAAACTTGAAACTTGAAACTTGAAACAAAAAAATAACAACTAAAAAATAACAAAAGCTTAGCAACTTAGAACCTTAAAAAAAAATGTTTACAAAAAAGATCTTACTACCCGTATTTCTCTTTTCGTGTTTGTCTGCATTCAGTCAGATCTCGTTTGGAGATTCAAAGAAAATCAATAACAACTGGAAGTTCAATCTTCAGGATACTCCGGAGGCTCAAAAACAAGCTTACGACGATAGCAAATGGCAATCAGTAAGTGTACCGCATGACTGGAGCGTAAAAGGACAATTGAGCCCAACTTTGGCAAGTTGTACCGGTTACTTGCCCGGCGGAATTGGCTGGTACCGCAAATCGGTTACGATTCCTCAAAATAAAACAGGCGAAAAAGTATATTTATATTTTGAAGGAGTGTACAACAGAAGCGAAGTTTTTATCAACGGGCATTCATTAGGGAAACGTCCAAATGGTTATATTTCTTTTGCTTATGATGCCACGCCGTATGTAAAATATGGTGGAGAAAACACCATTTCGGTTCGTGTAGATCACAGTCAGAGTGCTGATTCAAGATGGTACACAGGATCAGGAATTTATCGTGATGTCTGGTTGGTATATTCAAATCCGGTTCATATTGCACAATGGGGAGTTTATGCCTATCCTGAAGTAAAAAAAGGAAGAGGAACGTTGAATGTGGAGGTTGAGGTAGAAAATGGTTCAGCTGTAAAATCAACTCTTACCGTTATCAATGAACTGATCTCAAAAGACGGAAAATCTGTTGAAAAATCTTCTACTAAAGTAGACGTTGCTGCGAACAAAAACGGAAAAATCTCGACTAAAATAAATGTAAAAGATCCACAATTATGGGATTTAGAAAATCCGAATTTATATCAGCTTAAAACAACTGTTTTCAAAGACGGAAAACTAATAGATGAAACGGTTACGAAAACAGGTTTCAGAGATTTCAAATTCGATTCCAACAATGGTTTTGCATTAAACGGAAAATGGATGAAGATGAAAGGGGTTTGTTTACACCATGACGCAGGAGTTTTAGGATCTGCAGTACCAAGAGAAGTTTGGGAAACAAGATTGAAAACACTAAAAGAAATAGGTGTAAATGCCATTCGTACGAGCCACAATCCGCAAGCCCCGGTTTTCTACGAACTTTGCGATGAGTTAGGATTATTGGTTTTAAACGAAGCTTATGATGAATGGGAATTCCCAAAACGTAAATGGCTGGAAGGCTGGAATTACGGAACTCCGGGATTCGAAGGCACGTTTGATATTTTTGCAGACTACGGCGAAAAAGATCTTGAAGATTTTGTGCGCCGTGACAGAAACCATCTTTCGGTTTTTGCATGGAGTATTGGTAATGAAGTAGATTATCCAAATGATCCGTATTCTCATCCGGTTCTGGACAAAGGAAAAGAAGGTTTTGGACAAGCGGCTTATGGCGGTTATAAAAAAGATGCTCCGGATGCGATGCGTCTTGGAGTAATTGCAAAACGTTTGGTTGCTGCAGTAAAAAAATACGATGAATCACGTCCAACAACTGCAGGCTTAGCGGGTGTTGCGATGTCGAACGAAACAGAATATCCAGGAGTTTTAGACATTACAGGATACAATTATACCGAAAGTAAATACCAATCAGATCACGAAAAATATCCAAACAGAGTTATTTTTGGAAGTGAAAATGTGCACGATATGGAACCTTGGTTGGCGGTAAAAAACAACAAACATATCTTCGGTCAATTCTTATGGACAGGGATCGATTATTTAGGAGAATCAGGAAGATGGCCTTCAAGAGGATTTTATTCAGGATTGGTTGATTTTGCGGGAGTAATCAAACCTAGAGGATATTTCCGTCAGTCACTTTGGTCAGATAAACCAATGACTTATGTCGGAACTTATCCATTAAAAGATGTAAAAGATATTTCTAAAGATGCATGGGCCATCTGGAATTATACTCAAGGTGAAAAAATCCGAGTAGTAGTGTATACCAATGCAGCAAAAGCCCGTTTAGAATTAAACGGAAAAGTAGTTGGTGAGACAAAAGCATACGACCAAAAAACAGGAATTATCTATTGGGATATTCCATTTGCTGCAGGAAAATTGGAAGCGGTTGGTTTAAGCAAAGATGATAAGGAAGTAAGCAGATATTCGATTACAACAACTCAACAACCTGTTGAATTGGCAATTGCAGATAAAAACATCATCATTACAAAAGACAAAGGAGTTGCTAAAATCATGGTTCAGGTTCAGGATCAAAATGGTTTGCCGGTAATGCTTTCAGACAATGAAGTAACGTGTACTATCACCGGTCCCGGAGTTTTATTAGGACTGGAAGCTGGAAACAACAGCGATATGACGGATTATACTGATAACGTTCAGAGAGTGTATCACGGTCATATTGCAGCCTATATTCAGGCAACCGGAGAAGCGCAGCCGATAAAAGTAACGTTTACAAGTCAATGGTTAAAACCGGTTGAGGTTACGATAAATGTAAAATAAGAAAATGGGAACCGAAGACCTAACAGGTTTTTAAAACCTGTTAGGTCTAATCAATGCAATGTTATAAATAATTAATCTGTTCACATTTTTTGTTAAGCGACAGGTTAATTGTATATACCATTCAAAAGTTTATTATATTTAAAATGTAGTATTCACATTTATTCAGATTGACATGAAAATAAAAAATACAATTGCGCTTGCGATAGGAGTTGTTTTAGTATCGGTTTCAACCCAGGCACAAACGACAACATTCAAAAAAGGCGAATTCAAACAATGGGCACAAACGCCTCCAATGGGTTGGAATAGCTGGGATTGTTATGGTTCGACTGTCGAAGAACACGAAGTAAAAGCCAATGCCGATTATATGGTAAAAAACCTAAAAAAGTTTGGTTGGGAATATGTTGTGGTTGACATCAGATGGTTTGTAGAAAATGACAAAGCAGGAGGATACAACCAGAAAGATCCGCGTTATGTAATGGATCAGTACGGAAGATATCTACCTGCGCTAAATCGTTTTCCATCAGCAAAAGACGGACAAGGATTTAAACCTTTAGCAGATTATATTCACAAGAAAGGATTGAAATTCGGAATTCACATCATGCGTGGAATCCCTAAAAAAGCGGTTGAAGACAAATTGCCAATAAAAGGAGCAAACGGAATCACAGCGGATCAAATCTATACGACAGCCTTGCAGTGCGAATGGTTAAGAGACAATTATACTATTGTAGCCGATAAACCCGGAGCACAGGAATATTATGATTCATTATTTGAATTATATGCACAATGGGGCGTAGATTTTATCAAGATTGATGATTTATCAAGACCATATCACGAAGGAGAAATCAACTTAATCAGAAATGCGATTGACAAATGCGGACGTAAAATCGTACTGAGCACATCACCGGGAGAAACGCCTATAGAAGCCGCTGCGCACGTAACAAATCATGCAAACATGTGGCGTATGGTTGATGATGTTTGGGACACTTGGCCACACATTACACATTTGATGAGTGTTGCTCAAAAATGGTACCCTTATATTGCACCCGGAGCATGGCCGGACTGTGATATGATTCCGTTAGGGCGTATCTCGTTAAGAGGAGAACGTGGAGAAGACAGAATGTCCCGTTTGACCAAAGATGAACAATATACACTGATTACTTTCTTCAATATCTTTAAGTCTCCTTTGTTTTTTGGTGGAGATTTACCAAGCAACGATGCTTTTACCTTATCATTATTAACCAATAAAGAAGTGGTAAAAATGCACAAAGAAAGTACAGATGTACAACAGCTTTTTCAGAAAGATGGAAAAATTGCCGTGATCTCAAAAAATCTTAAAGACGGCAGTGTTTATTTGGCATTATTCAATATCTCAGATACTGCAACAGAAAATATTTCAGTAAATCTTTCTGACCTTGGAATTTCGGGTTCGGTTCAGGTTTCTAATCTATGGACGGGTGAAAAATCAAATATTGCGTCGGCAGCGATTTCAGCAACACTTAAACCGCACAGTTCAGTTTTATACCAATTAAAAAGTAAAAAATAATGAAAAAAATACAGTTTAGCCTCGGATTATTTTTAGTGTTTTTTACTTTATTACAAGCGCAGAATACACCAAAAGGAACACCGCCTGCTATTGCAGATAAAGATTTAACCGCTTACTTGTTCGTTTATTTTACAGGAAATAATGTCGAAGAAGAAGCAGTACATTACGCCGTTAGTGCTGATGGATATCATTATTATCACCTGAACAATAATAAACCTGTTATTGATAGTAAAACGATCAGCTCAACGGGAGGCGTTCGTGATCCTCATATTTTACGTGGCGATGATGGTAAAACTTTTTATATGGTTTTAACTGATATGACTTCGTCAAAAGGCTGGGACAGTAATCGAGCCATGATTTTACTAAAAAGTACAGATCTTGTCAATTGGGAGAGTAGTTTGGTTAACATTCAAACGGCTTTTACGGGAAATGAAAATTTAAAACGAGTTTGGGCACCACAAACCATTTATGATGCAAAAGCAGGAAAGTATCTTGTCTACTTTAGTTTGCAATATGCCGGAGGTCCGGATAAAATTTATTACGCTTATGCAAATAAGGATTTCACAGCATTAGAAAGTGCTCCGAAACTTTTATTTGTACCAAAGTCTGAAAGAGCGTGTATTGACGGAGATATTATTGAAAAAGATGGAGTATATCATCTTTTCTATAAAACCGAAACGGAGAAAGCAGGAATAAAAGTAGCCACAACAACGGATCTAACATCTGGAAAATGGGTTGAAAATGACAATTACCTGCAACAAACAAAAGATGGAGTTGAAGGTTCAAGTGTTTTTAAACTCAATAACTCTGATGATTATATTTTAATGTATGATGTCTATACAAAAGGAAAATATCAGTTTACAAAAACGAAGGATCTTGAAAATTTTACGGTAATTGACAACGATATTTCAATGGATTTTAATCCGCGTCACGGAACAATTTTGCCAATTACCAGATCTGAATTAAAAAAGCTTACTGCGAAATGGAGAATGCCTGAAAAATTTCCAAAATTAAATAATAATCCGGTTTTAGAAGGTTATTATGCAGATCCTGAGATTTTATATTCAAACAAAACGAAGAAATATTATATCTATCCAACAAGTGATGGATTTGATGGATGGTCGGGAAATTATTTCAAAACTTTCTCATCAGATAATTTAACAGATTGGAAAGACGAAGGAATTATCGTGGATCTTAGAAAAGATGTAAGCTGGGCCAATCGAAATGCCTGGGCACCTTGCATTACAGAGAAAAAAATAAAGGGAAAATACAAGTATTTTTATTATTTCACAGCAGCCCAAAAAGTTGGCGTTGCATCATCTGATAATCCAACCGGACCTTTTACAGACAGCGGAAAAGCTTTGGTAAACACCAGGCCTGAAGGGATAAAAGACGGTCAGGAAATTGACCCGGATGTTTTTACAGATCCTAAAACAGGAAAAAGTTATTTGTATTGGGGCAATATGTACATGGCTGTAGCCGAATTGAACCCTGATATGGTTTCGATCAAAAAAGGAAGTACAAAAGTGATCAAAGTAGATAAGACATATCGCGAAGGAACATATGTACTATATAGAAACGGGCAATACTATTTTTTATGGAGTGAAGACGATACCAGAAGCCCAAATTATAAAGTGAGATACGGAATTTCGAAATCGCCTTTGGGACCAATTGAGATTCCGGAAAACAATATCGTCATACAAGGAAATTCAGCTGAGGGTATTTATGCAACAGGACATAACTCAGTTTTGCAATTACCCAATAAAGACGAATGGTATATTGTTTACCATCGATTTTCCTACCCAACGGGAATAAAAATGGGTGATGCCGGAGGTTTTCATCGTGAAGTTTGCATAGACAAACTAGAGTTTAATCAGGATGGAACTATAAAACAAGTGGTTCCGACACATACTGGAGTGAATGCAATAAAATAATTGATTTTGGTCAATAAAAGTAAGGGCTGTTTCTATTCAAAGAAACAGCCCTTTTTTATGCTATAACTTTATTTATACTGTCTGATCGTCTGTAGTGGCATCAGGTGCATTTTTCTTTACAGATTCAATTCCGTTTTCTCTTGCCGAAACACTTTCATACATTTCGCTTGAGCCAATAATCTGACCATTGCTGGCTTTTAAATTAAAATACGGTTTTCCGTTTTTAGCTTCTTTTCTGTCAAAACGACCATCATCCTGAGAGTTGGTTTTTACAGAATCGATTCCGTTTGTACAAGCTGCTTTTGTAGTATAACCTTCGCTGGTTAAAATGGTTTGGCCATTACCTGCTTTCAAATTAAATTGGAATTCGCCATTGGTTCTTTTAGTAATTACAAATTTTCCCATGTAGTTTTATTTTAGTTAATTATAATTTATTTTGCTACAGATAAAAATACAAAACTTCATCATATAAATCATACAGTTTAATGAAATAATGAACTGCTAACCAGATAAGAAAAGGAGATAAGGCACGAAGTACATTTGATTTTGGATTTTGTTTATTTACTTTTATTTTAAATATAAGTATGAAAGAAAAGTTAAAGAGAAGAATTAATACAGGAATATTCTTATATTTATGTTCTAACAGTTTATATCATGAAAAATTTAATATTAGCATTCCTTGTTGCTTTTCAGTTATTATCTTGTAATTCAAAACAAAAGGAAGAAACTCCTGAGCATTCCGCCAATGTTGTAGATAATGATACTACAAATGACGAGAGTAAGGATGAAGTTGCTGTGTACGAAGGATTGTTGCCATGTGCTGATTGCGAGGGAATTGAAACAGTATTAAAAATTTATAGAGGAGATGGTACGATGGAAAGCCATAAATTTGAGTTGTCGACTATTTATAAAGGAAAAGCACCTGAAAAAAAATTAGAAAAAAAAGGCAATTTCAATCTCGAAAGAGGATTAGGAAATGATCCTGACGGAACGATTTATGTGCTGAATTACGATAAACCCCAATCAGAACAAATTTTTTATGGTTACTCTGCTGATAATCCGGATAAGATTTTTTTGCTGAATAGTAAAAGGGAAAAAATAAAATCGAAGTTAGATTATTCATTATCATTAAATGAATAATAGAACTGCTTTTTTAATAAAGTAAAAAGAGTTAAAGTTTTTTAAGCTTTAACTCTTTTTTATACTAAAAATTGAAATATCTGTTTGGTAAATTGTGTTTATTAAAAATGACATTTTTTCATATTTACCTAATCCTTAGAGTGTTGTTTCTGAAGAAATGGCAGTTTTTTTGCTTTGGTATTTGTTTTGTAATAACGTTATCAGGAAAATTAATTTAATGTATAACTGTTTAAAAAGTAGAAATCATGCTTAGTATCAGAAAAAACGGGAACAATACCCCATCACTTCCTGGATTATTCGAAGATTTTTTGAACCGTGAGCTTTTTAATTGGGGAAACAGTAATTTTTCTTCCACAATTACAACCGTACCCTCTATAAATATCAAAGAAACAGATGATAATTACGAGGTTGAGGTTGCTGCTCCGGGACTTGATAAAAAAGACTTTAATGTCTCACTTGATAATAATTTGCTAACGATTTCCTGCACGAAATCAGTTAGTCAAGAAGATAAAGGGGAAAATAATAGCTACAATCGTCGTGAATTTAGTTATCAGTCTTTCCATAGAAGTTTTGAATTGCCAAATGTTGTGAATGAAGATTATATAAATGCCCACTATGAAAATGGGCTTTTAAATCTTACCATTCCTAAAAAGGAACAGGCAAAACAAAAAGAACCAAAATTGATTGAAATAAAGTGATACATTTCAATTTAAATTTTGATGTTTATTAATTTGTTTTATTTAATGTTAGGGGCTGTCTATTTTTAGACAGCCTCTTTTTTATTGGAACTAATTTCCCATTCGAAAATCGGTAACACTTTTTTGGTCCAGAGTAATTTCTTCAAAAATACTTTGACTTCCTTTGTCTACAGGACATTGTGTACTAATTCCCATCCAGATCGTTGCAGGATAGTTGTTTTTATACAAGCGAACCATTTGCCAGTTTTTTTTATCCAGAGAATAATAACTTGCTACAGTACGGGTATCGGAGGATATTTTCATATAGATCGTTGGTTTTTTGACAACATCATGATTGTTATCGTCAGATGTTCCAATCGTACGAACCGTTACAACACGATGATTGCCGCGCTCGTCCTGCTCAAAACAGAATTTCTGATAAAAATTGTCATTCACATAAATATATAAAACACCGGCATTGTACAATCCTTTCTCTGTAAATTCAGGTGTTACTTTAGATATTAAAGTAAAAGGTTTTGTATTATCCACTTTCGACAGTAGGATAGGAGCGCTATTATTGGATAGTTCACCGTTGGGATCAGAAAAATAATCTTTCTTTTCGCCAGCGCGAAATACTACTTTACCATTAGCATCTGCTTTTGCAAGCGTATCTGCACCATTTACTGCTTTTGTAAAATGAATATTAGGAAGTTTAATATCGCAAGGACTGCCATTGACAAAGGCAGAATCTACTTTTGTACTGTTTTGTGAAGTTGGTGATACTGCTTCTTTTTGGTTATTGTTCCCGCAGCTAGGAAACAAAGTTAATCCTGATAAAATGCAGAGACCATAAAATTTTGATTTCATAAAAGGCTTTTTTTTAATAGAAAAATTATATTTTTAGTTTATCAAAAATACTACTGCTTTCCAAAAGCCGCAATACGTAAAATTAACCATTTTAAGTTCCATTTATGTCAAATGTATCCGTCGGGAATCAATTATCAGCTACTTTATTAGAACAAACATTTTCGATCGAAGAATGCGATGATATAGAAAAATTCAAACAATTAGTAGCAGGTTATGTGAGCCTTGATCAGTGTGTGGCAGTATTGTCTGATTTTCAGGCAGATTGCAGTTATATTTATGCAGGTAATTTCGGAAAAGTATTTGGATTGCCTTCTGAAAACTCTGTTATCGATTCTGCTTTTGAAGAGTGTATTTTTACCAAAATTAATCCGTATGATTTAATTGAACGTCACATTTTAGAATTAAATTATTTTCAATACCTCAAAAGTCTGCCTTTTCAGGACAGTCATAAATATAGTACATCAAGCAGGATACGAACTCAAAATACAATCGAGAATTGTGCTTATATCAACCACCGCACAATTTACCTGAAAAGTTTCAGCAACGGGAGCATCTGGCTGGCCTTATGTCTCTATGCCCCGTCAGCAGACACTCAGCCACGCTTGGGAATTGATGGCAAAATAGTAAACATTGAAACCGGTGACGTTATTGCAATCGAAAAATACAAGCATTATGAGCAAACATTACTCACTAAAAGAGAACTTGAAATCCTGAGGCTTGTTGCCAAAGGAAGTAACAGCGAACAAATTGCAGCACAGCTGAATATTTCAGTTTATACCGTGCGCCGTCACAGGCAAAATATAATAGAGAAAATGAAAGTGGCCAACACTACCGAAGCGGTAAAAACGGCAATGGTAATGGGAATTATTTCTATTTAAGGAAATATCTTTTTTAATTGACCAATAAAAAAAGAGACACTAATTTGATTAAGTGTCTCTTGGTATGTATGTTTTATGCTAAACAATTATTTAATTGTGATCGGAACTTCAACTGTTGTTTTATCCCATCCAATTACAAGATTTGTAACAGATCCCTGAGTTGTAAAAGCAATTGATAATGCTTCGATTACTGTTGAAACTGGTTTTACAGGAACTGAAACTCTCAAAAGATCTTTAGTTTCATCGTAGGCATAATTTCCCCATAAATCAAGTTCTTTATTGATAATGATTGTCCATTTGTCTTTTTCAGGAATAGCAAACAAGCTATAGGTTCCAGCCGGAACTTTTTTACCATCAATCGTAACTGCTTTGTAGAATTTGATTTCAGTATTTTCATTGGCACCAACTCTCCAAACTTCACCAAACTTAATTAAGTCACCAAAAATAGTACGCCCTTTTACAGAAGGTCTTGCATAAATAACTTTGATAACAGGATTTGGAGCATCGGTTTTTTTGAACTTTACTGCCTTGTTTGGGAAATAAGAAATATCAACCGGACTTGCATCAAGTGGAGCAAATTTTACCACATCCTGAGCTTGAACTGTAAAGGCAGCAAATAAAGTAACTACCAGTAAACTTAATTTTTTCATATGATTACAATTTTTAGAATAACTACAAAGTAAGTTAATAATGAATAAAAATCATACCATTGCACTTTGTTTTTTGTTAATGAATTGCTAACAGTTCTTAATTTTTATTATTCTTTTTTCTTCTTGGCATACCAATCCTGCATGATATAAAAAGCTTTCTTCTTATTACCATCGTTGGAGATCAGTCCTTTTCTGTTGTATCCGTCCTGAATTCCCGGAAGCAATCGTTTTGGAGATCTGAAATCTACCAGAATCCATGGGCTTAAACCGCTAAGATGAGGTATTTTTTCGATCATTTTCAGATTTTGAATATACAAGTATTCCTGATATTCCTCTGTCCATCGCTCGTTTTTTTCTCCGTGAAATCCTTGTTTGGCATCTCCGCCAAATTCAGAAACAATTACAGGTTTGTTATAAGGTGTATCCCAAAACGTCTTTTCGGCATTTTCTAAATTACCACCATACCAGCCTAAATATTGATTGAAAGCAATAATGTCAAGAGATTTTCCAATCTCGTCATCAATCATTCCAACTCCGTTTACATTGTGCGTCAATAACGCAGCACTAATTAATCGGGTATTGTCCAGTGATTTTGTATGTGTCACTAAATTTTTGATAAAAGTATTTCTGGCATCAGATATTGGAGTTTCATTTGCCATTGACCAGATAATAATGCAAGCTCTGTTTTTGTCTCTCGTTATGGCAGCTGTCAATTGATCCTGTGCATTTTGATATGTTTTTTCGTTGGTAAATTCAACTGTCCAGTACACCGGAATTTCTTCCCAAACCATTAATCCTAATTTATCGGCAAGTCTGATAATGTTTTCATTATGCGGGTAATGGGCCAAACGAACATAATTGCAACCCAATTCCTGAGCCCAGCTTAATAAGCGCAAAGCATCTTCCTCAGAATTGGCACGTCCGCCTTTTGCATTTTCTTCATGAATCGAAATACCGCGTAAAAAGATTTGTTTACCATTCAATAGAATTTTGTCTCCTTGTGTTTCAATTGTTCTAAAACCAATATTATCCTTTAGTTTTTGTCCGTTATAATCAATTATAACTTCATATAATTTTGGATTTTCCGAAGACCATAAGGAAATTTTCTTAGACGGAATTTCAAAATTTACAGTTCCGTCCGCACCAGCTTTTCCTTTGTAATTGATTTTCAATTCAGGAATAGAAACCGTTACCTGATTTTGCGTCGAATTAAAATTATTGATTTTTACGAAACCTGAAATCAAAGCGGTATTTCCTTTTTTAAGCTGAATGTTGTAATCTTCAACAAACGATCCGTTTTCCTCGATAAGAGTTACATCACGCGTGATTCCGCCGTAATTCCACCAGTCGGTATTAATTGTTGGCACATCTTCTTTATGACGGGTATTATCCACTTTAATAACCAGATAATTGTCTTTTGGTTTTACTATTGAAGTTACTTCATAATTAAATGGGGTAAAACCACCTTCGTGAGTTCCTAATTTTTTACCGTTTAAATAAACATCTGCTTTATAATTAATCGCGCCAAAATAGACAAAAAGACGTTTTTTATCCTTCAAATCATAATCAAATGATTTCTTGAACCAAATATTTCCCTCGTAATACTTTAGTTCCGGAACCTGCGAATTCCAGTCGCCAGGAATATTTATTTTAGGCGATTTATCAAAATCATATTCTACCAATTCCTGTTTGTTTACGGCATGATAATTATTGAAAAAAGCACCAGTCGATGGTTTTTCTTGTTTGTCATACTGATCAAGATGAAAGCTGTAGAAGCCCGTTTGATAAGGATCAATAATATAATTCCAAACGCCGTTTAAAGAAGTTGTCGTTCGGTTTGGAACATTTGAAATCAGGTTTTGTGCCTGCCCGATAAAGACAGTTGTTAATAGTAAAAGAGTAATTAATTTTTTCATTGGGTAAATTTTATTTTTTAATATTTTTATGCTTTCAGACCTACTTGTTTTTTTTAGATGAGGCAGCTAATTCCTGTATACTAAAATCCGAAAACCGGATGGTTTCGTCTCTCATATTGGAGATATCTTTCAAACTGCGGTAAATTCCCCATTTAGGTCTTATAAAAGAATTTGCTGTATAGGCAGTTCTCGTTTTCGAAGTATAGGCAGAACGAATCGTTTGAATATCAGAATTGCTATACTCCAATAAAACAGCCCCGTCGCTCACTTTTTTTATGGTTATTGCATATGTTCCTTGCAGACCAACTGTAATAGTTTCTGTAGCTTCAACCCAGACGCCTTCAAAAAGAGACATATCTATAGCTTGATATTTTATCATTTCTGTGGCTTGGTCTTTTACATAAATGAGTTCTAATTTGCTTGAACCATTTGGCATTTTTCTCAAAGTTAGCGTAAACAAAGGATTGCCTTCATCGCCATCTACCGCTTTAATCTGATGAATATGAGTAAAAGCCGAAGTAGGTTTAAATCCTACAGGCACTTTAAAACGCCATTTGTATTGTACTGTTTCGCCCCTTGTTCCCTTTAGATTATCAGGAGAAGGTTCGAATGATTTTATTTCGACACGTTGCCTGTCCGTCTTGCCCTTTACGGGTTCATTGTCGGGAGGTGTGTTGCTCACATGAAGGTTAAATTCGAAAACGTATTTTTTTAGATCGTTATCGAAAACTTCCGTAATATGGCGTCCAAAACTTGGGTGAATAGCATCCGGAGCTTCTACGGCACCGTTTTTTGTTCCTGGTGCTAATGCATTTGTAATTAATTCGTAAGTTCCAACTCCATCAGGACCGTCAGCATTTAGGGTTATTTGTGCGTTGCATGTAAAACTAGCCAATACAGCAATTCCGTAGAAGATGGTATTTTTCATAATTTATAATCTTTATTATTTCGTAGATTTATTCTCATTTTTGTCCTTTCTACGAAGGAGACCCGAGTGATAGCGAATAGGTGAAGCAAATCACACTAGAAATTCCGCAAACTATGTCGCCAATCTTTGTAGAGTTACAAGTGTGATCCTTCGTTCGTCAGGATGACAAGATTGTATATAAATTTTGCGCCTTTGCGCGATTAATCCCATCCGAGCATAAAATAATAAACCTTTGCGTTCCTTGCGTAAACCCTTGCGAACTTAGCGGTTAAACCGTTAAGCAAATCAATTCGCTATTTTCAAATACTCTCCTTTAAAACTCTGATTCAATGCTGTCATTTCAATTGGAATCCCGGGTCCGTCGGGTACTACTTCGATAGAAGCTTTACCGTTTGCCATTTTTATTGATTCGCTTCCCGTTGGAGTTCCCTGACTTTTCATGGTTTTTCCACCTTTTAAACATTGAAAATAAACACTTTCCTCATAATCTAAACAACGCAAATTATTATTATCAATTGCAATTGCAGTTACTAAATAATTACCGTTTTTTAATTTTTCAGATGACAATTGTAAAGATGTTGCCGTGTCATTTTTATTAAAGCGATAATTCACTTTTATAGTATCAGATACTTTTGTACCATTTTTGGTTTCTCCAATAGCAATCAGGATATTTTCACCTTTTAAGAAATTAACATCCCAAGTTAAGCCATTTGCAGGATATAAAGAAAGATTTCTTTGTTTTTGTCCCAACGATTTCCCCTGATGAAATAAAGTTACTTTGTCGCAATTACTGAAAACGCTCAATGTTCTTGGTGTATTTTCAGGTCCCTGACGTTCAGTCCAGGTATGTGATTCGATGTAAGTAAAAGGTTCATTGCTCCAATAACTTTTAAAAACATAATACGCATCTTTTGGATTCCCGTTACGATCTACAAGACCTTTTTGATTCATATACGGGATATCATCTTCAGGACGTAACGGTGTTGCAAAATCCTTAAATGCCCATTGTACATTACCCACGAACATTGGATCATTCTCGGATATATGCAAATGCCAGTCGAATAAATCAACAATATAATTCTCACTCCAATCGCCAATCTGAGCAATATTTGCCACTTTGGTTTGCACAATGGCTTCTTCCCAACCTTCGGCTTTTATGATGTTCTCGCCCGTAATCGGGTTTTCACTGTGACGTCCCACATGACTGTCTCCACCATATTCCGCATGAATAAAATGTTTGTATTCTTTTTTGTAAACGTCAATTGCTTTTTGGTAGTTTTTGTAACTTCCTGAATACCAACCTGACCAGATAGAAGGGGAGAAGACATCGACAATTTGTGAGCCTTCGTAATATTTTCTGATTGCCGTTTTTCGCGTTGGATCCATTTTATGGGCAATGTCGTTCAACTCAGTCAGGAAGACATTTGTTTTTTCAGTATTGTCTCCATCAGGAAAATCAGGTAACCAATTCATTTCATTACCCAAAGACCAGATAATGATACTTGGATGATTGTAGTTTTGATTGATGATTTCGGCCAGCATATTTTTGGTATTCGTTTGCCAGAGTTCACCACCAATGCCACCACGGCACCACGGCAATTCATCCCAAACCAGTAAACCCAATTCATCACAGGCTTTGTAGATTTCAGGATCTTGCGGATAATGCGCGAGACGCACAAAATTAGCGCCCATTTTTTTTATTGATTCCATATCGGCACGATGTTGTGCATTGCTCATCGCAGCACCAACTCCGGCGTGTTCTTCATGACGATGTGTACCGCGAATCAGTAATCGTTTTCCATTCAGATAAAAAGGGCCATGGTCTTTGAATTCAAACCATCTGAAACCTACTTTTTCGTTTACGCTGTCTCTGATTTGGTTTTTCTCAGATAAAAAAGCGGTCACTTTGTATAAATTTGGATTCTCAGTATCCCACAATTCAGGATTTTTCAGATTGTCAAATTTGATAGTGGTTGTTTTATCCAAAACCGGAACCGTTTTACTGGCAATCTTTTTTCCTTTTGGATTTTTAAGAACCACGGTTAACGATAAGGCCGCTGTATTATCAGGATTTACTGTTGAAGCTACAATATTTAAAGAAGCTTTTTTAGCCGAAACTTCAGGAGTTGTAATTTTTAGGTTCTCAATATGATTTTTGTATTTAGACAATAACCAGACATCGCGGGTTATTCCGCCATAAATAAAGAAATCACTTTTTTGAGATGGAATAACTTCAATGTCATAACTGTTATCCACGCGAACAAAAATGTCGTTACTTCCTTCTTTAATGAAATTCGTGATATCAATCGTAAAGCCAATGTAACCCCCAATATGTCCGCCGGCTTCTTTACCATTTACATATACTTTTGTGGTTACATTCGATCCCTCAAAGTACAAGTAATAACATTTGTTCTGATCTATTGGAGCGATGTTCAGCTTTTTTTGATACCAGCTTGCATCACGTCTGTAACCCGGATTGAGATCTGTTGCATCTTCCGCATTCCAGGTGTGTGGTAAATTTAATGGAGTCCAATTGGTAGCTTTTTGCGCTTCGCCAAGATTTGGTGTATGATTTTCCAGATACAGCCAATTTTCATTGATATTCATTTTTGTCTGAGCAAAACTGCTGCTCAGACAAATTTGAAAAAAAACAAAAAGAGCAAAAATAGAAAATGTAGTATTGTGGTACGGTCGATTCTTCATAGATTATTTTTTTTAAGGTTCAAAGTGGCAAAGGCTCAATGGTTTAAAGGCTGAAAACCTTTGTCGCTCTGTAACTCTGTACTTTTGGACCTCATTTTATTTTCTTCTTAATAATGCTTCCAGAAAATAATAGTCGGCATAGATTATAGGTTCGTCGATTTCATCGTGTTTTGGCCAGTTTCCTGTACTATGGCCGAATATAAAAGGCGCGTTTATTTTTGGGTCTAAAATGTATTTATCTGATTCTAAAGTCGCGATTACTTTATCTGCATAAGCCAGATACGTTTTGTTTTTAGTGTAACCGTACAATTCATACAAAGCAGAAGCCATAACGGTTGCAGCAGATACATCACGTGCCGAATTTGGAATAGCAGGATCTCTAAAATCCCAATATGGAATTCCGTCTTCTGGCAAATTTTTGTCTGTTATAAAAAATTGTGCAGTAGCCTCAGCTTGTTTCAAATACGCAGGATCTTTGGTATATCTGTACGACATTGTAAATCCGTAAACTGCCCAACCCTGACCACGTGCCCAAACCGAATCATCATTGTATCCCTGAAGCGTAGTTTTCTTTCTCACGGCTCCGGTTTTAGGATCGTAATCGATCACATGATAGCAGCTGTTATCTTCTCTAAATTGATTTTTCAAAGTGGTGTTGGCGTGCTGAATCGCAATATCCTGATACTTTTTATTACCGGATAGTTTTGTTGCTTCAAAAAGCAATTCGAGATTCATCATGTTATCAATAATTACAGGATAATCCCAAATGTCTTTGTTGAAATCCCAAGAACGGATTGCACCAACTTTTGCATCAAAACGAGTACATAAAGTCTCAGCACCTTTGATGATAACGTCTTTGTATTCTTGTTTGTTTTCTACTTTTAAAGCTTCGCCATAACTGCAATATACTTTGAACCCTACGTCATGAGAATTTTTGTTTGCGCTTTCTTTTTTGCTGAAAGGAGTCCATTTTTCAGCTTGCTTTTTATATTCCGCATTACCTGTTAGTCGGTACAATTGCCAAAGATTTCCGACAAAGAATCCGCTGGTCCAGTCTCTTGAAGGAACTTTTTTGATATCATTTGTTTTGATGGTCATACTTCTTGGCATCGACATCGAATCTACCGGATAATCGAGTAACATTTTGTATCGGGCTTCCAGAAGATCTTGTGCTGTTGCAGATGTATTTTTTGTTGTAGAATTAATCCCGGATTTGCACGCTGTTGCCAGCAGTGCAAACCCAAGAATTAAAGCAAAAAAACTAACTTTATTCATACTTATTAATTGTTTTAATTAAAAATTGAGAATTAAAAATTGACAATTCTTTTGTGATTTCTTCTCCATCAAGATGATAAAAAATGTGGATAAAATGGCATTAAAAATTAAACACATAGTGATTAGAATAATTACGATTTCATTTTTTTTTAATTTTTAATTCTCAATTTTTAATTTATTTAATATCCAGGGTTGTTCGGTTTTAAATTAGGATTGATCGCTAACTCAGTTCCCGGTAATGGGAATAAATAATCTTTTTCAGGATTAAAATTAGCGTGCGGCTCAAAACCATTCGGACCAAAAACCTCAGGACCGTTTTTCAATCTTTTGATATCGTACCATCTCACATATTCGAAAGCCAATTCTAATCTTCTTTCATCAATAACCATTTTTTTGAAATCAGCCTGAGATAATCCCGGTGTTACATTTGCAGGAAAAGAAACCAGTTTTCCGGCTTTGTTTCTGGCTCTTGCACGTACTCGGTTTACATAACTGTCAGCTTCTGTAGTTCCCGGAGTAATTTCGTTTAAGGCCTCAGCAGCAGTTAGCAGAACTTCGGCAAAACGCATGGTAATATAGTTGTGTTGAGAAGTTCTTCCGTTGGCACCTGCTTTTCCCGGAAAACGGAAATACTTTGCAATATGCGGACGTGGCGCTTTCTCGTTATCACTTGACGGGAAAATTTGTAAAGCTCCTCCGGGACCGGTTTTCTTTCTGATGATAGTATCAAAGCTTACCGCTCTTCTGTAATCTCTTTTGTCCCAGTCGTTAAATACTTTTAAAGAAGGAACAGCAACCGAAAATCCTTGTCCGTAACTGTAACTGTCATCTTTTAGGGAACCTGTAAAGAATGCCGTATAATCCTGACCGTAATTTCCTGAAACTAAATTGTTAAAGTCAATTGTAAACAAAGGTTCTTTGAGAGTCGACGCTTTTGTTGCATTGAACAAATCCTGAAAATCAGCATCTAAACCTAAGCCAAATTTGGCTTCGTTTGTAATAACAAATTTAGATTCTTCATACGCTTTTTGGTAATTTCCTAATGTCAGATAAACAGATGCCAAATAACCTGCCGCGGTACCTTTTCCGGGAACAGCTTTTACTTTAGGTTTATCCTCGAGCCATTGTTTTGCAAATTCTAAATCGGCAATGATTTTAGGATATATCTCTGCTTCTTTGGTTCTGCTTAATTTATCGACCTGAGAAACTTCGTTTACGGCGAAATCAATGTAGGGAACATCGCCAAAAATACGTACCAAATGATAGTATGTAAAAGCTCTCGTAAAATAAGCCTGAGCTACAATTGCATTAATTTTTGCAGGATCTCCCGGAGTTTTTTTAGCACCGGCTATTGCCTGATTTGCAGCTGCAATAATGATATACGATTGTGGCCAGAAGTTGGCAACAAGTGCATTGGTATCGTTCATATTCATATCGTTTACATCGATACGTGCAGCCTGAGTAGTTCTGTCGCCAATATCTGCCATGTCATCACGCAGCATTAGAGCGATTGTAAATTCTCTTCCCCAATAATTATTGTGGGCGATGTTGGCAAAACTTCCGTTTACAGCGGCCTGTAAGTCATCAGTATTTTTGAAGAAGTTTTCAGGACGAATAATTCCCACCGGATGTTCTTCTAAATCTGAACATCCAAAAGCGAATATTCCCAAGAAAAGAAAAGCTATATATTTTTTCATAACGTTATTTTTTAAACTAGAATTTTAAATTAAAACCAAAAGTGAAAGTTCTTACATTCGGGTAACTTCCATAATCCAATCCTAAATTGGTATTACTTCTGGAATTAGTATCATTTAAGTAATTTACCTCAGGATCAGAACCCGGATATTTGGTAATGGTCCATATGTTTTGTGCACTGATGTAGAAACGAACTTTACTTAATCCCATTTTTGAAACCACTTTGTCGTCTAAGCTATATCCGATAGAAACGTTTTTTAAACGGATGTAACTTGCATCATAAACAAATCTTGAGGTAACTCTTTTGGTTCTTGCTGCATTTATAGGCACGTTTGTATCTGTGTGAGTTGGTGTCCACGAATCCAGTACTTCTGTAGTGGCATTATTATTTCCTGAAGCCAGTTCCATTAAAGTATAATTTAAAATTTGGTTGCCTTCTGAACCTTGAAAGAAGATATTGACGTCGATGTTTTTATAAGTGAAATCATTATTCAATCCAAAAATGAAATCAGGATTTGGATTTCCGATAATTGTTTTATCGTTTGAATCTAATTTTCCGTCACCATTTACATCTTTGAATTTTTCTCCTCCGGCTATGGTTTCAAAATTCCCCGGAAGAACTGTTTCTCCCTGCTGAATCACACCATCATACACAAACCCGAAGAATGACCCAACTGGTTGTCCTACTCTTAAAATTTGAGAATCTGTAGCAAGGAAATGACCAGGTGTAGAGTTGATTAAAAGATCTTTGTTATCTGCCAATTTCAATATTTTGTTCTTGTTCGAAGAAATATTAAAACTCGTTGACCATGTAAAATCTGCCCCAATAAAGTTCTTGGTATTAATACCCAATTCCCAGCCTTTGTTTTCTAATTCTCCAACGTTTTGAAGCTGAGAAGCAATTCCTGAAACTCCCGGTAAAGGTCTGTTGAACAAAAGATCTTTGGTAATTGTTTTATAATAATCAGCTGTAACGCTGATTCTGTTATCAAATAATCCTAAATCAATTCCGTAATCTTGCTGATAGGATGTTTCCCATTTCAAATTCGGATTGTTTATAGCAGTCAGTTGCACTGCATTTACAATAACGTCACCACTTACATCATACACTTCAGCAAATTTAGAAAGCGTAGAGTAGGCATCAATAGACGGATTTCCTGTTGCACCATAACTCGCTCTTAGTTTAAGATTAGAAACTGTTTTATTGTCTTTTAAGAAGTTTTCTTTGCTAATATTCCATCCAATTGCTCCGGAAGGAAAGGTTCCATATTTGTAGTTTTCACTAAAGCTAGAAGAACCATCACGACGCGCTGTAAATGTAAACAGGTATTTATCATCATAATCAAAATTCAACCTTCCAAAAGCAGAAATCAATTCTGTTTCAGACAAACTTGATTCCGGTTTCAGGTAAACCGTTCCGGCGCCTAAATTATGATAGGAATTACTATTTGTCAAAAATCCTCTTGAAGCAGCATAAGCACGCTCGTTTTTATTTTTTTGATAAGAGTACCCTCCAAGAACCGTAAGGATTCCCTTGTTGATAATTTCACGTTTAAACGTCAAATAATTTTCTGTAAGGAAAGAGGAAAATCTGGTATTGTTTATAGAAGCTTCTCCTTTGATATTTTTTCCTGCTATCAAAGTGGACGGAATATATCTTCCGGTTTGCGAATTATTATCGGTTAAACCTAAAGTAGTTTTAAAATTTAAGTCTTTAGTAATTTGATACGATGCAAAGAAATTACTTCTGTTTACGATTGAAATCGTTTCAAGAATATTTTCCATCGCCGTTGCATACGGGTTGTCAATATCATCACCAATTGGGGCTGTTGTAGTATAACTTCCGTCTGCATTATAAATTCCTTTGTCCGGCATAAATCGGTATGCTGATGCAATTACACCTGCAGCACCTGTTCCTCCGGCACCAGTCTGGCTGATAATCCCTTCTTTGTTTTGTTTGCTTTGAAATAAATTCAGTCCTACTTTAAACTTATCCGTTAAATCAGCTTCAAGGTTACTGACAATCGTATACTTATCGATACCGGAATTGATTACAACACCGTTTTGATTGAAATAGTTTCCGGAAACATAGTACCTGATTTTATCAGAACCTCCTGAGAATGATAATTGTGTGTTCGAAATCATTCCTTCGCGATAAATTACATCTTGCCAGTCTGTGTTAGCACCACCATCTGTATGTGTTGTAAAACTTTTTCTATAGGCTACAAATTGTTCCCCGTTTAATAAGTCTAATTTGTTGTTTACAGATTGTACTGAGGTTGAATTACTGAATTCAATGACCGGTTTTCCTGGTTTACCTTTTTTGGTCGTCACCATAATAACCCCGTTCGATCCTCTGGATCCGTAAATTGCCGTTGCTGATGCATCTTTTAGAACCTCGATAGAAGCAATATCACTTGGTTGCGGCATTGCTACTCCTGCAAAACCGTCAACAACAATAAGAGCGTCTCCGCTTGCGTTAATGGATGTTCCGCCACGAACCCTGATTTTTACAGGAGCTCCCGGTTCGCCACCATTATTTGATTGTACTGAAACACCCGCTGCACGACCTTGTAAAGCCTGCTCAGCACTTAATGTTGGGTATGCCGTTAATTCTTTTGCCGTTACAGAAGATACTGAACCGGTTATATCGCTCTTTTTACGGGTTCCGTAACCTACAACAATTACTTCGTCAAGATTTTTGGTATCCGGTTTTAAACTGACATTGACTACGGTTTTATTTCCCAACGGAATTTCAACTGTTTGAAATCCTACATAATTAAATACCAGGACAGCGTTTTTCTCTGAAACGATGACACTGTAGTTTCCATCCATATCCGCAGATCCTCCAACAGAAGTTCCTTTGATATAAACATTGGCACCAGGAAGTCCCATTAAGTCTTCGCTGGAAGTTACTTTTCCGGTGACTTTTCTCTCCTGTGCATTTACAACAATATTTACCAGTAAAAAAGCTACCAGCAAACACCATTTAAGCGATTTGAAATTTTGGTTTGTGAACATTCATTTTGGTTTTAGGTTAATGTTAGATAAAATAAAAAATCAATAAACTCATTCCTATTATGATTATTACAAATAGAATTTGCAGTAATATGAATTTGGTTTTTTTGACTTTCATAATGGCAAATGTAACAGTCGCAAACGATATAGAAATACAAAAAAGGGTATCTAAAAATACAGATACCCTTTTTTAATCCCTTTAAAATAACGAATTTCCTAAAAAACTACGGAAGATTTGAAAAACTTGTCAGCAAATTGTGTTGGTGTTTCTCCGTACTTTTTCTGGAAACATTTACTGAAGTATTTCGGATTATTGAAACCTACTTTATAACTAATTTCTGAAACGTTTAATTTATTTTGTTCTAATAATTGAGCCGCACGTTTTAATCTTATTTCGTGAATAAATTCGTTTGGCGTATAATTGGTCCAGGCTTTTATTTTTAGAAACAACATGGTACGGCTGACACCTAATTCTGTACAGAAAAGCGGAATATCGAATTGCTCGTTTGAAATATTCTCCTCGACAATTTTAAATGCTTTTTTCAATAGTTCTTCATCTAAAGATGAAACGGTAATTTCTGAAGGAATAAAACTATCCTCACTTGAAAATTTGTTTTTCAAACGTTCACTCGAATTCAGCAGGTTTTTAACGCGAAGTTTAAATTCAGTTAGATTAAAAGGTTTACTGATGTAATCATCGGCACCACTTTCTAATCCTTCAAATTTATAGACTAATGAAGTTCTTGATGTTAATAGAATAACGGGAATATGACTCGTTTTTAAATTTTCCTTGATTTTAGAACAAAGCTCAGTTCCTACCATTTCCGGCATAATAACATCGCTGATAATTAGATTTGGCAAATGCTGTAATGCTTTTTCAAAGGCAATTTTTCCGTTTTCGGCTTCAATAATATTGTAATCTTCTTTGAGTAAATTTTTCATAAAAGATCGCAGCACTTTATGATCTTCGACAATCAGAATGGTTTGCTTTTGGTCGTTTACTACAAAATCACCAATATCTTCCGGTTCCGTTATTACAGTTGTTTCCAATTGTGCGGTATATTGATCGATATCATCACTAATTCTAAAATCGGTAATAATTTCGTTGTCTAAAAGATGCGCTCTGCCTAACGGAAGTATGACTTTAAAAACAACACCTTCAGTTTTTTTATTAGTAACATCAATATCTCCCTTGTGGAGTTTTACGATGTTTTTGACAATCGAAAGTCCAATTCCAGTCCCTTTATTATAATTTTTCTGGACGTTGTTGTGCATTGGGACTTCAAAAAACAGATCGAAAATTTTGTCAATATGTTCCGGTGCAATTCCTACTCCTGAATCTTCTATTACGATGAAAAGATGCTCATTGTCATGCGATATTTTAAGATGGATGTTTCCGCCTTTTGGAGTGTATCTAAAAGCATTTGAAATCAGATTATAAAAAACACGTTCTAATTTATAGCGATCAAAGTACACGAGAATTTCTTCTTCAGAAGATTCGAAAGTATAGTTATAGCCGCCATCTTTGGCATATTCTATAAAAGATAAAAAGATTTCTTTAGTAAATTTCACGATGTTTCCTTCAGCAGATTCCAGTTGTACCTGATGATTTTCGAGTTTTCTGAAATCCATTAAGCGGTTGATCAGACCTAAGAGATGATTGGCACTTCCTTCAATCACCAATAGTTTTTTATACATTTCATTCGTTCCGTTGTATTTGGATAAAATTTGTTGCAAAGGACCTAATATCAACGTTAATGGTGTTCTGAATTCATGAGAAATATTAGTGAAAAAATCCAGTTTAGCGAGATTATTTTCTTCAATTCGTTTGGTTTCCAGATATTCTAATTCCAGTTTTTGTTTCAGTCTGGCTTTTGATTTCATGATCCAGATCAAGCCGTACAATCCTAAACCAATTAGGATTCCGTACAATAAAAACGCCCAGATACTGCGCCAGGGAGCTGGTTTTACGATAACAGTCAATGTTGTTGGTACTTTATTCCAAACGCCGTCATTGTTGGCGCCACGAACTTCAAAAGTATACGTTCCGGGGTTCTGAATGGCAAAAATAGCTTCGGTACTTTTGGTCGTCGTCCAGTTATTCTCTAATCCAACCAAACGATAGCTGTATTGATTGTTTTTGGATCGAATATAATTGGGAATTGCAAAATCTATGGAGAAATTTGCCTTATCATAATCCAATGTAATCGTTTTGGTATACCCAATGCTTTTTTCTAAAATCCCAATCGAATCATTAGGCTGAATGGTTAGGTTTTTAATTTTTAGATTAGTAATTAATACTTGTGGGGCATATCTGTTCAGCGAGATTTTCTTTGCATCGAAATAGGTTGCTCCGGACGGACTTCCGAAATAGAATTTATTCGAATCAAGTTTTAAAGCTGCATTATCATTAAATTCATTACTCGCCAAACCATCTTTTTGATCGTATATCACAACGGTCTTTTGTGTTGTACTGTATTTTATAATTCCCTGATTGGTACTGATCCATAGGTTTTTATCATCATCTTCAAGAATAGAATGTATAGAGGTAATGACTGTGTTTCCTACTTTTAGATTTATTTTGTTGAATTTTTTTCCATCAAAATAATGCAAACCTTTTGCTTTTGTTCCCACCCAGATTTTCTTTTGCGTGTCCTGAAACAATGTCAGAATATCATCTCCTGATAAAGATGCCGAATCAAAGAAGTAATGTTGAATTGCATATTTATCCGGATTAAAATTGTTCAGTGGGATATAATTCAATCCATTTTGTGTTCCTACCCAAATGCCTTTTTTTTGATCGACCAAAATAGTACGGACAATTGTATTACTGAGATAATTGGCTTTTGTATTATCATTTTCGATAGTTTCAAAGGTTTTAGAAAGGGTGTTGTATCGAATAAGTCCTTTGCCAAAAGTACCAATCCAGATGATCTCATTTCCTTCTGCTTTGATAGAATAAACGCCGGATTCTTTTAGCAAAGCATTCAAATCCGGAGTAATTCTATTGTCCTCAATTCTTTTTGTAATGGTATTATAAGCCGATAATCCTTTTAGGAAAGTCCCAATCCATAAAATATCTCCCGAAAGACACATCGATTTAATATCATTTTTAACGGTTTGACCGCTTTTACTGTTGATGTAGCTTATTGCTTCGGTATTCTTATTGTAAATCGTAATTCCGCCACCTTCAGTTCCAAAATAAATATTGTGGTTTTTATCAGCTATAATAGAACTCACAACATCAAAACTCATTGGAATCTTTTTTGAATTCTGATTGTAATTGGAAAAATTCACATTCGAAATATCCCAAATATTAACGCCTTTGTAATAACAGCCAATCCATACAGAACCTTTTCGATCCATATAAACTGATTTTACTTTATCAATTCCGTTGCTGTTGTTGCTATTGTTTATTTTTTGAATGCTATTGTCTTTTCCTAAAATATAGATTCCGTCATAAGCTCCAATCCATAAAGAACCCTGACTGTCAATAGCCAAAGAGCGAATATCTGTATTGATTTCACGGTATTTATCATCAGGCAAAAAAGAAACAAAAGCATTAGATGTTTTGTCGAATTTCAAAAGACCTTTGTTTTTTGTTCCCACCCATAAATTTCCAGAAGCATCTTCAGTAATCGCCTGAACGTTGAGAAGGTCAATATTGTTTAGCGGATAATTTTTAAAGGATAATTTTCCATTTTTTCGATCTGTAAGCTGGCATAAACCTTTGGTTGTACCAATCCAGATTTCTCCTTTTTTGGTTTTTAGAATGGTAATAATATTGTTGCTAGGAACTGTTTTAGTATCTGTATCTGAATGAAATACAGAGGTAAAAAGTTTTGTTTTTTTATTATAAACCGTTAATCCTTTTGAAGTACCAAACCACATTTCATTGCCAATTTCCTTAATCGACCAAATGGCATTGCTGCTTATGGTGTGATTGGTTTTGGTGTGTAGGAATCGGGTAAAATTGTTCGTTACAGGATCATAACAATTAAGTCCGTTGTAGGTCCCAACCCAGATTTTTCCTGTATTATCTTCTTCTATAGATAAAATATCATTGTTGCTGATCGAATGTTTATTGGTAACATCATTTCTGAAAATTGTGAATTTACTTCCGTCATATTTATTAAGTCCATCACGCGTACCAAACCACATCTGACCAAATTTATCCTGATGAATAGCAATGACAGAACTTTGCGAAAGCCCATCTGTAGTAGAGATATTTTTGAGACGATATTTATTTTGGGAAAATATATTTCCGAAAACAGATATGATTAGGAGTAAGGCTATTTTGTATTTCATAGCTTCAAGGTTTTGGCCACAAAGCCGCAAAGGCACAAAATTTTTTAAGTTTTATTTGTCATTTCGATAAAGGAGACCCGAGCGATAGCGAACAGACGCAGTAAATCAAACACGAAACTCCGCATAGAAAATCGCCAATCTTTGTCGAATTCCTATTGTGATTTCTCCTTCGTCGAAATGACAAACACTACGATTAATAGTTACTTACAAAACTTTGCGCCTTCGCGCCTTTGTGCGATTAATTTATTAAAAAAAACTTTGCGCCTTCGTGGCATAAATTACTTCAAGCGCCTTTGCAATTGATAATCATACAACGAAGGAATTTTATCCATTGGTGTATTTAGAAATTCAATATAAGGGTCAGGTTCATATTTCACTTCGAATTTAGCGTTGCCATTCACACCAATTATTCTTGCTAATGGTCCGTCTTTCATTCCATACAATAAAACTGGTTTTGTGATTTCGGCTGGTTTCTCCACCTGAACATTCAGGTTCCAAAATGTGCTGAATGGTCCGTGTGAAGGTTTCCAGTAATCAGCTCCACCACCGCCAAACAGGTAATAACTATTGTTTTTATCAGGTGTTATATGCACCGTTATATGATCGAATAAGTTTTGATGATTCGCCCCAGAATGCTGATCTAAAAGTGCATCAGCAAAAATCTCGCAATCCTGATACACATTTTTAGTAGCAAAAGTGTTGAAACTTAAAGGATGGACTGCTTTGTTATAGATTTTCAAATTTTTTACCAATACGTTATGCACGCCACCCAAAGTAACTGTATAATGTGACATATGAGGCCCATCTGTGGTGATATCCTGAACAGTTACATTTGAGATTTCTTCGCCTAGAATTCCGCTATCAGCGTTGGTGATGGTAACATCCTTGATCCAGCTATTAAAAACACGTGTCAGAAATATGGCATTATTTCCCGGTTCGACATGATGTGCGACCCTTGGAATATCCGGAAAAGTAAAACGAAGATGTTCGATTCCAACTTCAGTCAAATGTTTCCATTCGACCAATTGCGCCTGATAACTTGGTTTTATCGCAATTGTCAAAGGTGTTTTAATCGTTATTTTTGAGTTTGAAATTTTAGTTATTTCAACCTGTTGCCTTACAATAGGCAGTTTTGGAAATTTCCAGTGATGAGAACCCGGTTTTACATTTGCGCCTTGATATAAATCCTTGATGATTTCGCCGTTTTCACCGTCTTTATTGAACAATTGCAATTCGACAATATCGCCAACTTTCAATCCTTTTAGATCAGAAACATTGATGGTATGTTCGCCCATATTTCCCGAGATCACTTTAGCCAAAGGATTTGAAACAGGTTCGTATTTATCAAGATATGATTTTACGCGCTCGCCGGGAATTTGCGTCCAGACGATTCCACCGGACCATGCGTATTGAGAAAAAGGCAAATCGACATTGTTTTCCGGTTCGCGTTGTCTTTTATCAAATGTGGTCAGATATTCCCTAAGTTCTGCTAACGATTCCGGATCTTTGAAATACATCATTGGTCTCGGGCAATAAATTTCTGTTCCTGTTTCGCCAGAACCTGCACCGCGAAGTACAAAATTGCTTCTTTCGATATACAAAAAATCACTCAGAATAATACGTCCGGCGGGTAATTGCAGGATTACATTTCCATCGACAGCATTTGCTGCTCTTACGGCTTTCAATAACGCTTTCGAATCATCAAGACCATCATTTGCTTTTACGCCATAATCTGTTGCGTTGATTATTTTTCCCTGAACTTCAGGAATGTTTTTTTCTCCAAAATGATAACCGGCATAACTAAAATCCGGTAAATAATTAGTTTTCTTGTCTGCTAGTATTTTAGGAGTTTGCTGTCCAAATACAATACTATTTACAAAAAGACTGCAACAGATCAGAATGGTTTGATGCTTCATGGTTTTGTGGTTATTTTGGTTAGTTAGTAGATTTGCGACTAAGACACAAGGTTTTTTTGTTTCACGCAGATGGTGCAGATTTAAGCAGATGCACGCAAATTTATTTACTTATTTTTTAATTAAATCTACCCAATCTGTTTCAATCTGTTTCAATCTGTTTCAATCTTTTTAAATCTGACTTTAGGATAAACCTTTCAACCTTTTAAAAGGGAGTTGCATTTAAAAAACAGCCACGAATTCATGAATTATTCTAATCAATTAAGCGCAATCATTCGTGAATTCGTGGCTAAAAACGTATCATCCGCGTCAAACAAAAACTTCGTGTCTTAGTGTCTTCATGGCAAAAAAAACTATTATAGCGATTTCTTAATTCCCATTTCAAGGCCTCTTAATTCAGCTAAACCTCTTAAACGGCCAATAGCTGAATATCCCGGATTGGTCTTTTTATTCAAATCATCCAGCATTTGGTGTCCGTGATCAGGGCGCATTGGCAAATGGCTGTTATTTCTTTTTTCGACTTCAATAATTGCTTTCACCACTTCGTACATGTCAACATCGCCTTCAAGGTGATTGGCTTCGTAAAAGCTTCCTTCTGCATCTCTTTCGGTACTTCTTAGGTGAATAAAGTTCATTTTATCACCGTGACGCCTTACGATTCCCGGTAAATCATTATCAACTCTTACACCATAAGAACCAGTACACATTGTGAATCCGTTTGATTGTGATTCAGCGGCAGCCATTAGTTCAATTAAATCTTCTTCGGTACTTACAACTCTTGGCAAACCTAAAATAGGGTAGGGAGGATCGTCAGGATGAATCGCCATCAGAACTCCTTTACTCTCGGCAACGGGAATAATTTCTTTTAGAAAGAAGAATAGATTTTCCTTCAGTGCTTTTCTGTCAATATGATTGTAGCCGCTTAAAGTAATCAGGAATTCTTCTACAGAATACGCCTCTTCAGCACCTGGAAGTCCAGCCAGAATGTTTTGCTGTAATTTTACTTTATCAGCAGCTGTCATGGCTTCGAAATAGGTTTTTGCTTTCTGAATTTGTGTTTCAGAATATTCTTTTTCTGCTCCCGGTCTTTTTAAAATATACAATTCAAAAGCCGCAAAAGCATTAATATCAAAACGAAGGGCTTTTGATCCGTCTGCTGTTTCATAAGCCAGATCAGTTCTGGACCAATCTAAGACCGGCATGAAATTATAACAAATGCATTTTATACCGCATAAAGCCAGATTCCGAATACTTTCTTTGTAGTTCTCAATATATTGAAGGTAATTTCCGGTTTGTTTCTTAATGTCTTCATGAACGGGAATACTTTCTACAACTGACCATGTTAAGCCTGATGC
Organism: Flavobacterium sp. NPDC079362; assembly: GCF_050267765.1. Classification (NCBI taxonomy): domain Bacteria; kingdom Pseudomonadati; phylum Bacteroidota; class Flavobacteriia; order Flavobacteriales; family Flavobacteriaceae; genus Flavobacterium; species Flavobacterium sp. NPDC079362. The sequence goes on along the minus strand of NZ_JBNNFM010000021.1, from coordinate 4,181 downwards.
ACCTTTTTTAGGATCGCCATTTTCATGTTCGATTTCAACTTTTCGTTTTATAATCTCTTGGATATCCCAAACTTGCCCGTTCGGAATGTGGTGTAATGCGGTTACAATTCCGGTTGCTCCGGTTTGCTTAATATCTTGTAAAGAAACCGGATCGTTTGGGCCGAACCATCTTAACGTTTGTTCCATTTTTATTTATTTTTTTATTTACCTGTAAGATTTTTACAACCCTACGGATATTATTATTAGTTAATGTTTAGGAGCTGTTTCCCGCTATCTGTTTCAAACGGAGTTTACTGAACTCCACTCAGCCTGATAATACAATATGAGCCATCAAAGAATTGAAATGTCTCTGTAAAATAGAATCTTTAAATACTTGTAGCGGCAAATCCTCCGTCTACTTTTAAGATAGTTCCTGTAACAAATTTTGACATGTCGCTGCATAAAAATAAAAGCGCTCCATCGATATCTTCCGGTGTTCCAAATCTTCCCATTGGCGTATGCTCGATGATTTTTTCGCCTCTTGGTGTAAGTTTTCCTTCCGGAGTCAGCAATAAAGCACGGTTTTGCTCTCCTATAAAAAATCCCGGAGAAATAGCATTTACACGAATTCCTTCGCCATATTTAGAAGCCAGTTCAACAGAGAGCCATTGTGTGAAATTATCAATTGCAGCTTTAGAAGCTGAATATCCCACAACTCTTGTTAAAGGCCGTTGTGCTGATGCTGATGATATGTTGATAATGTTTCCTGATTTTTGTTTGGCAAAAAGTTCCGCAAATACTTGCGATGGCAACATTGTACCTATAATATTCAAGTCGACTACTTTTTGTAAATCATCCACTTTCATATCATAAATTGCCTGATCCGGACTAATTGTCGCTCCAGGCATATTTCCGCCCGCGGCATTGATTAAAATATCCAGACGGCCGTATTTTTCTACGATAAAATCTTTTGCTTTTTCCAGTTCTTCTTTGTTCAGGACATTTGCCTGAATCGCAAAAGCTTTTCCGCCATTTTTTTCTATTGTTTCGACCGTTTTATTGGCTTTTTCAATCGATTGAGAAACAATGCCAATAGTAACGCCTTGTTTTGCCAAAACGTTTGCAAAGTTTCTTCCTAATACACCTGCACCACCTGTAATGAGTGCAATTTTTCCTTTTAGATTAAATATTGAATCCATATTGAATTTTATGATTATTATAATTTTCTAACAGATAAAGAGATTATTTTAAATCTTAAAAAGATAAGATTGATATAAAAACAATGCTTGTATGTGCAGAATTTAAATTTTACTCAGAGTTAATTACTTTCTTATTGTCCCGACAATTTCCAGCATTTTTTTAGTTTCATTTTCGATTATGTCGTAATCCTGTTCATCCATGCGCTTTTTACTAATTAGTTTGCTTCCTAATCCAACAGCAGAAGCTCCGGCAGAAAACCAACTCTCAATGCTTGCATGCGTAGTTTCTACACCGCCGGTTGTCATAAAAACCAATGATGGGAAGATATCTTTTATACTGCTTAAAAATTCCGTGCCTAAAATATTTCCAGGAAAAAGCTTGACAAGTTTTATTCCGGTATTTTCGGCTGCGATGATTTCTGTAGGCGTCATGCAACCGGGAGCATACAGCACTTCTTTACTCTTTAAGAAATCAGCTACTTCAGGTACAAGACCCGGGCTGATAAAAAAGTCAGCTTCTGCGGCATGAAATTCCCTGGCCTGTTCCAGATTTTTAATAGTTCCGATGCCTAATAGCATGCCCGGAAGTTCAGTATTTCGGGCCTTAACCATTTTTTTGAAGTTGGATAAAGCTTCAGAACCTCTGTTGGTATATTCTACAGCTCTGATTCCTGCTTTGTAAAGCGTTTTTAAAACCTCAATACTAATGTTTTCGTCTGTGTTAAAATACAACGGAAGTATTCCTTGTTTTGCAATAACATCAATACTGTTTTGAATACTGCTCATAACTTTAGATTTTTACTTTAATAACAATTTTTTTGATTGTTCCTTCGCCTATCATGGCAGCATGAACATCATCGGGAAATAAAATGGCAAACTGTTTTTCCTGTAACTCAAAAAACATATCAGGTTTGTCGTAAAAAAAACGAACATCTCTTTCGTCGCTGTAATCCCCGTTGGGACTGATACATTTTTCTCTAGGTTTCCAGGCAAAAGTTTCCGGTCCTATTATCGAAATCTGAATGTCAATATTTTTATCATGACATTCAAAACCCTTTATGCTTTCTTCCTTAGTTGCGCCTTCGCCAACAATTACAATTACTTTTAATCCTTCTGCAATTTCAAAAGCTCCTTCTTCGAGAGTACTAATATCAGTTTGCTGAACATAATCAAATGCTTTTTTGAAATTAGGATGAAGGCTGAAATATTTTGCAGCGTTTTGTAATGAATCCACAATCATTATATTTGGTTTTATGTTTTTATTCTTTTGTGTTTTTTATGCGCTAAAATTTGTTTTTATCTTATAAATCTGTAGGGATAATGATCCTCTAAAATTACTTTGTCTTCAATTAAAAATATTTAAGTATTAATTTATATAACGTATGTCAACTATCTGGTGTTTAAATATAAATAGGTATAATGTCAGTACGATTCAAAAATTAAATCATTTTCGTTTTTATAGTACTGAGAATGTTTGTTTTGTATATTTTATTATAATTATATAATCTCTTTATATAAGTAGTTTCAACTCGCTGTTAAATAACTGTTTGATTTGTATTTTTGTACTATTTATTGCTTTCTTTTTTTTATTTCAAATGCATATAAATCCCTTAAAAGCGAAAAACTAAATAATTTTTCTTTTAAGTTGTGATTTTTTAGCACACATGTGTATATTTGCGTGTACGCACACGGGATTTTACAAATGTATATAAAAAGTTAGGTAAAACAACTTATATTTGATAAAAAAAATAATAATTTCGAGAGGTTTAAAGAATCATTTAACTTAAAAATAATCAATATCATAACGATAAAAAAAATTGCCGAACTTGCTAAGGTTTCTCCGGGAACAGTTGACAGAATTATCCATAATCGCGGGCAGGTTGCTCAGGAAAATGTACATAAGGTAAATGCTATTATAGAAGAATACGGTTACAAACGAAATATCCTGGCAAGCAATCTTGCGTTGAACAAAAAGTTTCATTTTGCAGTATTTCTACCGCAATATGAAAATCTGGAATATTGGAAAAGTCAAATTGCAGGAATAGAAAAAGCCGCAATTGAATTTAGTAAATTTGGAGTTGTACTGGATTATTTCTTTTATGATTTTAATATTGTTTCGTTTAAGGAGTCTGTTCTCAAAGTATTAGAATTTGAATGCGACGGATTATTGTTTGCGCCTATTTTTTATGAAGAATCGGTTCGTTTTCTAAAGGAATATGAAAAGAAAAATATTCCGGTTGTCATGATCGATTCGAATATTTCTAATAATGATGAACATGCCTATGTTGGTCAGGATGCTTTTCAGAGTGGTTATCTGGCGGGAAGACTTATTAGTTTTGCGGTAAAGAATGAAAGGCAAATTTTGATTTTTAAAATTACCAGAGAAATAGAAAGTACTTCAGTCTATTTGCAGCGCATTGATGGGTTTTATTCGTTTTTTAAGGATCACGAAGAACTTCAAAATTTTAAATTCTCAGAAGTTACCATAAAAGATTCCGGAATCGATCAATTGAATCTGGAAATGTTTTCCGGAATAAATAGCGTTTTTGTTCCTAATTCGCGGGCATATATTGTCGCCAGATTTTTAGAACAAAATAACATAAAAGGCGTCCGGATTATTGGTTATGATTTATTAATAGAGAATATTGAATATCTTAATAAAGGTGTAATTGATTTCTTAATTAATCAACGACCGGAAGAGCAGGGGTATATGGGAATTAATCATTTGTATAAAAAATTGGTCTTGCAGGAAGCTGTAGACAATACACATTATATTCCGCTGGAAATTATTTTGAAAGAGAATTATTTTCCTGCGCGAAAATCTTAATAGTTGGCCTACGGATTTGCGCGGATTTTTTATCATTATTATAATAGTAAACCCGACAGGTTTTTAAACCTGTCGGGTTTGTTTGTTGTGTGCCCAGCATGGGCGATAACTCTAGGGTGTAAGTCCCGAACACGCCTTTACAGTGGGAAGTGTTAGCTGAATGCAAGGGTGTCCAT
>NZ_JBNNFM010000020.1:0-103591 GCF_050267765.1 Flavobacterium sp. NPDC079362 | reverse complement strand
TATTAAGATCATAAGCAGAACCTTCCTGCGCCAAAAGATCAGACATTCCGTTATTGTTGTAATCTCTGTCTGTTAATTTTAATATTGATTGTTTTGTTTTTTGGCACAACCAAACAATCGCTTTGCTTTTTAATTCCTGATTCCAGATGCATTCTCCCACTAGCCATGGCGTTTTGAAACGCGTTAATTCTGATGCTGCAGACTGGTCTAATACAAATGTTGCATTAGGATGGTTTTGTAAAAATGTAGCAGGAACTTCTGAACTGATATCTCCCTGAATAGTTCTCTTGATGATATCGGCTTTGTTTTGTCCCCAGGCCATTAATACGATTCTTTTAGATCTCATGATGGTTGAAACTCCCATGGTAATCGCTCTTTTAGGAACGTTGTCGATACCATTAAAATCTGATGAAGCGTCTACTCTTGTAATATGATCCAGTGTAATAATCCTGGTTCCTGAATTGACGTGTGATCCCGGTTCGTTAAAACCTACGTGACCGGTACGGCCAATTCCTAATAATTGAAAATCAAGTCCTCCGGCATTTTTAATATTCATTTCATAGTCGATGCAATATTGATTTAATTCCTCAATATTTACAGTGCCATCAGGAATATTAACGTTCTCCGGTTTGATATCAATATGGTTAAAAAGATGCTGGTGCATGAAATAATGATAACTCTGATTGTTCTCTTTGGTCATTGGATAATACTCATCCAGATTAAAAGTGATTACATTGCTAAAACTTAATCCTTCTTCTTTGTGCATTCTCACTAATTCTTCATAAACTTTGATAGGAGAAGAACCTGTTGCTAAACCTAATACGCAAGATTTTCCTTTTTCTTGTTTAGATCTAATTAATTGCGCGATTTCCTGCGCTACAATTATCGAAGCTTCTGTAGAATTTCTGAAGATTTCATTGTGGATTTTTTCAAATCTGGTCTCTTCAAATTTTCCCGCGCTTTTATAGCTGATATCAGGTTTGGTTTCTAGATCAGTTTCCATTTTTATTAATTTTATTTGGTTATTTAATTTTAGAATAGGACAAGTCCCATCGGGACGTTATATTTATAGAAATTCGGGTTGTCTTATATGAACCCCAGCGGGGTGACATATTTTTATAACAATATAAATGTTTGAGATATTACACTCCTCCGGAGCTTTTGTGAATGCTAATAATTGGCTATAAATATTACGCTCCTCCGGAGCTAATTGGCAGCACTTTTTATTTGTTTCTAAATCTATGTTTCTATGTGTTTAATAATTTTTTTATCAGAAGAAAGGGTAGTATACAATCCGATGATGACAAATGCAACTCCAAAAAGCGTATACAAAGTAAGTGGTTCATCGACCACAAAATACGCAATCAAAAATCCGAATATCGGACAAAGAAAAAGCCAATATGAAGCTTTGATTGGATTGTTTTTTAATAAATACAACCAAAACTGAACCGCACCAATAGAAACCGCAATTGCCAGCCAAGAAGTCGAAAACCAAAAATCGCTGTCGAAAACATTTTTATCAGGTTCATACGTTAAAAATAAAACCGGAAGCAGAAACACAGCTCCAATAATGGTTTGCCACCCATTGATGGTAAGAATGTGTAATCCGTTCCAGTTTTGTCTGGAATAATAAATTGTTCCTAATGAATAGGCAATCATACTTGTAACTAAAATAAGTATGCCGCCGGGAGTTGCAAAACTGTTTTGTAATAGAGGATAAGCCGCTAGAAATACACCAATAAAACACAGCAGTAAACTAAGAATGTTTTTGAACTTGATTTTATGCGATAACCAAATAGCCGAGATCAAAACAATAAAAACAGGATTAGTTGCTACAGCCAGACTTCCCAAACCGGCGGATACTTTTTGCATGGCAATGACATACAACCCCAAATAAATAGTGATGTTAAACAAACCATAAATACTGATCTGAACCCACTCTTTTTTTTGAGGAAATCGTTTTGCCATTACGATATGAGAAATGAAAAGCATAATGCTTCCGGCTATTATAAACCTGAAAATAGAAATCACAAAAGGCTGTGCGGCATGCAAACCAATTTTGGTTGCCGTTGATGCAGATGCCCATAAAAAGGCAAATAATATTCCGGCAATAATGATTTTAAATTCCTTGATTTTAGCAGTAATCGGAAGCATTTTTTCTTTGATCATTTTATGAAATAGTAGTTTTGTTTTTAGAAAAATCCAACGTTTCTATTTCAGATAAATCGTCATTAAATTGTACAAAAGTGGCAGGAAATCCTTCTTTTATTTTTCCGAATTGATCTTGTAAACCAATCGCACTTGCAACGCGCGAAGTAGCCATTTTAATAGCTTCGTCTGCCGAAACATCAAGATGATTATAGGCATTTTGAACTGCTTCTAACATTGAGATTGTTGCTCCTGCCAGATTTCCGTCGTCGTTTCTGTAAAAACCATTGTCAAGATGTGCATCGAAATTATCCCATTTAAAGTTTTCAACCTTTCGGCCTAAAAATGTGGCGTCACTAATCAAAAAGAATTTGTCTTGTTTGAGTTTGTACGCTAATTTTGCCGCCGCATAATCGCAATGTGCACCATCAAGAATTACTGGAGCATATACATTTTCGTTTTCAAAAGTGGCACCCACTAAACCCGGTTCGCGATGCCCAAATTGTGTCATCGCATTAAATAAATGGGTTACCAGTTTTATACCTTTCGAAAAGTAAACCTGTGCTTCTTTGTACGTAACTGTAGAATGTCCAATTGAGATTTGAATGTCACTTTTTAACAACATATTCAGTTGCTCGTCTGTAAAACATTCCGGTGCAATCGTGATCACTTTTATAACATCTTTTCCAAGTCTTATAATTTCTTCAAGCTCACCGTTCGTTGGTTTACGAACCTGATCAATACTATGCGCACCACGTTTTAACGGATTCAAAAACGGTCCTTCCAAATGCATTCCGATTACGCCATTATGGTGTTTTTTTCTATAATTGCGAACGGCTTCAATTCCCTGAAGAATTGTTTCATGCGAAGAAGAGATCAAACACGCAAGTACTTGTGTAGTTCCATGTTTTAGGCTTGCATCATACATATCCTGAATCGTTTCTTCGGTTGGAGTTTGACTGAAATACAGTTTTTCTCCTCCGTTGATCTGAATATCGATAAAACCCGCAGCAATATGTTTTCCTTTTAAATCAATCGTTTCAATAACATCTGGGATTTCTTTTTGTACGGATATAATTTTTCCATTTTCGATGATAATAACTCCGTTTTCGATGATTTCATCTCCTGTGTGTACGGTTGTATTGATAATCGCTTGTTTCATTTTTTAATTTTATTTCTTTATTATTTTTTGTATTGTTTAAACCGGATTAAAATTCGGCCCTACAATATTGGTCGAGCCGATGGCTCTTTTTTTTAGCGGAATTAATCCGATGGCTCTTTTTTAGTTTTTAATCAATTTGCTGCTAATGGTTGTCTCTGTATCATTTGCATTTAAAAGATAAATACCTTTCAATTGATTTCCTAACGAAAAGAAAATTTCTGTTTCATTAGTACTTAATTTTTCAGTACGAATTATTTTACCTGATAAATCATAAATTTTGAACGTAATATTTCCCTTCGCATTGTTTACTTTAATCCTAACCACATCATTAATTGGATTTGGATTTACATCAATGCTGAATTTTTGATCTTCAGTTGCTGTGTTTTCCTGTGTTTTTTTGCTTAACGAAGGACTACTGGCTGGAACAAATGTATCCGTGCCATTGGTAAGCCAATTTAAACTAAAACGAACAAAATACATCTGATAAGTTGAACTTTCTCCGTTCTCATAATAAATGCCAATTGTTCCGTCAGGCAAAATTGTTAAACTCGAATATGCCGAAGCTCCGCTAAAAATAGTTTTAGGTGATCCCCACGTTGTTCCTTCATCTGTACTCAATTGTACACTCACATTTTTTCGGCTTCCAGAAAACGGAATCGAATGCAATAATCTGTTTTTATCATATCCGTCAAGGGTAGAAGTATAGCGAATAAAATCGCCATCGCAATTTGGGTCAGTAATACTTGCTTGATTATAAGCAGTTCCCCAAGTTGCTCCTTTATCTGTTGAGATATTAAAACGACGCGTTCCCGGATTACGAATACTCATCATGATATTGCCGTTGTTTAGTTCTACGACTTTAGATTCGTCTCCGTCTAATTCTGCTCTTCCGGTTGATGCTGTCCATGTAATTCCGTGATCAGCGCTGGTAATTATATAATTATTAATGTGTTCAACTCCCGAAACATTTTCTCGTACAGCAATGGCAGCGACAATTTTTCCGTCTCTTAATTGATGTGCTCTTCCTGAAGCCACAAATAATCCTTTCCAACCCGGATTTGGACCATAAATTTGGTTAGTAATATCAACAGGAGTTCCCCATGTTACGCCATTGTCTGTACTATGAATCACTAAAACTTTGGCAGGTGCTGCATTTGTCGAAGCAAAAAAACCTTTCTCGGCAGAAACCAGACACAATAATTCTCCTGTAGTTTTATCGAGAACTAAAGCGGCATCTCCCGCTCCGGTTGAAGCACCAAAATTAGCAATGACAATAGGAGCAGACCAAGTTTTTCCGTTATCGGTACTACGACGCACGACAGGATCAATTTTAGCTGCTAAATCCCCGGCACCATTCCATCTTTTATCGGTTACGGTAACTAATGAACCATCGGCAGCGGTGATAATCGCCGGAATACGATAACTGGCAGATTCTGCATCTCCGGGTGTAAACAAAAGTGTATTGGCTAATAATATCGTACGATTGCCCGAAACGGTATTAGCTGTTGTATTATAAGTAATACTGTTCGCTACGATTGACTCGCAAGTGGCATCTAATAAATTCCCTTCTGTTGCTGAAGCCGAAACATCATAGGTAATCCAGAAATAATTGTCTCCGTTTATCAATGCTTTTGAGCCGTTAACAACAAGATTTCCGCTTGACGGAGTCACATTCCCAAACAATGTTGCCGTTGCCGAATTGAAAATTGCAGTAGATCCGCTGGAGTAAATTTTGATATTAGTAACATCAGCAATATTGGTAGTTCCTGCCATTGTAAATTTTAAAGCACTTACCGTAAGCGGATTTATGGTGCCGCTAACAGCAGCTTTTACAGCAATAATTCGTTGGTTGGTATCTCCAATTCCGGTTGGTAATTCAGTCTGCACTAATGAAACTGCATTAATTTGCATTTCGTTGGTTTGGGCAATCACCATCGCTCCATTATTTAAAGTTCCCGGATGATTGTTTCCTGAAATGTCCGGAACGTTTGTACCGCTAACATTTTCAAAATCCCAAGCTGCAATCAAGTTGGTTTGTGCTCCGTTTACAATTGCTGTTTTATCTGTTACAATTTCTGCGGCAGTCATGGCTTTATTCCAAAAACGAATATCGTCTAATTGTGCATTCATATAAGAAGAAAAATTACTGAGCGTTCCAAATAATAAATCTCCGGTATTTGAAACTGTATTTGTTCCGCCAATATTTGTGGTCGTTTTGGTTTGCTGCAAAACACCATCAACATAAATTTTACAACTTGTTGAAGCAACATCAACGACCATTGCCAAATGATGCCAAATGTTATTCGCAATATTCGAAGTTCCGTAAGGAGGTCCTGCGGCTCCGGCACTTGTCGTTAAATTTACTCCAAATTGTCCACCGCCGGCTGAAGTATTATTGATAAATTCATATCCAATTCCTGCACCGCCAGGGCGTTTACTTAGAATACGTTTACCAAAATCTGATGATTTGATTTTGCAAGTCACCGTTAAACTTTGTCCGGCTGCTAAATTAAAATCACTATGATTCACAACCGACATATAATCATTAACACCATCTAAAGATAAAATCATCGGAAAAGCATTTGATGTCGTTGGAGATCCAACCAAAGTCCCGGGATGGTTATTCCCTGAAACATCGGGAACAGTTGTACCACTTATGTTTTCAAAATTCCACGCTGCCAGAAGATCTGTTGCCGGAGCATTGATAACAGCAGTCATATCAGTTTGCAATTCAGTTGCTGTCATGGCTTTGTTCCAAATGCGGAGATTATCGATTTGACCTGCCCATTTGTAACTGTTACTGGCATCAGAAGTCGCTCCAACCACAAAGTTTAAAGCATTCGAAAAATCCGAAGTAACAGAGGTAAAAGGTTTTCCGGTATTGGCCAAAACACCATCAATATAACCGTACATCGTTCGATTACTGGAAGCATCGATAACCAGTGCAATATGATGCCAGGTTCCGTCTGCAATAGAATTGGCCGAATATCCTGCGGTACTAATATTGTTGGGCGTTCCGGTTCCGCTCATGTTCATTGCAAATTTTCCAGCATTGGTTCCATTGCCGGTCCAAAATTCATATCCGTTTCCGGATGAGCCATTTCTTTTGGCAAAAATTCTGGGAGTTCCGGTTGAAGTTGTTGTTTTTATCCAACATGTAATCGTTTTGTTTTGGCTTGCGCCGAAGTCTAAATCAGCATGATCAGGAACAGTCATATAAGTAGAAATTCCATCGAGGTTCAAAACCTTACCACTTTGTGCTTTGATACTAATACCATATAAACACATAAAACACGAACAAAATAAGCGTAATAAATTTTTCATAGTTTTTATTTTGGTTAAAATTGGTTAATAAGCGTAAGGTTTAATCTCGAGAATCCTGATGGAATAGGTGGTACTATTACAATTATTTAGTGTCATTTTTATTTAACACATAGAAACATAGATTTAAAATTTAAATTCTTTTTTAATAAAATCATGATTTTCTCACATAGCGTTATGTTATTTGCTGTGCCGTTAGGCACAACATATCGGTAGAAAAAAGAATCCCAATAAATCCAGCGTGCCGTAGGTATGCAACAAAACGTATATATTGCGTACCTACGGCACGCTACCGGATCTTGAACGTATTTTTTCTACCGATATGTTGTGCCTGACGGCACATACAATCCTATCTTGATCTGTATTTCTACCAATATTTAGTGCCTAACGGCACACGCCAACGGACCGTAAATGTAATTTTCTACCAAATATTTAATGCTTAACGGCACATTAAATTCAATCCTGATCTGTGTTTTCTACCAATATTTCTTGCCAAACGGCACACAAAAACTTAATATAAAAGGTATTATTTATAGATGGCTAAATGTCTAACATCGCCAATACCGATTTACATAATTTGATTTTCATGTTTCATTGTTTTTTCAAGATGTTCGTTTAATATTTGTGCGCAATACCATTCTTGTCTCGGTAAATGAAAAGGTCCTTTATAAAGATTTCCTTTAGCAGTTTGCGCCACGCTTCCGTCTCTGTGTAAATACCCAAACCATTCTCCGTTTTCTTTATCATGGAATTTACTATACGCATAATCGTGAATCATTTTATGCCATGTTGCGTATTTTTCATTTCCGGTCATTGTGTACGCCAATAAAGTGGCAATAATAACTTCATTATGAGGCCACCAGAATTTCATGTCCTGCCAATATTCCTGAACAGGTTTACCATAAACATCGCAGAAATATAAAATCCCTCCATGTTCTTTGTCCCAACCACGTTCCCACATATAATCCAGCATTTTGCAGCCTAATTCGATTAAATGAGGATCATTATTTCTATATTTTGCTTCGTGTAGAATAAACCATGCACCTTCAATAGCATGACCCGGATTCAACGTGCGTCCATCAATATGATCTATGATTGAACCATCAGGAGCTACTTGTTCCATCACACATTCGATGTCATGTTTTACAAAATCATTTTCGATTTCGGCAATCCATTTGGTGATCCATTCATCGCAACGCGGATCTCCAATGGTCTCCCTGATTTGTTGTGCCGTATTGATCATAATCATTGGCGATCCAATTCCTTTCGACGGACGTTCTCCGGTATATTTTGGTTCTAATAAACCCGGAGTACTCGAATATTTGATGCATTCTCCAAATAAATGACGTGCCTGTTCTGCAATTTTCTCGTCTCCGCTAGCTTTCGCGTAAGCGCTCATCGCAATCACGGCAAAGGTTTCAGAGAAATAATAACGGCGTTTACGAATTGGGTTTCCTTCGCGGGTTACATGGAAAAACATTCTTCCGTCAGTATCAAAACAATGTTGGTTGATAAAATCGATTCCGGATTTGGCGCCGTCTAACCATTCTTGTTTAGGTTCGATCGTGTTATAAAGTGTCGATAATAACCATGCGGTTCTACCCTGAAACCAAACCGATTTATCATCGTCGATTAAGTCGCCATTCTGTCCGCGCATTAATAAATAACCGCCGTGAATTGTGTCAATTGATTGTGGAAACCAAAACGGAACGGTGTCATGTAGTAATTGGTTCTGATAAAAATCTTTTAGGTGTAAGAGATCAGTATTGGAATAACTCATTTTATATATTTTTTAGACTTAGTTTTTTTTACTAAGTGTTGATTTCGTATTTGTTGGTCTATATTTTTTTAAGAATTAGAGACATAGCTCTCTAATTCTTAAAAAAAGGCGTTTCACTTAAAAATAAATCTCATAGCGCTATGTGAAAAAATGTATTTTCTTTAATTGTCTTTTTTGATATTTAAACTATGTTTCTATGTGTTTAATTTTTTTCTCGCAGATTAGGCAGATTTAAAATGATTTTTTAATTCGTGCTAATTCGTGCAATTTGTGTTTCAATTTTTATTGTTTAAATCCAGTTGAAACGTCGAACACGGCAAATTTGCTTCATTGACGAGATTTGCTTTTGTATAAGGCTTCCAGGCATATAAGACGGTTTTAATTTTTTCACCTTTTGGGATATTTATTGAAACCTCGTTTTTAATAATTGTTGCTTTACTTTCAATTCGGATTCCTTTTTCGGTTACCAACTCAAAACCTGTTAATTCTTTATTATTCGCTGTTGATAATTGTTTGGCATTCGAAAAAGAAACTATAATTAGATCACCTTTTTGAGTGGCTTTTTGCGCCGATGGTCCGTTTGCGATGATACTTTTTCCGTAAGTATATTTCAATGCCAGAAGCGCCAGACGATCTCCAACCTGCTTTTTTTGAATAGGATGCACATTTGTAGCATCACCGTAATCCATACTAATCGCCATACCGCTATTGGCAATGTTTTTCTGAATTTTGTTTTGTGCATCTCTAAAGGACGGCCAGGTTGGACGATCTGTTCCTGACAATTGAACATAATAAAACGGAAGGGAGTTTGCCCAGGCTTTACGCCAGCTTTCAACCAACACAGGCATTAAATGTTCGTATAATTCGATGTTGTGTGCGTTGCTTTCGCCTTGGTACCAAATAATTCCTTTTATGGGAAAATCGGTGAAATGAGTTACGCCGGTTTCATAATTATAACAAGGTCCGTAGGGATGTCGCTGTTTTGGATTTTTGGCATTTTTTAAATTTTCATCAGCACGCGATCTTACCCACGGCATCATGAAATCAGATTTTCGCCAGTTGGTCAGTACGTCGACTACTTTATCATCGTGTTCCAAAGTATATCTGTCAATCCAGGATTCTATGGGAGATCCGCCAACGGCAACTTGTATTAAACCTATTGGAACATTTTCTTCGCGAGCAATATTTTGTCCGAAGTAATAAGCTATTGCCGAGAAGTCTTTTGCACTTAATGAATCAGAGATTTTCCATTTTCCGGAAAAGAATTCTAATCGATTCGTTTTTTCTAAAGTAATAGAATCCCACGCTTTTTCATCTGTTTCTGCAGTGGCCTCAAAATTGAATAATCGAAGATTGGTGTTGTTGATGGCTTTTTTTACCTCAGCAATTCCATTTTCTGATTTATAAAGAGGGAATGCCATATTTGATTGTCCGGAACAAAACCAAACGTCTCCAATTAGAATATTTTTCAGAACGATTTTTTTTTCTTTTGATGAAATAGTAATCTGATGTGTTCCTCCAGATTTCACTGCAGGAAAATTTATTTTCCATTTTCCGAATTCATTTGTAGTTGTAATTTCTTTTTTATTGTCTAAAGTGATTTCGACTTTTTCTCCGCCATTTGCATTTCCATAAATTACAATTGGTTGATTTCTTTGCAACACCATATTATCGGTGAAAACAGGAGATAATTTTAGTCCGCCAAAATCCTGCGTGATATTTTCGTAAACGATCTTTGCTAAAATTGTTGCTCCTTCTTTTGTTGGATGTAAAGCATCAGGGAAAAGATCAGGACGATTGTACAGTTTCTCGTGAAGATCAATTAGTTTGACATTATTGGCTTTTGCAATTCCGTTGATATGTTCCTGAACTTGCCAAAACCAATCTCGTGTTCCGGACTTAAATCTTGGATGTTCATTGAATATCGGCGTCATTTTGCAGATATAAATTTTTACCTTCGGATTTTGTGTTTTTAGAGTATCGATTAACCACGAATAATCTGCATCAAAATCTTCTCTGTAATTCGGCCAGTTTCTGGGATCGGTATCATTTAATCCTAAATGAATAATGGCAATATCAGGACGATAGGCAATGGCTTCAGCACATTTTTCGGTTTTAAAATAAGGCGTACTTCCTTTCTTTAAAAGCGTTGCTCCGCTATGTCCAAAATTTTTGACTTCATATTGATTTCCCATTAAAATTTGCAACTGCGAAGGATAAGATTCGGTTGTTGGATTGGCTAAAAGATAACCAGCCGTAACAGAATCACCAATGCAAGCAATTTTTATTGGAGTTTGCGCTGTCATTTCAAGATTGAAAATCATTGAAATGAAAAGCATAACCATGAAAAGATTTCGTTTTTTTGTTCTCATTTTTTTTAGAACTATTATTAAAAAAAGGCTCATTTATAAGCTGGGCAGAAGGCATAGCTCCGCCCTGGCTTATAAAAACTTCAAAAAACCAACTAACTCTTAAATTGTAAAAAAGGGGATGAACTTTATGTTCTACGCATCTGCAAAATCATTGACTTTGGGGCGTAGAAAACTAATTTGCACTATTAATGCAAGCAATACAACTCCGGCCATTAAGGCAAAACCAAAACCTAAAGTTCCTGAATCTGCAGATTTTCCAAGCAATGAAGTTACCAAAGCACCGCAGCCAACTCCGGTCATATTCAGTACTCCATAAGCGGTTGCACGATGTTTTGAGGAGACAAACTGACAGATAATGGGCATATTATTGGCATCGAACATACCATATCCGATACCAAAACATAAAACAGCTCCAACCACATGAAATAAGGAATGCCCAAAACCAATCAGCATTAAAGCGGGAATCGTTAAACTCAGACCAATGGCACTGGTATAAACTCTTCCCTTTATATTTTTTTGAACCCATTTGTCCGATAAAATTCCTCCGAAAATAACACCTATTAAGGACGAGAATGAAATTGTAATTGTGGCTATTGGCCCGGCTTGATCCATTGAGATTCCTAAGTTGTCGGAGAATAGGGTAGGTAACCAGTTTTTAGTTGCCCAACCCGGTAAACTGATAATAGCGAAATAAAATAAAATCACCCAGAATGAAATATTGGTAAACAATAATGCCAAGCCTTTAAAAAGCGAATCTTTTTCGTGTGTTTTATTAAACTCAGGATCAAATGTTTTGGTAGATACTTTTTTCTCATATAAAAAGAAAACCAACACTATCGAATACACAATGCCCACAATACCAAAATGATGAAAAGTAGTATGCCATGAAAATCTCGCAGCAATTGTAGCTCCAAAACCTCCCAAAGCGGAGCCTACATAAAGTCCCGTCATGTGTATACCAATGGCAAGCGATCTTGTTTTTTGCTGATGATAATCGGCGATTAAAGACAAACCTGCGGGAATGTATAAGGCTTCACTCACGCCCATAATGGCTCTTAACCAATAAATCTGATTGTATGTTGTAGCATAACCCATAGCATATGTAACCGCAGACCAGACAAATAAACTGCCAATAATCAACCATTTTCTATTTAATTTATCGGCAATAATTCCGGAAATAGGGCTCATTAAAGCATAAATCCAAAGGAAAATAGCCATTAAACGTCCAAAATTTTCACCTGAAACCAGTTCAGGAATGTCAGCTTCCATAGAAGGTCTCATGGTCGCCAGCATTTGTCTATCCATATAGTTGAGCAACGCTACAATCCAGAGTAACGCTACGACTAACCACGGATAATATTTAGAGTTTTTCATATTTTGATATGATTTATTTTATTTAATTGGTTGGGTATTTTTCTAAACACATAGAGACATAGTTTGCATAGCGCGAAAAGACGTTTCACTTCAAATAAAACTCATAGTGCTATGTGTAAAAAATGTATTTTTTTAAAACCATCTTTTTTCGATTTAAAACTATGTTTCTATGTGTTTAATTTTTTTGCCGCTCCCGATAGCTATCGGGATCAACAGATTTTATTTTGATTCTTGCCAGACCTAACAGGTTTTAAAAACCAGTTAGGTCTCTTTGGTTACGTTTAATTATTTACGAATCGGTTTTTTAAACACATAGAGACATAGTTTGCATAGCGCGAAAAGACGTTTCACTTCAAATAAAACTCATATTGTTATGTGTAAAAAATGTATTTTTTTAAAACCAACTTTCTTCGATTTAAAACTATGTTTGTATGTGTTTAAATTTTTTTGCCGCTCCCGATAGCTATCGGGATAAACAGATTTTATTTTGATTCTTGCTAGACCTAACAGGTTTTAAAAACCTGTTAGGTCTCTTTGGTTACGTTTAATTATTTGCGAATCGGTTCTTAAACACATAGAGACATAGTTTGCATAGCGCGAAAAGACGTTTCGCTTCAAATAAAACTCATAGTTAGCTATGTGAAAAAAAAACTTGTTTTTTTAGAACCACCTTTTAATATGATTTAAAAATCTATGTTTCTATCTGTTTAAATTTTTTTGCCACTGATTAAAAAGATTACAATGATTTTAATTCGTGATAATTTGTGCAATTCGTGTTTAATTTTTATTTGATGGTTCCCAACATAACATCAGGTGTACGAATTCCGGGTTTTATTTCTCCATTCGATAAAACTATTTTGTCATTCCAGATTGTGGCTGTTGTTGTAACCTGGGCAAGAAAAGGCAATTCGCCCATTTTTGACCATTTATTTGTATGTGTGTTGTATACTAAAATAGCGTTGTAAAAACCTTTGTGTGTTGTGTTTAAAATATTTTTTTCGGCAATAAGTTTTGATTTCTCTTCTTCAGATGTGGCTTTTGCAATTTGCGACAAAAAGGTTTCTATTTTATGAAAAGTAGTTCCGTTATCTCCGCCAAGAATCAAAATGTATTCATTGCCAACAGCAACTCCTGCGCCAGCAGAAAAATTGGTGGTGTGTTTTCCGTCAGAGATCTCTGCTTTCGTTTCCCAAACTTGTTTTTTTAGATCAAAAGCTAAAGTAGTGTTGTGCAAATCGCTTATTCCTGATGCAGTTTTGGTTCTTCCGCCAACAACATAAATTTTATCATTTTGAATTACTGCAACCGAATTTGCTAAAGCAAAAGGTAATTTTGGTAACGATTTCCATTCCTGTTTTTCAGCATTCAAATCCATACTAAAAACTAAATCTGAGGATTGTTTTGCTTCATCTCCGCCAATTGCGTAAACAATATTTTCATGATTTGTAAGTGCAATATTGGTAATGGCGATTGGAAAATCCGGTAATGATTTTGTTTCAATTTCGTTTTTATCGGCATTCCATTTTAGGATAAAGGCTTTATTCGAAAGTCCGTTTTCATTTTCTCCGCCTACATAAACGATTCCTGAATTTGTGGTTGTATTTCCCGGATACGCGATAGGTTCCGGTAATGTATTCGTCACTTTTTTGTTCCAATGATATTCATCGCCTACTTTTTCTAAAACATGAATCTCATTCGAATAGTGTTTTTTTCCTCCTTCCCAAGGCATTTTATTCTGAAAATTGGCTCCTCCGGCGACAATCAAAATGTTGTTGCTAACTCCGTTTATCGGACCTGCAAAACCTAGTGAAAGACTTCCGTCAGCATTTTGCAATTGTGCGGCTTTTTTCCATTCGACATTTGAAATCTTTGTTTTTTGCGAAAAACCAATGGTTGTTGACATAATAAAAATAGTAAGGATTAAGGAAGAAAAAGACGTATTCATATTGGGTTTGTTTTAGAGAAAACGAACTTGATTATTTAGATTTGAAAGTATCGAAATTTAAACCTGCAACATCTTTTTTGAATAACTCAAATTGTTCAGCACTCATGTTTTTAACCGGTAATCTGAATTCTCCTAAATCATGACCTACCAATTTCATATATGCTTTCCCAACAGAGATTCCGCCATATTTACCTAAGAAACGAATCATATCAATTGATTTTTGCTGAAGCGCTCTTGCTTTAACCAAATCATTATTATTGAAAGCTTCAATTAAATCATAATATAATGGAGCAGCATAGTTGAAAGTACTTCCTACAGCACCTTTTGCACCCAGAACCAAAGCAGATAACATATTTTCGTCACGCCCCCAAAGCATATCAAATTTTCCGTTTTCGTAGCTCATGCAACTTTGGAAATCCATAAAATCTTCGTGAGTATATTTTACTCCGGCAAAGTTTGGAAGTTTATTATCTAAAGCTCTTACCAAATCGTACATCGCAACATTTACGCCTGTTAATACGGGAATGTGGTAATAATAAAATGGCATATTAGGAACACTTTCTCCCACTTTAATACAGATTTCGGCAAGAGTATCTACATTGTTTGGTTTGAAGTAAAAAGCTCCGGTTAGAGAAACAGCGTATAAACCAATTTCGTAAGCATGTTTTGCAAGGTCGATACAATCAGCCAGACAAGTTCCGCCAAGGAAAACCATTACTTTAAAATCATCATCGTGATTCGAGCAATCTGCCCAGGCTTGTGCAACTGCCTTTTTTTCTTCTAAGGTGATAGAAACTCCTTCGCCGGTTGATCCGTTGATAAAAGCTCCGGTGATTCCGTTTCTTTTTAGAAAAGTATAATAAGCGGGAATCAGGCTAACATCTAATTTTCCGTTGCTGTCAAAAGGGGTGAAAGGAGCAGAAATCAGACCTTGTAAATGTTGAATTTTCATGAGTATGTTTTTTTATTATTTGTATTTTGTTGTATTAGATCGGGAACTTTTACATTCCCGATCTAATGGTAAACTATAGTTTTAAAATCTTATTTGCTAATAGGATTCTGAACAATTTTTGGATTAAAGTTGATTGTGTTCTGAGAGATCGGAAACAAAACTTCTTTTCCTGCTGTCATCGATGGCACTAAGCTTGTTTTGTTGAAACGAACCAAATCCCACCATGATTTTCCTTCAAAAGCCAATTCTTTCAAACGTTCATTTAAGATCACATTGTCATTATTTGCAGGAGAATCATTTGTGAAAGAAGCCGTAGCATCTGCTCTTTGCATTACCAAATTCATTTCAGCAGTTGGATCTTGTCCTAAAGCATTTTTAATTTCAGCTTTCATTAATAAAATATCTGCCCAACGGTAAATGATAATATCACTTACAAAACGTCTTAAAGTTCCGTCAACAGTTCCGTTGTATTTTACCAAACCTGTTACTACAGGAACGGGGCCGTTGTATAAAGTTAAGTAAGTTGCAGCTTTTCTGGTATCTGTTGCTGCAAAATTGAATCTTGTAATATCCGGTTGCACTCTTGAAATTCCGGCATTTCCGGCACCAGTTCCTAATGTTCCAAAAGTGGCTGTTGCTGTTGCAGATGTTAATGGAGCAAAATCACTTGGCCCCACAAACATAAACTGGTTCCAGTTGTCGGCTAAATTCGAAGGTAAATCTGCAAGAGAATAACGAACAGCAAAAACTACCTCAGCATTTGCTTTTTTGTCGTAAGCAAAAACATCTTTAAAATTAGGCAATAAAGTTGGAGTTCCCGGAATTGCGTTTATAGCTGTTAATGCTGTATTCAAATCTACTGTTCCGCCACCTAATTGTTTTGCAGTCCATAAGTTTACATCGGCTTTTAAAGCATACACTGAAGCAAGCGACAATTGAATTTTATTATTCGTTGCGTCAGGAAAGTTTGCAATTGCTGCATCAATATCTTTTTTGATGAAAGCAAATGTTTCTTCGATACTATTACGCGGAATAATATATTGTGACTGATTGCTGTTTTCTGTAGGATCTGTTACAAGTGGAACACCACCCCACGAACGCGCCATGATAAAATAACATAAAGCACGCATAGAATACGCTTGTGCAAGATATCGTTTTTGCTCATTTACGGTTGTTGGGCTAAAGGTAATTTGTGGTACATACTTTAAAACCAAGTTTGCAGAATGTATTACAGTATATAATCCCGCCCAGTCTACGTCGACATTTTGTGGTGTAAGCTGATTGTTATAATAATTGGCCAAAGTCAACGGTGATTGAACACCACCAGTTATTTCGGCACTTCTGGCTCCTCCCAATAAATAATAATTTTGTTGGGTCTGGATTCTGAAGTTAACGTACATACCATTTACACCAGCTTTGGCATCATCTTCTGTTTTCCAAAAACTATCAGATGTAATAACACTATCAGATGTTAG
Organism: Flavobacterium sp. NPDC079362; assembly: GCF_050267765.1. Taxonomy (NCBI): domain Bacteria; kingdom Pseudomonadati; phylum Bacteroidota; class Flavobacteriia; order Flavobacteriales; family Flavobacteriaceae; genus Flavobacterium; species Flavobacterium sp. NPDC079362. The sequence continues at coordinate 87,062 of NZ_JBNNFM010000020.1, read as the reverse complement.
CTCTAAATCATCCTGACAGGAGTTGAATAGGGATAGAGTAGTAAAAAGTAGTGTATATATAAGAAATTTCTTTTTCATGATTTTAGTATTAAAATTTACAAACTGATATTTAAACCAAGGATAATGTTTCTTGGAACAGGGTATGTACCTGTTGATCCTGCGGCAGATAATCCTAAACTAGATCCTCCGTCTATACCTTGTACTTCAGGGCTTAATCCTTTGTATTTTGTGAAATAGTATAAGTTGCTTCCGGTTACGTAAACACGAACCGATGTTAGTTTTGCTCTGTCGATTAACATTTTAGGCAAGTTGTAGCTAAAAGTGATTTCTCTTATACATAAATAATCTCCACTTTCGTAATAACGGCTATTTCCCTGAAACATATTGGTGTTGTAAGCAGCTCCACTAGCTTCTGATCTGAACAAGTTGTTTTGATTCGTTTGATCTGCCCAACGGTAACGAGGTACATCTGTAATGTCTCCTTCTTTTTGCCATGATTGTGCACTTTCTGCCAATAATCCGTAATTACCCTGAAACTGACCTAAGAAACGTGCTCTTGCTTCGTTGTAAATTGTAGCTCCCAATGAGTAATCTGTTCTTACTGTAAGTGAAAATCCTTTGTACGAAGTATCAAAATTAAATCCTCCTACAAATGTTGGGAACATATTTCCCATATACTTTCTGTCTCTGCTGTCGATAATTCCGTTTCCATCCGTGTCTTCAAATACAGCATCTCCGGCGAATTTTTTACCTTCAGGATTTCCGCCATTTGCAGCCGTTTTAGTTACATAAGTATCGTGCACTTTTAAGTTGTATGCATCTGCTTCTGCCTGAGTCGAAAGAATATACAATTGGTTGTGTGCGTAGAAATTTCCAATTTTTTGTCCTTCCTGCAAACCTCCAACATATTGATATGTTCCGCTTTTTTGATCGAAAATCTCTGTTCCGCCAATTCTGTTGTTTAAATTTCCGTTTGATGGCAATTTTTCAATTGTATTGGTATTGTGAGAAACGTTTGCTCCAACATTAATTTTCCAGTCGTTTTTATTGTAAAGATTCGCTTGTATTTCTAATTCGAAACCTTTGCTTCTTAATCCTCCAAGATTTGTTAATACCGTAGAGAAACCACTATTTGATGGTAAAGTAAGATTCGTTAATAAATCAGAAGTTAATTTGTTATAAAAATCTCCAATAATTCTGATTTTATCTTCGTTGAAACCTAAATCGAAACCACCATTTACAGTTTCAGATTGTTCCCATTTTAATCCCGGATTTGCAATTTGTGAGTTGATAATCGCAGATTGTCCGTTGTAACTATTTGCTACACCATTTGTAGAACCTGAGTATAATCCTCCGGCCTGAAAATCTCCAAGAGTTCCCAAGTTACCATTTACACCATAACTTCCACGAAGTTTAAGAGAAGAGAATAATTTTGGCATTGCTTTCTCCCAGAATTTTTCTTCCTGAATGTTCCATCCTGCAGAGATCCCAGGAAAGAAACCATATCTGTTGTCAGGTCCTAAACTTGATGAACCGTCATAACGGAAAGATGCTGTTGCGAAATACCTGTTTTTGTAATCGTAATTAACACGTCCGAAAACACTGTTTAAAACCAATTTTGTATTGTTGCTGTAAACAGAAACCGGAATTGGAGAAGAGTCTAAAGTCTGCGCTAGATCTGAAGGACTTCCTTTTCCTGAAGCATTAAAAGATTTTATAGTTCTGTCGTATTTTGAAACTCCTAATTTGGCATCAAAATCTCCAATATTATCCCATCCTTTTTTATAGGCAAAAACTCCTTCGTATTGTACTTGCGAAATTTGGTTGCTTAATCTTGTTGCAGTACGTGTATTGTCTACTAAACCACTGCTTCCGCTTAAGAACGCCTGCTGAAAAGTGTTGTCATTTTCATTTTCGCTATAAAGAGACATAGAAGGAGTGAAGGTGAAATCTTTGGCTAGTTTTAATTCACCATCTACGCCTATTTGTAATTTATTGTTTTCGTTGATTCCCTTAACTTTTCCCATTTGGTACAATGGATTTCCGTTAATGTTATTTTGACCCGGAGCCAATGTTCCGTCTTCAAGATATAATTTTGTAGTTGGTGAGTTTCCCAAATATCTGTTGAAAACTACACTATTTGCCACAACCTGATTGTTGCTTGATTTAGAGAACAACATACGGCCATTGATGGTAAAATTGTCAGCTACTTTTAGCGAAGCATTTAATTTACTTGTAAACCTTTGATATCCTGTAAAAATCGTAATACCGTCACCTTTAAGATATCCTAAACTCAAGTCAAAAACTCCAGTATCATTACCTCCGCTTATCCCAAGGTTATGACTTTGTGTAAGAGCATTTTGAAACAAAACATCATTCCAATCTGTACTTTTGTACATGATGGTACTGTTAGGATTTAAAGGGTCCTGAAGTTCCTGCCAGCCTTTTGCCTGTAGCTGTGCCACTGAATCCGGTGTTAAACTGGATTTTAATAAAGTAGCAAACGGAGTATTGTTTTGAAGGTTGTTTCCAGTACCAGCCGGAGTCGCGCCCGTTAACTGACCCAGTCTTGCGATACCTGTCGTAGTAGAAAGTCCGGCAAGTTCTGCGGCATTATAAATACCCTGACGTTGAAATTTGATATAATCCCCACCGTCCATGAAATCGTATTTTTTACCAATTCGGCTACTTTGAGTAGAGACATTATAAGTCACTTTCATTTTACCTGATTTACCCGTATTTGTGGTAATAATAATAACACCGTTTGATGCACGCGCTCCGTAAATAGAAGTTGCCGCAGCATCTTTTAGTACCTGAAGCGAAGCAATATCAAAAGAGTTAATGTCGTCTATCTGAGTACGAATAACACCATCTACTATATATAAAGGTGTCGCTCCGGCAGGATTATCGATCGATGTACCACCACGAACCAGAATGTTCGAAGCTTTCCCTGGTTGTCCAGATGAAGTTTTTACCACCAAACCGGTTACGTTACCTTGCAAAGATTGTGTTACGTTAGAATACGGTACATTTTCTAATACTTTTTTGTCCAGTTTAGAAACCGCAGTACTTAAAGTTCTTCGGTTTTGAGAACCATATCCTACTACAATAACCTCATTCATTTGTTGTCCTATTTCTTTAAGAACAATAGTAAGAGGTGCAGTACCTATAGCAACTTCTTGCTCCTGAAGACCAATATAAGAAACGATCAAAGTAGTAGCATTATCCGGTACTTCAATAGAAAATTTTCCGTCAAAATCTGTTTGTGTGCTAAACTGAGTTCCTTTGGCTACAATGTTTACACCTGGTAAAGCTTCTCCTTTTTCATTGGTAACTGTTCCGGTAACTTTCTTTTGAATTAGGTCATTCTTTTTTACATTTTTATCTGTAAGTATGGTACTTTTTTCTGTTTCTGCAGCGGTTAACTGCATTGTAAAAACTAAAAGCAACGCAGATGTTAGTTTTATAACTTTTACGTGTTTAGGAGTAAACCTACAATTTATAGGTTTACTTTTTGGCAATAATTTCATACTTTTGTAATGGTTTGGTTAATAATAACTTTGTTAAAGGTCTGTTTATTAATTTTCAAGTCATTGTTCCTGTTAAGGAACCGGCCAGCAATGTTCCTGCATTAGCTGGCTTTTTTATGACTTAAAAACAAATGTTTTTTATGCGATGATTAGTGTTGATATTTATAGTTGATCTTTAATTTTCTTACTCTATATAAAACTGATATTCTCTTTTTTAAAATTTATTCACACAACATCATGATAAGTTCGCATTACTTGACTTTATTTTATCTCTATCTATAAAAAGCAAATACCTTCTTTTTTTTGCGAAAAATGTATTTTAATATTTGTGGATATTTTAAAAATATAGCCATCATTATTATTACCTTTTAACAATGAAAAAACATAATATGAATAAATGTTATGATAATCTTATGAATAAATTAATTTATTATTATGAAGTAAAGATATAAAATATTTTAATATAACAAGTTTAGTTATTAAAATATTTTAATAATAAGGAAGTAGTTGGGAAATTTAGTTATTAATTAGAGGGAATAACATCTTTTCTTTTATGACACAGCAGGCACCAATAACGCCCGCACGACGGCCTAAAGCAGACTTTTTAAGCTTCATATCACGGTTAACTAAACCGAGTGAATATTTTTTTAATGCAGATTGAATTGGGAGTAAGGCGTAGTCGCCCAATTGTGCGAAATCTCCACCAATTACCAGTAAGTCAGGGTTGAAGATATTTAATAAAATAGATAAATAACGTCCCATTTTTTCGCTTTGCTGGGTTACCAAATCGACACAAAGAGTGTCTTCAAGATTTACAGCTCCGGCAATAATCGCATTGTGTTGTAGTGTAGAAGAGTTTTCGTCAAGAATGACTTTTGATTGTTTGCCTTCTTTTATGGCATCTTTGAATTGGTTGATGAGCGACCAGCCGGAAATTTCGGTTTCAAGACAACCTAGTTTTCCGCATTGGCACATGATTTCATTATTGAAAATAGTACTATGACCGAATTCGCCTGAATATCCTGATTTACCGTAATATAACTTACCGTCAGTAATCATCCCGATGGCAACTCCCCAGCTGTAATTCACAAAAATAATATTTTGTTCATCATCGACAACGCCTTCGCAATATTCGCCAAAAGCCATTGCGCGCGTATCATTTTCTAAGTGAACCGGTAGATCTAATTGCTCAGAAATGATTTCGTTTAAAGGTCGGTTTTCACTAAAGAAATAGTTATAGCTAAAACCTTCCATCGAATTAATACGGCCGGAAAAGTTAATACAAACCCCCACAATTAATTTTTTATCTACAGAACTATCTTCTATAAAAGAGTTGATGAGGTCACAGAATTTTAATAATGATTTTTGAGTATTTTCTAAAATAAAAGAAGTGCCAAGATCAACACTAACCAATTCATTTTTGATATTTTGCAATCCAATAGACATACTGCTGATGCCAACTTCAACGCCAAGAAAATAAGCACAAGTAGGGTTGATACTATATAAGGACGGTCTTCGTCCGCCACTATTAGTAATTTTTCCCATGTCGATTACATAACCTTCGGTTAGTAACTCGTTGACGGCTTTGGTTACCGTTGGAACACTTGATTGTAATTCTGTACTTAATTCGGCAATTGTAGAATTGCCTCCTGAAAGCAAACGTTTGGTTATAGACTGTCTTAGCATGTGCCATTTTTGGCCGGAAAGACTTTTATCTTTACTACTATCTAATAAATCCTTTAAACTCATCGCTTTTTATAATTACGTGTCTCTTACAAACTTACTATAATTTTTAAATAATTATAAGAATTGGATCTAATTATTAAAATATTTTTTTAATGCAGCTCGTGTTTTAAAAATAAGGAAAACATTTTTAAACTACATACTCCCTAAAAAGATAGTGCTGCTTCTGCACAAAATTTGCCGCATAACATCTAAGAGACGAAATGTTAATACAATGTTTTATAAACAGGATGTTTTATTAATGTAAACGTAACCTTGCAGACCTACCCTCATTTCTAATTTTGTAGACATATTATAAACAACACACTTGTAGTATATGTCATTTTTTAAATCAAGAATACATCGCAGAAAAATAAAAGGAATAAGTGTTTTACAAAGCGCTATTCATTCGCCCAATAATACAAAAGAAACCTGTCATGTATAAAGCGTTTACTGATGAGCAGCTTGTTGAATTATTGAGACAAGGAAAAGACAAAGCGTTTGATGAATTGTACTTTCGGTATCGGGATTTGTTAGTTCGCTTTGTTTATATGAGGATGAAATCGATTCCCGTTTCTGAAGAAATTGTTCAGGAAGTTTTTACCACTATTTGGGAACGTCGAAAGACTTTGGTTATTCAAAAGAAATTTGCTGCCTACATCTATACTTCCGTTCGATACGTAACTTTAGATTATATAAAATCGCACACCATTACAGACCAATATATAAAGGAGGTTACTGATCGAAGCAATGACGATTATACGAGCAGTAATACAACCGAAGATGCTATTCATTATCAGGAACTGCAACAAGCGGTGGATAAAGCCACATTATTACTTCCTAAAAAATCCAAAGAAGTTTTTATCCTGAGCCGCATCAAACATTATACAAACAAAGAGATAGCCGAAGAACTTAATGTATCGCATGAAACCGTAAAGTATCATATTGCTTATGCGCTAAAGTTTATGCGAAACTATTTAGGTGAGTTTAACTGACGGGAGGTTTCTAAATTGTGAGGTGCATTTTCTTTTCTTAACAAAAGCGTAACCTCATCCGCCTACCCAAAAGTAAAAATTCTAAGACATACTATTAAAGAGATAAACACATTATAATGCCTGAAAAACCACATCAAGAAATACAGCTTTTTTTAGAAGGTAAGACTTCTCTAAAAGGAGAAGAATTATGGAATAACTGGTATGATCACCCGGACGAAATAACAGATACTACAAACCTTATACAATCTGATCGCTTAAAACTAAAGAAGGAAATCAGGCAAATTAAGAAAACAAATACGGTTATTTTTCTTCAAAACAGAAATTGGGCTATAGCAGCTTCTCTAATCTTTTTAATGGGATTATCCTGTTTCTTTTATTTGTCATCTGTGCAGACTATAACTAAAGAATATGCTACAAAATCAGGAGAACATTCTAAAATAACACTAAGCGACGGAACCCAAATATGGCTCAATGCAGGGAGTCTTCTAAAATATCCCACAAAATTTAAAGGAGGAACACGTGAAGTGTATTTAACAGGAGAAGCATTTTTTGATGTAGCCAAAGACAAAGAACATCCGTTTATTATTCATACCGATAAAATGGATACCAAAGTTTTAGGAACCAGTTTTAATGTTCAGGCTTATCCGGATCATGCTACACAAGAAGTTTCGGTTTTAACCGGAAGAGTAAATGTAAAATCGACTTTTACCGAAGAAAATGTTTATGTAACGCCCGGACAAAAAGTAGTTTTTAAATCGCAGAATAATAAACTGCAAGCCTTTACAGATATTCCGGTGAACTCTATTTCGCTATGGCGAAAAAACATCATCGTTTTTGAAGATGCTCCTTTGCCTGAAGTCATTGCAACCATCAATCGTAATTATAATGTAGCAATCCAGATCGAAAACAAAAACCTTAATAATTTAAAAATTAGCGCCTACTTCAAAGAACTTCCTGTTGGTCAGGTCGTGGCCCTAGTGTGCAATATCATCAATGCCAATTATAAAATCGAATCAGGAACTTATATCATACGATAACTAAAAATAGATTTGACCATATAGTAACATGTATCCAGAGAGACCTAACAGGTTTTTAAAACCTGTTAGGTCTGACAAAGTAAAATCAAATTAATAAAAAAATCTACGTAGAAACCAAGCAATAATCCAAACACAAATTAAAACTCCAAAAACATGAATCAAAAACAAATGCGATATGTTGTAAACTATCAGAGCATTAAAAAATCCATATTGACCAAAGCGCTCTTTTTTGTTGCTTTATTTTTTATCGGATCAACAATGAAAGCAGCAAATGTTAACATTAGCAAGCGAGTAACCTTAAAAGTAGAAAATGAAAGTATAAAGACTGTCTTTCAGAAAATCGAAAAACAGGCAGATGTGCATTTTATGTACGAAACTAATCAGGTTAATACGAATCAAAAAATTAGTTTGAAACTGAGTAACGTAACATTAGAACAAGCATTGGACAAAATATGCAGTAATTTTTTCTTTAAATATGAAATTGTAAGCAACAATATTGTCATCAAAAAGAATCAAAAACTGACTGATGCAGGACAAGGTAAAATAAGTATTTCAGGAACTGTTTTTGGTGGCGATGACGGAATGCCTTTACCGGGAGTTGGTATTAAGGACAAGGATTCTGATGCCACAGCAACGACAGATTTTGACGGAACTTTTAAAATGGAAGTTAATTCAGCTGAAGCCATACTTGTTTTTTCGTACGTGGGATATATTACTCAGGAAGTAAAAGTAAATCAGTCGACTAGAAATATCAGTGTCAAATTATTAGCTGATATGAAGCAACTACAGGAAGTTGTAGTAATGGGGTATGGTTCTGTAAAAAAGAATGAAGTTTTGGGAGCTGTTGGAACTGTTTCGATGAAAGAAACTTCAAGCAGAACCTATAACAGTGCAGCCGAATTATTGCAAGGTACAGTAGCAGGTGTTACCGTAATTAATAATGGTGGAGATCCTACAGCAGAGCCAACAATCAACATTCGTGGTATTGGTTCATTAAATGCCGAAACTCCTTTGATTGTTTTAGACGGAATTATTTACAGCGGATCTTTAAACACTTTAAACCCTAATGATATTGCTTCGATCAGCGTGCTAAAAGATGCAGCTTCTGCGGCAATTTACGGTGCAAGAGCTTCTGGTGGTGTAATTCTGATTACGTCTAAAAAAGGAACTTCTGATCATATCAATGTAAATGTAAATTATCAGGGAGGTTTTCAAAGTGTAGCAAAGACATTAAATGTTCTGGACGCTGCAGGATATGCAGATGCTATGAATACAGCCAGAGATAATGCGAGAATGCCTAGAATCCCCGCTTTTGATCCTGCATTTGAGCCAACAGCTAGAACAACAAAAACGAACTGGATGGACGAAATTTTTCGTACAGGCGAAATACAGGATTTGTCTATTTCTGTAAACGGAAAAACAGAGAAATCTAATTTCTTTTTGTCAGGAAGTTATAGAAAAAACGAAGGGATTTTATTGAATACTTTTGGAACCCGATATACAGCAAGAGCAAATTCTTCTTTTAAGTTAGCTCCCAATTTTACCTTTGGAGAAAACTTTTCGTATTCCTTAACAGATGGTCAGTCAGCCAATACTTCAAATGCTTATACAGGAGCGATTCTGGCGGCGATTTTTTATCCGCCAAATGCTACCATTTACAGAGAAGATGGTTCAGGACAATTTGGTGGTGTTCCGGAGAAATACATAGGTTCTTACGGAGATGTAATAAATCCGGTGGCTTATTTAAAAAGATTAGACAACAGAAATCCTATTTCGACAGTTTTAATTAATCCGTATGTCGAATGGGAAGTTGTCTCAGGTTTAAAGCTAAAGTCAAATTTGGGTTATACAAGAATACAAAACAATGCAACAGAATTTGCAACAAAAATTACTGAGCCGGGAAAAATATTCGATTTCAACAGATTGACTTTAACAAACTCGACAACAACAGATTTGTTAGGGGAACAAACGGTTTCTTACGAAAAATCATTAGGCAAACATAATTTTAAAGCTTTGGCCGGCTATACATATCAACAAACCAAAAGAGATTTTTATACCGTGCAGGGAACAGGTTTTGATAGCGAAGATGCATCGCAGCGCTATTTATTAAACGCCAAATTGGTACAGCAAATAGAGGCAGGTATGGCCGAAGAAATTATCTCATCATATGTTGGGAGGCTGAATTATGACTTTAATCAAAAATATTTAATTTCAGGAATTGTGCGTCGCGACGGAACTTCAAAATTGACTTCTGAGAACCGTTGGAAAGTGTATCCTTCTGTTTCTGCAGGTTGGTTAGTATCTGAAGAAGGATTTATGAAAAATATTAATCCAATAATCAGCAACTTAAAATTACGTGCAAGCTGGGGACAAATAGGAAACTTAGGAAACCTTGGGCCTTACCAGTTTAGTGTACCATTAAACCAGACACAATCTTTAATCGGGTCAAGTCCGGTAATTAACTACGGATATTCTGAAAGCGAATTGTCAAACCCTAATTTAAGATGGGAAAGTTCAGAGCAAACCAACGTAGGATTAGATTTCACAATGTTCAATAATGCTTTGTCAGGATCTGTAGATGCTTACGTAAAAACAAACAAAGACATGTTGGTTCGCGATCAGCTTCCGGGTGTTTCAGGGACTCCAAAAGGTAGAATCGTAAACTCTGGAGATGTAGAAAACAAAGGTATTGAGGCAAGTTTGATGTACCAAAAAACGCGTGGCGATTTTAAATTTGATATTACAGCAAATGCATCATTTTTAAGTAATAAAATTGTTTCGATCAAAGATGATTTGACTTCTCTTGAACCATTAAATTTAAGCAGGGTTCGTAGTTTGCCTTTAGCGAATATTTATCAGGTAGGAAGCCCTGTTGGTGCCTTTTACGGTTATTCGACAGATGGACTGTTTCAGAGTAATGCTGAAGCAAAAGCATATGTAAACGCTAAAGGCGAAGTATATCAGCCCAATGCGGTTGCAGGAGATATTAAATTTAAAGATATAAATGGAGACGGTGTCATCAATAACAATGACAGAGTAGTGCTTGGAAATCCTTTTCCTAAAACGACTTTCAGTTTAAATATGAACTTTAGATATAAAAGGTTTGATATGAATGTCTTTTTTAGCGGAGCAGCAGGAAATAGTGTTTTTAATGCTGTAAAACACACCGGTCTAAACGGTTCATTTCCTGGATATAACTTATTGGCAGAATCTAAAAATGCATGGTCGCCAACCAATACAAATACCAATATTCCGGTACTTTCATCAACAGACAACAATAATAACTTCGGGCGAATCTCTGATTTTTATATCGAAGATGCTTCTTTCGTAAGATTAAGAAACCTTTCGATAGGATACACAGTAAAAGATCAATGGCTGAACGGAAAAGCAAAACTGAGATTTTTTATCTCAGCTCAAAACCTTTTCACGATCACCAAGTATTCAGGAATGGATCCGGAAATAGGGCTTAAAAACTTTGGTATGGACTTAGGAAAATATCCGCTTTCCCGTATTTATATGACCGGTGTAAATGCAACTTTTTAAAAAAATATAAAACAAATAAAATGAAAAATTTAAGTCTTTTAGTATTGAGTTTTGTGCTTTTACTGGGCGCGACAGCGTGCGAAAGCGAACTTGATTTGGTGCCGCAAGGAGCTCCGTCAAGCGGAAATTTCTGGAAAACTCCAGCAGATGCAAAAGCAGGAGTAAACGCTATTTATGCTTTATATTCTGATGATAATATGTACGGTCGTGGTTTTTTCTGGCTGAATAACGCCAGTGATGATATAGGAACCAAGCCAAGACAAAATGCAGAACGTATTAAGAATTTTATTGTTGATGGTGCAGAATCTGATACCAAAGATATCTGGAGAATTCACTACGAAATAATGAAACGCTGCAACGATGTTATTCGCAATATTCCTAAGATTTCCTTAGACGAAAAAACAAAGAATGGGATGTTGGGAGAAGCGTACTTCAATCATGCTGTAATGCATTTAGAACTGGCTTATCATTACGGAGATGATCGCGCCGGAATCCCGATTCAGGATCGCGAAGACCCAACAAATGTATATGTGCCAAGAGCTAAAAATGTAGCTGAAAACTATGCCTACATCGCAGCCGATTTAGTAAAAGCAGCCGATTTACTGCCTTATTTTAATGAGCTGACTTCTGATAATTACGGACGTGCTCATAAAACAGCTGCCTGGGGATATTTAGTACGTACCTATTTGTATGCTAAAGATTGGGACAACGCAATAAAATATGCCAATATGATCGTGAATAGTGGAAAACATAAGTTGCTGGATAATTTTGAAGATGTATTTAAAATCAAGAACAACTGGTCTTCAGAATACATTTGGTCAGTAACGTCAAGTGCAGAGAATACTTCTTTAGGATCTATTTTTCCGGGAGTATGCCTAGAAGACAAAGGTTGGGGAGTTTATAATGGTTGGGGAAATTTTTATCCTACCAAAGAATTATTTGATACCTATGATCCAAAAGATAAAAGACGCAGCGCGACTATTTTGCAAAAAGGTGATAAATTCCTGTATTTTGGTGAATTAGTAACTTTTAATGAAGGTAAATATCTTGTAAGTTCCAGTAATAGAACCGGATATCAGTTCAATAAATATATGGAGCCGTTTGGTTATGCCAAAACAACTTCGGGCGGGATTGATATTCGTTATGTAAATGCCAACGGAGATAAACCTTCGACAGCTTTAAACGTTCCTCTTTTGCGTTATGCCGATGTGATTTTGATGTTGGCAGAAGCCAAACTTATGAAAGGCCTGAATGCCGATACAGAAATTAATATGATCCGTCGTCGTGCAGGTCTTGGAGATCTTGCCGGAGCAACATTAACCGATCTAAAAAGAGAAAGACGTTGTGAATTGGCCGGAGAATGGACAGACCGTCATTTTGACTTAGTACGTTGGGGCGATGCTCAGGCAACTTATGCAAAACCGTTACACCATTATAACGGAACCGTGATTTATCCTGCTCGTAATTTTAACCCTGCAATTCACAAAGTTTGGCCAATACCACCGGACGAAATTGCAGTAAGCAAAGGAGCACTGACGCAAAATAAAGGTTGGTAGTTTGTAGTTTCATTTTGTTTGTTTAGTTTTTTTACACTGCAAGCTTGTCGGAGCTTGCAGTTGTAAAAAATAGCAAATGAATTTCAGATATAAACATAAACCAGTCTTTTTTTAGGAAAAGACTGGTTTGTATTTAAAAGAAATATAAAGTAGTAACCCCCAATGTTGTCATCTCGACGCAGGAGAAATCACACCAGAAATCCACAAAGAAAATCGCCAATTTTTGTCGAGTTATGCGTGTGATTTATCCTTCGTTAAATGAAAAAAATGATTTTGCCCCATTTTAATTAATCATAAACCAAGTCCCAGCGGGACGATATATTTATAGAAATTTAATTTTTATAAAAAGAATTTGAACCCCATCGGGGTGGCATATATATCGCTTCTCTGGAGCTTTAATGTATGGGAATCTATTATTGCTATAAATATGTCGCTCCTCTGGAGCTTAATGGGGGGAATCTATAATTGTTATAAATATATTGCTCATCCGGAGGTTTAATAATGATAAAATCATGAAGAAGGTAACCCCAATATTGTCATTTCGATCCCGAAGCTTCAGGAGAGAAATCGCATCAGAAATCTGCAAAGAAAATCGCCAATCTTTGTCGAGTTACGCGTGTGATTTCTCCTTCGTTAAATAAAAAAAATGATTTTAAAATCTTACGCTAATAGTAGGTAAGTCCTAGCGGGACGATATATTTATAGCAATTAATTTTTGATAAAAAGGATCCAAACCCCATCGGGGTGGCATATACGTCGCTCCTTTGGAGCTTTAATGTAGGGAATCTATAATTGCTATAAATATGTCGCTCCTCTGGAGCTTAATAAATGGAAATCTATAATTGCTGTAAATATACCGCTCCTTCGGAGCTTTAATAATTAAATGACAAAACGGGATGAACTATGTGCATTAAAAACAAGTAAAACACCTTTTTATTTAGCTGTAAAAAATTATGTCCCAATGTGTTTAAATAAACCTCAACAATTTAAAATCCTACAGTTCTAAAAATAAACAAACCCAATTTTCTCATGAAAAAAATAATCACCCTTTTTTGCCTCCAATTTTTGCTGATTGCACAAGCACAGGAATACAGTTCATCTAACATTCATTCGCATAATGATTATGCCAGCAAATTACCCTTTTATGAAGCCTATTCTAATGAAGCCGGCGTTATTGAAGCCGATGTTTTTTTAGTCAATAACGAGCTTTTTGTTGCCCATACATCCAAAGAAATTAATCCGCAGAATACGCTTAAGACACAATATCTTGATCCGCTTACTATAAAATTAAAAAGCTTAGGAGGAAAAGCTTACCAAGGCAATAAACCTTTGATTTTAATGATCGATATAAAAACAGAAGGTGATGCTACGCTGAGATTAATTGCGCAGCAGCTTAAAACCTATCCTGATATTATTTCGAATAAAAATATAAAAGTGGTAATTTCGGGAAACAGACCTTCTCTGGCAAACTGGAAAGACTATCCTGAATTTATTTATTTTGACGGAAGGCTAAATGAAAATTACTCTGCGGAACAATTGTCGCGTGTTGAAATGATCAGCGAAGATTTAAAAGAAATCACAATCTGGAACGGGAAAGGCGTGATGACACAAACGGATGCTGAAAAAGTGCAATCGATTATTAAAAAAGTACACGATCAGAACAAAAAAGTACGATTCTGGGCAACTCAGGATAATGTAAATACCTGGATGACATTGATGAACTTAAAAGTTGATTTTATTGGGACAGATAACGTTGCTGAATTGACGCATTTTATCAACAATATCAAATCGACATTTTATCAAAATACCGATTTTCACGAAGCTTATATTCCTAGAAACGGATTGGGATTTTCTAAAAAACAACCTAAAAATGTAATCCTTCTTATTGGTGACGGAATGGGATTGACACAGATTTACTCCGGTTACACCGCTAATAAAGGTCAGTTGAGTTTATTTAATATTCCAACTCAGGGATTGTCTGTCACAAAATCTTCAGACAGTTATATCACAGATTCTGCCGCAGGAGCGACTGCTATGGCAACAGGGCATAAAACCAATAATAGATTTATTAGTGTTGATGAAAATGGGAAACCGCTGGAATTAATCATACAACAATTGGCAAAGAAAAATTACAAAACAGCTATTATCTCGGCAGGGAATATTACAGATGCTACGCCAGCGTGTTTTTATGCACATCAGCCGGAAAGAAGTTACAGCGAACCAATAGCCGAAGATTTTTTATCGAATCCATCAGATATTTTGATTGGTGGAGGAACAAAGGAATTTACATCAAGAAAAGATGGCAAAGACTTATCTAAAATACTGAAGCAAAAAGGATATACTTTTTCAGATAAATTCAATAGTCTTGATACCATCAAAAACTCTAAATTTATTGTTTTAGATGACGCTGCAGTAGTTTCTATGAAAGACGGAAGAGGTGATTTTCTAGCGAAATCCCTAGCGAAAGCAACCTCAACTTTTGCTAAAACAAAAAGTCCATTTTTTATCATGGCAGAAGGTGCGCAAATCGATTACGGCGGACATAAAAACAATGTAGAATATGTGGTTCGCGAAATGCTTGATTTTGATAAATTGGTTGGACAAGCTATGGAATTTGTAGATAAGAATACGGAAACGTTATTAATCGTAACCGCTGACCATGAAACGGGTGGACTTTCTTTAATTGACGGAAATATAGAAAAGGGATATGTGCACGGCAGTTTTAGTACTAACGATCATACGGCAGTTCCGGTTCCGGTTTTTGCTTACGGGCCAGGAGCTGAAAAATTTATGGGAGTGTATCAGAACACCGAAATTTATACTAAGATTTTAGCAGTTTTAGCTAAGAAATAAATTGCTGTTTTAGAGATAAAAATCGCTTCTTTCGTCTGCCTCAAAATAAATGCAAACACGAATTACACCAATTTACACTATTTGTTTGTGAAATTAATTTCACAAACAAAATCAACCCTTTAGAATTGGTGTAATTCGTGTTCAATTTGATTTTTAGTATTTGTGAACAGGGACAGCCTGAAGAGGCATTTTTTTTATTGTATATTAATTTAAAGTAATTTGATAAGCACATCTTCTTTCGCCCGAAACAATATGACTTACCCGATTAATGAGAACATCTTTTCCTAATACAGATCTGAACGTATTTAATTCAGATGAGCAGAAACCCTGGCAAATTGTTGCCGCTGCACAAATAGGGCAATGATTTTCGACCAAAAGATAGCCTTCGTCATTTTTAGAGTATTCTGCCATATAACCTTCTCGGGTTCTTATTTCGACCAATTTCTCTATTTTCAGTTCCAGATTATGTATCGTATCAATTTCTTCATGATACTTCTTTTTCCCTGTTTCTTCATAGACATCAATCACCGCCTGCATGGTGTTTTCGCCCATTGCATTAATAATAGTGATCAGTTTTAAGGTCAATTCGGCATGAGTATCAGGAAATTTAGCATTTCCATTTGCTGTAAGACTAAACGTTTTTTGCGGTCTGCCCACACCTTTTGATTCTTCCTGAGGTTCAATGAGTTCTTCTTCGGTAAGTTTAACTAGCTGTTGTCTAACGCCTTCCTTCGTTATCTTAAGCTCATGGGCGATCTCGAGAGCCGTAAGGGGACCTCGCATTTTGAGCAACATTAAAATCTTATTTGTAGTCATAAATTAATAAAACAAGTATTTAGTTGTTTTATTATGCAAAAATATTAATTTTGCATAACTTATCAAAGCGCATTCTAAGATATTATTATCCTAATTGCAATGAACGTTGATAGTTACAGAATTTATTAATACAAAATATAGATTATGGTACCAGAATTACAATCTTCCTCAACCACTTCCTGCTACAGGATCAATTTACCAGTCTCTATCGTTCCGTACTGGAATGTATTAATGAAAAATCTATAAATAAGATCTATAACAAAGATTTTAAAAATCTCAAAAACTTCTAGCTAAAGCATAAAACGCTTTACAATGTGCTCAGCATACCTGATAAACAATATTCAGGTTGGGCGGGGGATATCTATGCCTAAAAATCAGCAAATAATTCAAATTTTTTAATCGTCATAAATATGGAAATACTAAATAAAATAGAAGCTTCAGGCATACAAACTCTCGATCTCAGGTCTTATAAACCGGACAAAAATGACTTTGTTGTATTTGATATTGTTCCCTTTCTTTTAGAAGATTTTCTACTGCAGGAAAAAGCCTTTCGTTCAGAAATGGCCAGTATAGACTGGAGCCAATATTCAGGAAAAGAAGTAGTCATTTGCTGTTCTAATGATGCCATCGTTCCACTTTGGGCCTATGTATTGATCAGCGCATTAGTGGCTCCACATACCTCAATCGTAGTGTATTCTACAACCGGAAATCACGAAGGTCTTTTATGGATCGAACGAATAAGAAAAATAGAATTTTCGGCTTTTATCAGTCAAAAAGTGGTGCTCAAAGCAAATTCATCCATACCGGAAGAAATTCTCGTATTGGCTACAAGTCAGTTAATAAAATATGTACAAACCTTAATGTGGGGCGAAGTAGGTTCACCTCTAATGATTTACAAAAGAAAATAAACGAAATAATGAAAAAAATAATAGCAATATTGTTTCTTGGAACGCTTTTGACCGTTTCATGTAACAAAAAAAATACAGAACAAACACAAAGTCCCGCGTCTTATCCAACGCTTACACTTAAAGCTCAAAAAGCGAATGTTTCTGTACAATATCCAACAACTTTAGAAGGAGAGCAAACTGTAGAAATACGTTCTAAAATCGATGGCTATATTGAGCAGGTTTATGTAGAAGAAGGTGCGGCTGTAGCCAAAGGACAAGTTTTGTTTAAAATAGATGCCAATAGTTATCTGCAGGAAGTAAATAATAAAAAAGCAGCAATTCTCGCCGCCGAAGCAAGTTTGGAAACAGCGGTTATCCAGACCAAAAGAACAGCAGCACTGGCAGAAAAGAAAATTATAAATACCTACGAACTAACATCTGCCAAAAACGTAGAGCGGGTAAAAAGAGCAGAATTAAGTCAGGCAAATGCAGATTTATCAGCAGCAAAATCGAAACTTGCTTTTACTAATATAGTAAGTCCAATTAATGGAGTTGTGGGAAGTCTGCCTTATAAAATTGGGAGTTTGGTTAGTATTTCGGCACCGGATCCTTTAACCACCGTTGCGAATACCAAACATATTTATGCTTATTTTTCGCTAAGTCAGCAACAGCTAAATTCATTCTTAAGCCAATATTCAGGCAATCAATTAAAGGACAAATTCAGAAATATGCCGGCAGTTTCCTTAGTCACTGCTGATGGAGAAACCTATGCGCAAAAAGGAAATATTCAAACTTTAAGCGGTGTTCTGAATGCAAGTACAGGCTCAGCAAATTTTAAAGCCGTTTTTCCAAATCCTGAAGGCAAATTATGGAGTGGTGCAAGTGCAACAATTGTTATTCCGACCCAATTTTCTGATGCGATCCTGGTTCCTAAAAAAGCAGTCTTTGAACAGCAGGGACGCTATTTTGTCTTTACAACAGACGGACAAAATGTAGTGCACAACACCGAAATAAAAATAAGAAACACAGCCACTGAAAAAGAATATGTAGTAACTGAAGGAGTACAATCCGGAAATACTATTGTCATTAATGGAATTGGGAATTTAAGGGATGGAGTAAAAATCGCACCGATAGTGGCCTCATCAAAAAAATAAAAAGAGATGTTTAGAAAATTTATAGAAAATCCGGTATTATCTACGGTAATATCGATCATAATAGTGATTTTAGGATTACTGGGATTAGCATCCTTGCCTGTATCACAATACCCCGAAATCGCACCTCCAACGGTTGTGGTAAACGCTTCGTATCAGGGAGCAAGTGCCGATGTGGTTTTGAAAAGTGTAATTGTTCCTCTGGAAGAACAAATAAACGGAGTCGAGAATATGGCTTATATGACTTCTAAAGCCAGTAGCAATGGTAGTGCTTCGATTACCGTATTCTTTAAGCAGGGAACAAATCCTGATATGGCGGCCGTAAATGTTCAGAACAGAGTTACAAAAGCGACAAGTTTGCTTCCTGCCGAGGTGATTAAGTCTGGTATTACAACAAGCAAACAGTTAAGCAGTACGGCGCTGAGTTTTTTATTATACAGTAAAGACGGGAGATATGACGAAAAATTCCTCGATAATTATTTGAGGATAAATATTATGCCCGAGATGAAACGTGTCGTAGGTGTAGGAGCAACGGAAATTTACAGCAGTCAGGAATATTCAATGCGTATTTGGTTAAAACCGGATGCAATGGCCAATCAGCGTTTAGTTCCTGATGATATTATTAAAGCGCTGCAAGAACAAAACATCGAAGCTGCACCGGGTAAAATTGGGGAAAACAGCAAAGAATCAGTTCAATATGCATTGAAGTTTACAGGCCGACTCGAAAATCCTGCTGAATTTGAAAACATTGTACTCAGAAGCGGTAAACAAGGAAGCTTATTACGCTTAAAAGATGTAGCAGATATCGAATTTGGAGCTTTAGATTATTCGACTTCATTGCTTACTCAGGGGCATGTATCTTCAGGAGGAGCGATCAGTCAGATTTCAGGGTCGAATGCGAGAGAGCTAATTATAGCTTGCGAAGACATATTAAAAAAAGCGTCCAAAGATTTTCCTCCGGGATTAGAATACCATACATTCCTGAATGCCAATGACTTTCTGGACGCTTCTATCGAGAAAGTAATCTACACAATTATTGAAGCTTTTATTCTGGTTTTTATTGTTGTATTTATCTTTTTACAGGATTTCAGATCGACCCTGATACCTGCAATTGCAGTTCCGGTATCGATTATTGGTACCTTCTTTTTTCTGAAATTATTTGGCTTCACCATTAATTTACTGACCCTTTTTGCTTTGGTTTTAGCGATTGGTATTGTCGTCGATGATGCCATTGTCGTGGTTGAAGCTGTTCATGCAAAATTAGATCAGGGAGCAAAATCAGCCAAAAAAGCGACTATTCATGCGATGAGCGAAATTAGCGGAGCGATTATCTCCATTACCTTAATTATGTCGGCAGTATTTATTCCTGTTACTTTTATTACAGGTTCTGCTGGTGTTTTCTACAAACAATTTGGATTAACATTGGCAGTAGCAATTTTAATTTCGGCAGTGAATGCCTTGACGTTAAGTCCTGCGCTTTGTGCTATTTTATTAAAACCACATGATTCTGAAAAGTCAAATCATCCCAAAGGATTTTTGCCTAAATTTTATGCCGGCTTTAATGCTGCTTTCGATGCAGTCACGAATAAATATATTGGAGCAGTCCGATTCCTAATCCGCAGAAAATGGATTTCTTTAGTAGCAATCGCACTATTTGGAATGGTGTTTTATGTATTGATCAAAACAACGCCAACTGGTTTTGTACCTAATGACGATGGAGGAGCAATTTACGGAAATGTAGTTTTACCCGCTTCTTCGACATTAGAACGTACAGAGGAAATTGTAAAAGAAATAGATCTTGCCGCGAGAAGTATTTCGGAGATTGAACTTTCATCAACACTTTCCGGAATGGATTTAATTCACGGATCCGGAGGTTCTTATGGCGCATTGTTTATCAGGCTAAAACCATGGAAGGAGAGAAAAGGAAAAAATCAGGATGTTACTTCAATCGTTGGGCAGTTGTTTGCAAAAACAGCTCATATAAAAGGGGCAAATATTATTTTCTTTGCTGCACCAACTTTACAGGGATTTGGAAACAGCAACGGATTCGAGGTACAACTGCAGGACAAAACTGGTGGCAGTTATAAAGATTTTGATAAGAATATCGGGAAGTTTATGGCAGCGATTAATCAGCGGCCAGAGATTATGTACGCCACAAGTCCGTTTGACATTGGTTTTCCGGAAATGGAAGTCAGCGTAAATGTAGCGAAGTGTAAAGATGCGGGCGTAAGTGTAAATACGGTTCTCAACACGCTTCAGGGATATTTTGGCGGAATCTATGCTTCTGATATCAATAAATTCGGAAAACAATACAGAGTAATGTTGCAATCTCATCCAGATTACAGAGCGAAAGAAAGTGATATCAATAAAGTTTTTGTTCGAACAGATAAAGGGGCAATGGCACCAATTTCTGAATTTGTAACCTTGAAAAAAACGTATGGTCCTGAATTTATAAACCGTTTCAATCTCTTTACCTCAACAACAGTTACAGGTTCACCAAATGCAGGATATAGTTCCGGTGATGCGATAAAAGCAATCGAAGAAGTAGCTGCACAAACATTAGAAAGAGGTTATACCTATGAGTTTTCAGGTTTGACAAAAGAAGAACTTTCCAGCGGAAGCCAGACAACTTTAATCTTTGCACTTTGTCTGATCTTTATTTACTTCCTATTAAGTGCGCAATACAAGAGTTACATCTTACCACTTTCGGTATTGTTATCCTTACCAATAGGACTTGCAGGTGCTTTTATATTTGCAAATCTATTTGGAGTTGATAATAATATTTTCCTTCAGATCAGTTTGATTATGCTGATTGGACTTTTGGCGAAAAATGCAATTCTTATTGTTGAGTTTGCCTTATTACATCGCTTAAGTGGAAGAAGCCTTGTGCAGTCGGCGATATTTGGAGCAAAAGCCAGATTACGACCTATTTTAATGACCTCCTTTGCTTTTATTTTCGGGTTAATTCCGTTGATGATTGCTACTGGTGCAGGGGCATTAAGCAACAGGTCAATTGGTACAGCTGCTGTAGGCGGAATGTTGATTGGGACGTTATTCGGAGTTTTTGTAATTCCGGTTCTATTTATCATTTTTCAGTCATTGCAAGAAAAGATTGGAGGGGTGAAAATACCGGTTCATGAGCCTAGAGTCATTGAGTAAAGCTCCAGCGGAGCGTAATATTTATAGCTAATATACACGTTTCTGTAATTAAAGCTTCAGCGGAGCGATATATCTCAGTTCAACATCAAGCAGATTATTTTACCGCAAAGAGCGCAAAGTTTTTTACAAGGATGGTTTTTATAAAAACATAAAGTTCGCAAAGCTTTGTATTGAGTCAGCTTTGTGAACTTTGTGTATCCCGATAGCTATCGGGATTGTGGACTCTGTGGTTAAATCTTATTTCATAATTAAGCAAATTATTTTACCACAGAGAACACCAAGTATTTTACATGTATGGTTTATAACAACACAAAGTTCGCAAAGTTTTGTGTTGAAGCTGCTTTGTGAACTTTGTGTATCCCGATGGCTATCGGGATTGTGAACTCTGTGGTTAAATCTTATTTCATAACCAAGCAGATTATTTTACCGCAAAGCACACAAAGTTTTTTACAAGGATAGTTTTTATAAAAACATAAAGTTCGTAAAGCTTTGTGCTGAGTTAGCTTTGTGAACTTTTTGTATCCCGATAGTTATCGGGATTGCGGACTTAGCGGTTAAATTTCAGTCAAATAAATAATAAATAAAAATATATTATAATGAACAAATACAATTATAAACTAATAGCCATTGTACTGTTGGTTGCCGGTATATGGAGTTCGTGCAAAATCACGAAATCCTATACAAAACCCACAACATCTGTAAATTATCGTCAACCTGACAACAAAGACACGATTAACATGGCAACCATGAAATGGTCGGAATTATTTACTGATCCTGCTTTGCAACAACTTATTGCTGAGGGATTGGCTGCAAATCTGGATTTGAAGATTGCGGTAGAAAGAATCAATCAGGCAGGAATCACTCTTAAACTGAGTAAAGCCGCTTTTCTACCGTCGGTAAATGGGAATTTATCCGTAAAAGAATCGAGACTGGCTTTCCCGCAAGGATTTGGACTTTTCGATCAGTCGACACAATATGATTTGGGTATTGCTGCCGGATGGGAAATAGATGTTTGGGGTAAATTAAAAAGTACTAAAAAAGGCGCCCTGGCCAATTTATTGGCTACAGATGCTGCCAAACGTGCTGTTCATACACAGCTGATTGCTGATATTGCCAATTCGTATTATGAGTTGCTAATTCTAGACGAACAACTAAAAGTGCTTAAAAAGACAGCGAAAAACAGAGAAACCGATGCAGAGACGATTAAAGTACTGTTCGAAAATTCGATTATAAATGGAGTAGCGGTGGTACAAAGTGAAGCTAATTTTTATGAAGCCGAATTGGCTATTCCGGATATCGAACAAAAGATAACCGAAACGGAACATGCTTTATGTGTACTTCTGGCAAAATCACCTTCTAAAATTGAGCGTAGTGTTCTCGAAAAGCAAAAGCTGATGTACGATCTTAAAATTGGGGTTCCTATGCAACTTTTGGCAAACAGACCAGATGTGCAACAGGCCGAATATAATTTTAGAATGGCATTTGAAGAAAGTAATGTCGCAAGAGCCTATTTTTATCCTGCTTTAAACATTAGCGGAGCGGCAGGCTTTTCAAGCTTTGGATTGAAAGACTGGTTTACAAACGGCGGACTTTTTGGTAATATCGCGGGAGGACTTACGCAGCCTATTTTTAATAAAGGAATTAATAAGGCAAGATTGGCTACTGCTTTATCCATTCAAAAAGAAGCGCTTTACAATTTTGAATTTTCAATGCTAAAAGCAAGTGAGGAAGTTTCTAATGCCTTGTCAAAATATGATAATGCCGCTTTAAAAGAAGAAAAAAGAAAGAAACAGTTAGAAGCTTTATTCAAAGCGGTAGAATTTAATAAAGAATTATTAAATAATTCAACGACTAATTATACAGATGTACTAACGGCCGAACAGAATTTATTAACCGCACAATTAAGAGGTATCGACGATCAAAGTCAGAAATTGCATGCTGTTGTAAATCTATATCGTGCGCTTGGTGGCGGCTGGAACTAAAAAAATAAAGAATTTTACGAAAAACTAAAGCCCAATTGTAAAAGATTGGGCTTTAGTTTTTTATTAATTAGCTGATTTTAAGTTGTCACCATCTTTATCATGAAGTCTTCTAAAAACGAATCCGGAAAGAATGGTCAGAAAACCTACAACTAAAAATGTATATCGAAAAGCATTGTGTATTTCGTTATGAATGAGTTTTGTATCACCCTGAAAAATTTTAAGTACTAAAAGCCCAAAAGCGATTCCAAAACCAATAGCCAGCTGTTGATTTACAGAAACCAAAGAGTTGCCACTACTCGTATGGTAAACCCTTAAATCTGCAATAGAGATCGAATTCATAGACGTAAATTGTATCGAGTTAAAGAAACCCAATACCGAGATAATGGGAATGTACCAATAAATCGAGGTATGAATAGAAGGAATGGCTAATGCGCAAATTAATACACCAATAATAAAAGTGTTGACCATTAGAGTTTTTCTGTAACCATACGTATTTAAAATCCCAATAACAGCTGATTTTCCAAACATTGCAGTAAGAGCCATAGGAGCAACAATCCATCCAGAAGTAACAGCCGATTGTCCGTAAGCGATTTGAATCATCATAGGTAATAATAACGGAATCGAACTAAAACCCAGACGCGTAGCCAGATTACCTACAATCCCGACACGAAAGGTTCTCACCTGAAATAAATTGAGAGGAAAAAGAGGGTTGTTGTCCGTAACAGCGTGGCGGTAATACCAGTACAACATCAGGAATCCTGACATTAAGATCAGTAAAACCGGGGTTAGACGAACTGTATTGCCAAATAATTCTAAAGAAATAGATAAGAGCAGTGAAGCCGCTGCAAAGATTAAAAAGCCTTTTAAATCAAAATCGATTATTGGAGATTTGTAATCCGGCATGTATTTCAGACTTAATAATATACCAATAATCCCAAAAGGAATATTGATCAGGAAAATCCAGTGCCAGGATAAATAATCGACCATATATCCGCCCACCAACGGCCCTAATACAGGACCAATTAAGGCAGGAATAATAGCAAAATTCATTGCCTTTAATAATTCTTTTTTAGGAAATGTTCTAATAAGCGCCAGTTTGCCTACCGGAGTCATTAAACTTCCTCCGATACCCTGAATAACACGCGAAAAAATCAGATGAGTTAGGTTTTGAGAAAGAGAACAAAATAAAGAGCCAATGCTAAAGAGTAACAAAGCAAAAATGAAGACTTTTTTAGTTCCAAATTTATCCGATAAAAAGCCACTAACAGGCATAAATAGTGCAAGAGTCAAAACATAACTGATAATGGCATTCTGCATATCAAGCGGCGACTCGTGGAGATCTTTGGCAATAGAAGTGATCGATGTATTAAGAATAGTAGAATCGAGCATTTGCATAAAAATGGAAGTCCCTAAAATGAGCGGTAATACTTTTTTTATTGTTTCATTGTTTTGTCCTGCAATGTTTGTATCCATATTTTAAAACTTTTTCTTTTTTTAGAATTTAAATTCGGTTACTTATAGTACGTTGAACCTGTTGCGTTTGATCTTAACCATATAGAAACATAGTTTTTGTTTATTTATAAAAAGCGTTTCACTTATTTGAAATACACATAGCTATCTGAAAGAAATGAGTTTCTTTTTGTTACTTTTTTTTCTAAATGAAAGCTATGTTTTTATGTGTTTATAAATTATACTCAACGAAAAAATTATAAAAATTTGCTTTTAATAACCATTAGTTTTTCTCTGGTCATTTCATTTATAGCATATGAAATTCCACCCATTCCGATACCTGAAGAATCCCTGCCTCCAAATGGCATCCAATCTACGCGAAATGCCGTATGATCATTAACCATAACTGCGGTAGCATTTAGTTTTTTAACGGTATCCAGAGCAATATCTATATTTTTTGTAAAAACAGCAGCCTGAAAATGAACGTCTAAAGCATTGGCTCTTTTTATTGCTTCGTCCCGATCTATAAACGGATAGATACATACCACCGGACCAAAGATTTCTTTAGTAGAAACAAGAGAATCCTCTGAAGGATTAAACAAAACAGTAGGCTGAAAAAAAGTAGCCGAAATTCTTTTTCCGCCTGTTATTAAGGTTGCTCCTTTTTTTATGGCTTCGTTCACCCATTCTTCGACACGATCAACTTCTTTAGGTGTAATAAGCGGACCTACATCTGTTTTTTTATCCAGCGGATCTCCCGTAATTAATAGTTTGGTTGCCGCTGCAAATTTTTCAATAAAAGCATCACAGATTTCCTGATTGACATACACTCTCTGAACCGAAACACAAACTTGTCCGGCATGATAAAAACCTCCTTTTACCAGAGAAGGAATCATTTCATCAAAATCAGCATCACTTTCAACAATAACGGGAGCAGCCCCGCCATGTTCTAAGGCACATCTTGTTCCGGGAGATAGCTTGCTTTTAAGATACCAGCCTACTTTTGCCGACCCAATAAAGGATAAAAAATTAATACGCGGATCTGTTACCAGTAATTCTGCGGTTTCATTGTCACACAATATCACCTGAAGCCATCCGGTAGGCAATCCTGCTTCTTTTAGAATATCGGCAAGGGCGAAACCGGATAACGGAGTTGCCGTTGCAGGTTTGAAAATTACAGGACAACCCGCAGCAATTGCGGTAACGATTTGATGAACAGCTAAATTTAAAGGATGATTAAAGGCACTTACAGCTGCTACAACTCCTATAGGTTCTTTTGATGTAAAAGCAATCCTGTTTAAAGAGGCGTCAGTAAGCCCCATTGGTATCTGTTCCCCTTTTATTTGAGATATGTGTTCTGCGGCTAATTTTACACCTTTGATAGCGCGCAGTACCTCAGCTTTAGAATCCTGCCATGGTTTTCCGCCTTCGCTTATTGCGGTAACTAATAAATCTTCGATTCGATCCGTCATTATTGAAGCTGTTTTTTCCAGTATTTCAATTTTTTTATACGCCGGAATCCAATTCGACTGATCGGTAAACAAGTTGTGAGCGGTATTGAGGACTTTGTCGATATCATTTTTACTGATTAAGGGCAATTCCTTAATAAAACTCAGATCGTATGGGGATGTTATTTCTGCAGTCGTTTTCATAGTGTCTTTTATTTTAGATCAGGACAAAACAAAGTAATTCCTAATCTGTTTTTACTATAGTATTTAATTTAAAGTTAATTAAATTAATCCTCATAACAGAGAAAAACTTCAAATAGATCACCTGATTCTGTTTGAGATTGCTCTTCTATTTTTGAATATAAATACCATAATCGCTCGGATATATTTAGAAAAACACACTGTATTTGTGTACTATAAAAATTATTAACTTTGAATTTCTAACCATAACCAATCATAAAAATGGAAAAAATCGAACACATTAATTACATCAAATCACCTATTGCAGAAGTGTATAAAGTACTGACAACACAGGAAGGTCTTGCTGCCGTCTGGACAACAGAATTGATTGTTAAGCCGGAAGTGGGGTTTATCAATGAGTTTGATTTCGACGATAATTATGATACAAAAATGAAAGTGGTCGAATTGTCTCCAAATAAAAGAATAGTATGGGAATGTGTAGATTCTGACCCGGAATGGATCGGGACAGGAATTTCATTCGACCTTACAGAAAAGGACGGAGTAACCGCGGTTGTCCTTAAACATTTTGATTGGCGCGAACTTACTGAGTTTTACCAATGGTGCAATTACAATTGGGCAATGTTTTTATTAAGTCTGAAAAGTTATTGTGAAGATGGAGAAGGAACACCTTATCAAAAAAGGAAGTTTTAGTATTACCCGGTAATAAATAGAGATAGTATAAAAGTCAATCGTATCATTTTTATACTATCTCCATTATTTAATGGGTTTGAAAAGTAAATTAGAGGATTGTTATATTTTAATAGTGGATGGTAATTGTAAAAAAATATTGTCTTGGGATTGTTCTATTTTTCGATGTGATATTTTGGATCGATTGTGATCAGAAGTCTTTTGAAAAGTTGGATCAGGCGATTTCTTACCGACTTGAGAATTAATGTCATTGCGTCGAAATTTTCTACTTCTTTTTTTGTCTTTATGGCAATAATATTGCTGATGATAGAAATTCCATCACTTACAATAAGCAAGTCCATTACGATGGTTACAAACCATTTAAAGTTGTAATTAAGTCCTATGCTCATCAATGCCAGAGCAGTTGGTATCAGCAATACAGCTAACTTGGAAACAAATCCCAGGGCTAGTTTTTTGAAGCTAAAGGCGTTGTTCAATACAATGGTTTTGATAATACCTAAAAAAGTATCCATAACCATGAGGTAAAATAATACTTTGACAATTCCGACATCCATTTCTAAGTAAATAAAAATTCCATAAAGCAATAATTTAATTTCGTTTGAATATTCTGAAATTTTTTGCATGGTAGGATTGTGTTTTTATAAATTCGAGGTCTTTATAAGTAATCTTTTGGGGTTTTTAAGCCCCAAAAGAGTATTATAGTTATTTTATATTGGTCCTTTTGGCTATTACAGCAAATTAGTTTTTGCTGATACAGTATTACTGACTGGACCTTTGTTTCCTGCTGCATCCATAGCAACAACATAAAAATTATACGTTCTGGACCTTGATAAACCACCAATAGCATAAGAAGTTACATCAGCTACTGTGGCAGCCAAAATATTATCTTTGTATATCAAGTAATTAGCAATGCCTCTTTCATCAAATGATGGAGACCATTGTAAGGCTACAAATGTTCTTCCAACGTCTGCAACTCTTAAATTTGGAGCGTTTACTGGAGCTGTTGTATCAACCGGGCGTCCTGTATATTCGATAAACTGAACTATTCTGTAAGGGTTTAATATAGAAAAAGCTTGTCCTCCACCAGCACTGCCAGAAGTTTCTGAAGTGGTTGTTCCTAACGGATTATCATCAGATCTAGTTTGATAACCACGCCCTGTAATTGCTTTTTCATAGGTATGGGTATGGGCAGGAATTTCCTCAATAGCAAGTTGTTTGCGTTTAGCTCCTCCCATGGCTTCCATAATACTAAACTCGAATTGTGAGATATCCAGACCAACAGGCATTCTTCCT
The DNA here is from genome assembly GCF_050267765.1 of Flavobacterium sp. NPDC079362. Lineage (NCBI taxonomy): Bacteria > Pseudomonadati > Bacteroidota > Flavobacteriia > Flavobacteriales > Flavobacteriaceae > Flavobacterium > Flavobacterium sp. NPDC079362. Next base: position 58,753 of record NZ_JBNNFM010000020.1, on the reverse strand, counting down.
CTTAAGGGCACATATTCTTCCCAACCCTCCGGAAATGGTGCAGCTTTTCCCCAAAGAGCAATCACACCCAAAGGTACAGCCGTTGCAGGTTTTTTTTCTAATTTTATGATGCGATCAATTAGCGACTCAATTAGTGTGTCGCTTTTAATAATCTGATTGGCTTTGTCTAATACTAGTAAGGAACCTATAGAATCTGATGATTTTACATTCTCTAAATATACTTTTCCTCCAATATTGGTATTTTCCCAATCTGAACCATAATTTAGAGTAAGACCTGTACTAGATGCGGTACTATTATCTACCAAAGCTCTTCCTAACGGATCTGCAGGATGTCTTAATCCTCTTTTACTTGCTGAACCTAATCTAAAGTCAATCGCTCTTACATTGGCTACAGCGGCTTCGTTAGTGTCTAATTTTGATAATTTATAAATGTCTAAATCCAGATCGCCTTTCATAGCCTTTGAGCCATTAAGGGGTAAATAATTTTTAATGTCGGCCTCAACTGCGTCAATGTTAGTTTCTATTGCAGAAATATTAGTCTTAATTGAATTGATGTTTTCCTCAATTGTCTGAATAATCAGTTCAATCGTTTTGAGATCCTTAACAATTTTAAAAGGTCTTAAATCATAATAATAAACGGTTAACAGATTGTCATTATGAGAAGTGTCCGGGCGATTTGCATACTCTTCGGGGCTAATGTACTCCGCTTCATAATCAAAATAAGCAGTTTGAGATACTCCGGTTCCGTACACTAAATTGGTACCTTTTCTGGTGGTTTTTAAAAATCCGGTTGGAGCTCCTTTTTGAATAGGGTATAAAACCGCTGTTGTTTCTGGTAAAACTGCCGGAGGATTTTTTAAATTATTTTCGTCTTGCTGGATAATGGCCCAGCCTTTTGTAGCATTAGTTGCCGGAGCTATGATATAGTTTTTATCAATTTCAATACTTAAATGTGCTTTCAAAGCTCCGAATAATTCAGCTCTGTAAGCGGTTTGAAGTCTTTCTAAAGTTTCTTGCTCCAGAGGAAATCCTCCTGGATGACTAAAATTTATTTGTTTCATTTTTTTATTAATTTAAAAGGCTGTTGTTTTTATACTGCTGTTTCAATGCTGAGTTTTTTATATCTCAGCTTTTATTTTTAATTTTTCAGTGAATAGGAGTAGCTTTCATAACTTTTACCGGCCAGTTTATAGAAGTTAAGCAGATTGCTGTATTCTACATTGGCTACTTTAATAGCTTCAGTTGGTGCTGATTGATTTTCATTTGGCTCAATCACTATCGTTTTGTTGGTTATTAAACTTTCCGGAATAAATACTCTGAAATTGGCATATGATATTGTTGTATAGTCTTCACGATGTGCGAGATAAGGAGGTTTATTGTTCCTGTTTTTATATTCATTATGCGTAAAAACTTTCAATTGCGGAATCATCAAAGCGCCTTCTGTTAAAGTACCATTTGGTAAACGAGTAGCGGGTTCGTGATACTCTTTGTGCAGATGTACGTATTGTATAGTAGGTTTTACGGATTCGTCGATATAAATCAACTCTTCTAATCGTTTTTGTTCTGTACTTAAATTAGGATTGTAGTTTTTAGTTGGGTTATAAGTCTCGTTCAGTACTTTTTCCAGATAAATAATCTGTCCGGTATGCTGCATTTTATAGAGTGTTTCTTCATAAATGGTATGAATGGGTGTCAGCAAAACATCGAGCCAGTCAATATGAGTTTTTTTTCTAAGAATAGGAGGGATGAGCCACAATAACAGCTTTTCCCATTTTAAAACGGTGTATTTATTCATTGTATATATATTAGACTATTGTTTATCTCTGAAGAATGTGTAGGGAATGTAGTTGAGCTCAACCTGAAGCGTATCCATATCAAAATAACCTGAATTCGGAATAAAATATTCGATATTGGTAGCATCTTTATATTCCGGATTTTGTTGGTCATTAGGATTTTTTGCCCAGGTGGTTTCAACCTTTTTCAATATCGGAATCTTAACTCCTGATGCTTTCTGAATAGCGTCAACCAGATAGGTTTTGACAAAAGCGCCATTAAACTCAATATTTTTCAAATGATCATTGACAGCATCAGTTATCGGAAATATTGTATTGTTTAAGATTAAGGAACCGTTTGCCGGATCTAGTGGGTTTTCTAGGAACGCTTCTTCGTATTGCTTTAATTTGTTTTTTTCTTCTTCAGTTAAATCCCTGCTGATACTTTTTAACTGATAGTATCCAATGTCTTTGGGATGAATATAAATAGTTAGAGGATCTATGTAAACATTCAAAGTCATTTTTAGATTATCTCCCTGGTCAGAAGTAATATATACCTGATTTCCTGCATCTTTTATTTTAGCGATATATTCCTTAAAAGCATAAAGTTCGTTAGGAACATCAATTCTAGAAATTTTATCGTCTTTTACAGTGGCGACTTTTATAAAAACAACACCAACTTTATTATGGAAATAATCCGAAAAAATTTCTTTTATATCTCCTATTTCTTCCTTGGGTTTTAATACCGTTTCCAAGTCAATTTCGCTTACCGCACAATGTTTGATTATTTTAGCAGCCTCAATTTCGGTGTCGGTGAGTTCTGCGGTGTCAAATTGATAAGCACCTTCTTTCCAAATCAGCGATATTCTGTTGTTCGAATCCGGATCTAAAGGCATCCCGTAATGAAAATTCAAAGCCTGTTCGCGATACCAGTTTAAGGTGTGAGGCCTTGAAATCAGGGCGTTTTTTTCGACTATTTTTTCGTGTATCCAGATCGCGGTAGCGACGATGTTGATCCAGAGTTTCCAAATCGCAGCTTTTGAGTCTGTTAAGCCGTTTAAAGAGGATTGTTTCTTTTTCTCATCCAGAATTTCGTTCTGTATTTCAGCAATTGTACGTGCCATATTTTAATTTTTAGATATAGTTTAGCCTGTAAGACATGTGTAATATGCTTATAGATAATTTTTTATGTTTTTTTTGTAAATACTACAGAAGTGTAGTTTTCTTTAGAGATTTCTAAAAGCAGAGGTTTAAATGTATCCGAAAATCTGCCTATTGATAGCCAACGTTTCCAGCAATCAACATTGAAGTTATGAATTAATAAATGATAAAATCATCTTCGATAATCATATAGTCAATTCCGGAGAAATTATCCAGTAAATACTGTTCCTCGTCTGTAATAGAAGTGGCAGGTTTTAAATTTCGGGCATTGTAATATTCGACAATATCCTTTTTAAAAGCTTCCCTGCCAATTTTTAAATCTTCATAAACAGAAATATCATCAGTAAGGTTAAATTGATTATTGTCTTCTAAAAGGTCGAATACTTTCTCTATACTTCCGTATTCCTGCAAAGAGATGTCAAAAATGTTTTGGTTTTCCTGTGGTTTAATAGTTTCCATCGATTTTAATGTTTTGTAAATCGTTGACATCTAATGTTTTTACAAAAAAGTTGTCATACGATAATTGTTTGTCTATTTCGTTTTCTAGTCTTAGCCTGGAGGTTGCATCCGGACTGTTGATGTATTTTTTGATTCCTACTCCCAGAATCGGAAACTCTTTATAACTTCCTTTCTGGCTTAACAATAGATGTTCTATGTTTTGCTGATCTGCCTCTTTCAGGGCGAAATCTCCATCTGTAATTAACAAGTCTTCATCTATGATAAAATCTTTCATATACCGTTATTATTTGTTGTTTTATTAATGAATACTTCTTTTTGAATCTGCGCGCCATATCAAAAAGATGCTATTTTATTTGATACTGTAAAAATACACCGCGATTTGCCTTTAACCAAGATTTTTGAGGTTCCTAATCAGTAGTTTCAGTAAGTTGTTGTTTGTGTTTAATTGTCTGATTTTTAGAAATTTATTATTCTTTTTTTTGAATTAAAAATAATGTTTTCATGCGATTGGGATAATCATTTCTGTAATCACTTTAAAAATCATTTTTATAATATTATTTTTAAGCGTATTGAGTTTTATTTTTGAAATTCCGGTAGTTTGAAGTGCTTGCAATGTCACCAAATCCAATTGGCTTTTTAGAAGCCATTCTAATTCTTCTTCGGTTAAATCCCCTATAGAAAAAAGAAACATCCAGCGTTCCAGTTTTTCTTTGGAGGTTTCTAAAAATGCGTTTAAATCCTTTTCTAATTCGGTTTTATTCTCTTTATAACTTTTGGTTATAATAACTTTCAGTTTGTCTTTTAGTTCTTCTATTAATAGATCATTGTTCATAGTTTTAAGTATTGCTGTTGATTAAATCCCAAAGGGCATCTTTTGATTCTTTGTCTTTTTTAATTTCGTATTGAATCAGCAAATCCACAGCCTCTAAAACCTGTTTTTTGGATTCCTCTATAAAGGTTGGAGATAAAACTTCTTTCGTTTTCCACCGTTGGAAGAAACCTGCCAAAAGATTTTTTTCTTTGTCGTTTAGGATTTTCCACATCGCAAAAGTGATTTCGTTATTGGGTTTACTTTTTTCATATTCGGTCAATTTTTCAATGTTCAGAAATAAAACTTCAATTGCTTCTTTATTTGAAGTGTAAGGCGTACTTGCCTGACTCATTAATTTCGAAGTTTCTACCTTTATCTCTGTTGTTTTTTGATAAGAATAATGATCGAAAAGGGCTGTTTTGGTTGAGGTACAGGAAGTAATTACAAAAGAAACGGCAATTAGAAAAGTGAGGTGTCTTAATTTTAAATGTTTCATCTGATTATTTGTATAAGATTACATAGTTTTTTCTGTCACGTTTTAGTTTACTGAGCACTTTCCAGTCGCTGTATCCTTTTTTATCAAAGTGCGGAAGATCTTTAAAGGTTTTCCAGTCTCCGCCCCAGTTCCAATTGTGTTTCTTGAAAATTTCGACACATTCCTGCCAGTCCGAAATTTGGTCACCATCCCAGTCTTTTGCCGTATCCCAGGAAGCTGTTTTACCATCTATAATCAGACAAATGTCTATCGCAAAGCCATAATTGTGAATAGATTGTCCGCCTTTTGCATTAGTTACTTTTTTTCCGGGTTTCGTTCTGCCAAAAGCATAAAGGTCTTCCTGTTCCTGAAAATTTCTGAGACTTTGCGTAATATGTACTTTTGCGCGTCCGATTAATGCCAGATCGCATTCTTCGATGATTTTAGTCACTTCTTCCCTGACAGAAGGATGCAGTAAATCGATGTGTTTTTTTGTTGTTTGATCCATATTTGTGTGTATTAAAGATTTCAAATTTTGAGAATAAAAAGCCTTTCCTGATAGTTTAACGACAATCAGGATTTTTATGCTGCAATAAGATTATTTGTGTTTAAGGATTTATTTACGGTTAAGAAAAACTTGTAAATAAAGCTTGAAAAGTTCCTTTTTTGTGATCACATTTAAGAGGTGAAACACGTTTTAATAACACTGTAAAAATACGCCGAAATAGCGTGTTTGAAAAATAATATGGAGTTGTAAGTCAGTAGTTTCAGTAGAAGATGTTTTGCTTTTTGTAGCTTTGTTTTGTCACTTGAAACAAATAGATGACAAAAAAAAACCGTTTTTCTTGAATTGAAAAACGGGTTTGTAATAAATTATATTTTTGCAATTGAATTTAATCAATACTTAAAAACATAGGTTTGTTTTCATCCAGACATTCTTTCGCAATTAAATAGATGTCATTAAAAGCTACTAAGCGACCATCTGTTGGAGCTTGATTCCTTGTGTCAACTTTAATTTCTTTATCGAAGACTAAAATATTATATCCATCTTTTGCAAGTTTTCTGATAGATAATAAGTGATTTATTTCACGTTCAAAGACTGTCTTTATTCCTGAAACTTCTTCCATTGATAATTCGACATCCATTATTCCCTTTTTGCTAGCTTTTTCTGGAATTACTTCTTTTAATACATCTAAAATAATAGAGTATTTTAAATCTAGGTTTTCATTACTTCCCCATTTTCTGTTTTTAGATTCTAAATCAACAGGATAGAAATCCCTATTAGTTTTTTCTTTAATAGTTGAATTACTAATAAATATCCAATCTCCGTTTTCGTATAAATGATTTCCCATTTTTATTCTTTTAAAAATTTAACAATGACCTCTTCTCTTGACCATTCTTTTTGAAATTCAACCTTGGTATATCCGTTATCTTTCGCCCATCCTCCAGTAATAGTTTCAAAAGCAGCTTTCTTTTCATCCATTCCACTATCTATGGCTTTCAAAAACTTTTTAAGATTAATAGATTCTCCACCGTAATGTGCATAATATGCGGGATATTTAATCCAAACACCAAACATACCGCTTATTTCAGGTACTTTTTTGCTGTTTTTCATAAAAGTATGTGCGTCATCAAAAATTATTTGTCCTAAACCGCTATATTGCTCATTAATTTTTGGTGGAATATTAAAATCAAGATATAAAATTTCTTCATTTTGTTTTACAGTCAAATCATATTTTTTTGCAGATTCGCTATCTAGTAATTTCATTTCGCACTTTAGGTCAGTTTTACTACCTTTTTTAATCGTTCCAGCTTCTCTTAGAGCGTTAAACTCGTAAGTAATTCCTTTTTTAGCGCCATATCGCATATTTCGAGTAATATAAGCTACGTTTTCGCCTGATTCGTCAACTAGTTGAATTTTATTTGCAATTCCTAACTGATTTATATCCGCTAAAGTAATTATTTTACGATTATCGATCATTGTTTGTTTTACAAATTTTTCAAACTGTTTCTCAGTCATCTTTGAAACATCTTTTCCTGTTTGAACTTCAACAATTTTGTTTGCTTCCTCAATAACCTTTCTTGTTTCTTTCGCATCTTTTGCTGTTTCTGCCAATTCAGCCGCTGCATTTCCTTCCTTTGCCATTTTTGATAAATTAGGTAATCCAAAAGAAGCAAGATCTGCTGTTACACTAAAAGCGATCCAGAGATTGGCTAGCCAACCATAACCATTTTTATGCCATTTTTCTAAAGTACCATTACTTAACATAGCATAATGAGTAGCGTCTTTTGCTAAAACAATTCCTGCAAGTGCTCTCGCTGTCATAGGTGCTCCTTTTGCCAAAACAATACGCAATGCACCAACCGCAGATAATAAACTCAATAAATCTGTGGCAATATTAAACAAATCCCAGTTTGATTGTTTAGTAGCCATATTATGAAGCTTTAAGGCAATAACAAACGTATTTTCGTCGCCTATTTGATCGCCCAAATCTCCCAGTTTTGTACCAAAGTTTAATTTTGCTAATGGATTAAATGGTTTCCATTCAATATAATGCTCAAAAACGGGTACTTCGTAGACTCCTGGAGGGTTTATTCTATCAAGATCTTTTGCACTTATCGAAGCTCTAGCTTTTCCAATTGTTTCAGTCTTATCCGTTTTTTTACAATTATCGATCAAAATGTTATTTCCTGACCAAGCAGTTTTTATATGCGTATCTCTAAATAAATAATAACTGTTGTCAAAATACACAGTATCTGTTGGTTTTGAATTGTCAAATTCAGCAACTAAATGAGTTACAAATCGAAGTAGATCTTGGAGTTCATCACCTTGTAGCTTTCTGTATATATTGCATAACAAGTCTGAGTCTCTAAGAATTATATACAAACTTTGCCTGTCTTTTATTGCGTAAAGAATTTGTAAAACAGCTTTGTCTTCATTTGTACCAACCGACCCTCCAAGTAAATACATATCATTTAAAATAAGATCCAGATGTTTGTATAAATCCGAATCGTCCATTTTTCCAAATAAAATTTTAGGATATGATTGATAGATGACGTCTAGTTGGTTAGGATCATTTTTAGCGTCTTTTATTTTTTTAATATATAAATCAATGACAGCTTTGTTACCAGTATCGCTATATTTAATTCCTAAAGACTTAAAAAGGGCCATAAAAAGATCAAAATCATGAACGGTAAATTTGAATGCGGTTTGAGTTAAATCATTATTGAAAATAGTTAGTATAAAATCGGTTTGTTCACTTCCGATTTCAATAAATGCCTGAAAAGTATTTGCTATCAAATTTATCCCCTTAAACTGATTCGATTTTAAAAGAATTCCAGCTTGTTTTACATTTCCCTGACTATCATCATAAGTGAACTCTTCGAAACCATCAGGAATACTGTTTGGAATATCAACTAAATCATGAAAAAACATGTGCTCATGAACTTCTCCAATTTTATTTTTAATGCTTTCTATAATTTTTGATAACGAAACCAAATTAGTGCTGTTATTTATGTTAGAAGTGCTAGCATACTTAATCATCTCGTCAGTATTTTTATCATCCTCAATCTGCTGACGCCAAATACCCAGCATAATTTGCCTAAACCTGGCCATTTCAGAAGCACTGGTATCTTTTAGTTCTATTGTATGGTTTTTAATAATCATTGGGATAGTTTTTTAGGAAAGGGCAAAAAAGGTGTTGTTACAGTATTTCTACTTTAACAGGTTTCGGCTGGATATGATCTGAGAATGCTGTGGTAATATTGAGACGTAAATCGTCTTCTTGTTCTATTTTGGCATCGCCGCCCAAATAACAGTTTTTGAATAATACTTCGAGAGCTTTAAACTCGTCCATTTTAGAAGCTTGCAATACGGCAGAACGAATGCTCATATCCGGTTTTTTAAAATAGGCAAACAAAGTCGTTTTGTCGTCATCTGCAATGGTCAGTTTTACTACTTTTTTATGTTTGTATTTCCATTGGTTGAGTTGCGCCTGAGTGATGTTTCCGTCAAGAACGTCGATGTTTTTTGAGTTTTCTGTTTCCATTTTAAAATTCTTTTATTGTTTTTATGATAGGGTAAATTGGTATCGGATTGAGTGGTGTCTTTTGCGTTTATTCTATTGCAATAACAAAGAATTAGCGGACACATGCATAAATGTCATATTCAGCTATAATTGCTGATTGACGTTTTATTTTTAATAGAAATTGAATTATTAAGAGATGCAGATTTTAAAAAAAAAGAGACTGCCTGAGTTATTGTTTTGGGGTTGAATAATCTCGAGGCAGCCTCTTGAAGAAGATGCCCTGCTTAAAGCGGACTAATAAAGAGCTTATAGAATAAGTTTGCTGGCAAAAAGCATGTTCTTTGAACTCCTTTTTTGCATAACGCAATTGATATTGGTTTTCTCTTTTTAGTCGGTTTTAAAGACAGGGAAGGGTATTATAATGTTAGGAATTTATCGGGATGATTAATTCCATTCAACATGAGAACAGATCAAGTCAAAAGATACCGCAATTTTAGTATCTCCCTGACTAATTCCTCTGCTGTTTGAGTTGAATTCGCAGTTTCTAACAGTGTGTGTGATTACTTCGTTACTGTCGTCCAGGTAACTTACAATGATGCTGAACGGATTGATGTCCTGCAATCTTTGTCCTTTTGGTAAAGCGGCTAAAATAGCTTCTACTTCGTAATTGTATAAAGTAATTGAAGCTTTTGCCTCGTATTTTCCTCTACCTCTGTGTACCGGCATATCTCCGGCTCCGTAATGGTTTTCTTTAGAAACTGAGTCGCTATAGTTTACAGCTGTAATTCCGGTAACGATATTACCTGCAATACTTACTTCAATAGATGACCAGCTGTGTTGTTGTCCGTTAATTAAGGGTAATTTATTCATATGTATCTTGATTTGTTTTTTATAATCCCGATAACGCTCGGGAGCTATCATTTTGATTAATTGTTTTTTAGAGTAACTCAATTATCGTGATAGTAGTGGTGAATTTTTGTTGTTAATGAATGATAAGAAATCGTATAAATTATGCTTTATCGATTCCGAATGGATTTTTAAATCCTAAATCAACCATAATTTTACGGGCAGTTCCAATTGGAGTAATTTCAGCTTTTACTTTTAATTCTGAAGTGGCTAAAATGTTTTGTTTTGGATCAACATAAACATCAAAATCAGAAACTTCCTGATTGCCTACCATTCCTTCTAAAGCAGATCTGCATAAACCTTCAAAGCTTTTTGAAACAGATTGAGGCAGTTTACCATCAATATCTACTAAAACCGGAGAAGCCAATTTTGGCAATAAAGCGGTACGTAATAAACGAGTAGCTTTATTGATTGTACGGTTGTTTTCGACATAAGCAAAGTCTAAAGTTCCAAGAGTACAGGTGTGGCTGTCGTTAAAATAAAGACCAGGTAAACCAGTGTGCGTTTTTGTAAAAATGAATCTTTTTTCGTTTAATTCTCTTAAAGTGCCAAGATCCTTAATTTCTTTTCCGCCTACAAAACCAGCTTTGGCAAAACCTTCACCAGTTAGATTGAATTTTTCGATCCAGGCAATGTTTTCAGATACTTTTGCTTTAGAAATGGCACCTAATGCTAATCCAACTGCTGCTGAATTTTTGTATTTACTTGCTTTTTCCAAATCCATAGCCACAACTACAGATACGTTTTCAGAATCTGATCCGGCTAAAGAAGCTGCATCAACAGTAAAACCTTTTCCTTCTAAAATAATTTCAAAAGGCATATAATCTGCATAAGCAAGATCAGCTTGAGTTTGCGCTGCTAAAACTGCAGCTTGAGTTTGTGCAAATGTGGTTGCTCCGGAATAGATAATGGCCATTTGACGAATATTTCCGTTTGCTTTTTCCTGCATGTCCATTGCTTTAGCAACAATGTCCTCATAAGAAGTGGCAGCAGTTTTCATAATATATAAATCACCGGAAGGATTCATTCTGAAAAATTGCTGAATTTGATAGTAAACAGACTGACCACTTACATCATATTGTTCTGTAATACCTAAGGCTTCGGCATCTTCTAATGATGCTAAACGTTTTACTGTGTCAGATTCTAATTCTAATTTTAATTCAGGCAAAATCCCGGTAGGTTCATCAAAAAGTAATCCTGAAACCATGTCCTGCTCCGGACTTCTTCTTCCTAATCCGCCTGATAGTTTGGTAATCACTACATCGTTTAATGTACTCATAATATAAATTGTTTTAAGTGTTGAAAATTTGTTCTTGTTTTTTGCCCGAAAAAAGGCAAAAGAAGGGCCGTAACAAGTTGTTGAATTTGTTATGAATCAGCTATTTATTATGTTAAAAATGATATTCGTAATCGGGAATCCAAAAAGTAGAAAGGGTATTTTTGGACGTGGTATAAAAACCGGTTTTTCAATTGGATCCTGTTCTTGGCCAGGAGATAAACTTGCTTTTGATATCGAGTACAAATTTAAGGCTCAAGGTTGCTTTTTCCAATTTTTTTAATCGTCAAAACCAGTAGTTTCAGTGCTTTAAGCTCTGGCCTCTGTAGCGAGTCCTTCGTTTATAATGGTGTAGATAGTACGCTCTGTGAGGAACAAAGTATCCGAAAGTTCAGATACTACAACTTTCATTTGTTTAGCTTGATTTCTATTTAGATAGTTGATCACATACTCTCTCCTTTTGTCTAATAGTGTTCTGCTTCTCTTCATGTTTTGGGTTTTAAAAAGATAGGTTGATTTTATTTATGATTTGGCTTCGTGTGCTGCGGTATTTTTATGCCATGTAATTTTATTTGATTGCTTATTGAGATTAAGTAGTGGTTTTTAAATCAATATTTCCTTCGACCTGATTAGGGTTTATTCCAATTATTCCAGATTCTAAGTCATATCCTAATTCCTCCAGTTTTTCATTACTTAAACCATTATTAAAAAGGATGTATTTCTTTTTTAAGATATTTTCTATTAAGGTGGTTTTGTACGTGATCTCCCAAATAAAAAAATCATTTTTGTTCCAGTACGTGTGTTCGTTTGTACATTGTTTTTCTCTTATCTTAAACGTTGAGTTAGTATCTATAGCAGCATTACTGTTGCTTTTAGACAATACTGCTTTGTCTATTCGCTGGGCAATATCAAACGCATTTGCATAACTTGTAGAAGAAATAGTTGCTACAGGTAATATTAGATACAGACAAAATGATACATCTGCTTTGTAGTTTTTTTCAGAAGATGTTTCCCAGTCTACGGTATCATATTTAAACATTACTACCGGTGTTTCAATAGCATCTTTAAAAATGGCATCACTATAAAGTTGAACTATTGGTGCATTAGAAGTGAACTCTATTTCGATTGCGTTCTTTTTTTCGGTATAAAAATCTTTTAGAATCATATGGTGGATTATTTTTGACAAATATACAACATATGTTTTAGTTTGTGCAACATATTACGATGAAAAATGCAGTAATTTCAGTAATATGATTTAGTTTTTTATATTGACTATTAGAGTAATACAGTAAGAAAAAGGCTTTAAATGTCTTTATGTTCAGCTGTTACGTAAAATAAATAGAAAAGAATGCTATTATTTATGATATATTTTTTAGTTTTGCAACATATAGTGGAATGTGTATTATTATTTAAAACATATTACATAATTAAAACAAATGCAACAACATGGAAATACATACTAAGATAAAACGTATTATAGACGAGCTGAAGTTAAATAATAACTCATTTGCGAAGTTAATAGGAGTAACCAGTACTACAATAGATAGTATCACTATTGGAAGATTGCAGTCTGACGGAGAAAGAAAAAGGACAAAGCCAGGTTTTGATTTGCTGCAAAGTATCATTACGCATTGTAATGTAAACCCGGACTATTTTTTTGGAAATAGTGATGAAATTTTCGCCAATAAAACAACTGGCGAAGTGGGGCTGAATCTACCTAAGATTATAACGGTAAATGAAGACGGGGAGGAGAATATTAATTTTGTCGGAGTAAAAGCAAGAGCAGGTTATTTAGACGGTTATTCTGATCCGGAATATATGGAAAGTCTTCCGTCATTCAGTATGCCAATGTTAAAAAACGGTACCTACAGATGTTTTGAAATAAAAGGAAACTCGATGTCGACAACCATTCATGACGGCGATTACCTTTTTGGGAAATACGTCGATAATTTTGATGATATCCTTGACGGAAGAATTTATGTTATTATCAGTAAGAATGATGGAGTAGTAGTAAAAAGGGTTTTAAACCGAATCAGGGAAAGTGGAAAATTAATCCTGAAATCCGACAACAGAGACGGAAATTACCCAATGTATTCTATTTATGCCGAGGATATTCTGGAAGTTTGGTACGCAAGCATGTATGCTTCTAAGCAAATGCCCGATCCTATTAATATCTATGAAAAGATTCACGATCTCGAAAGTAAATTTTATGAAATGGAAGAGACTTTGAGAAAAAAATTAAACTAATATTTTTCTAAATAAAATGAGACTTTGAAATATTAGACTTTGAGATTTTTTAAAATAAAAAAAAGCATCTCTTACGTTGAAACGTAATAGGTGCTTTTTCATTTTAAAACGAGAACTTTTAAGAAATGCTTCCGGTTCCCGTTCCGGTTTGGGCTGATGCAGAACCTGTTGTAGTTACTGTGGTGGTTACGGTTCCTGATTTGACAAACGCCTCGATTGCAGTTGCTACTTTTGCTGCAAGGTTATCGATAGACGACGCGTTATCTGTTTTTTCTTTTTCCTCTTTTAAAAGAGCTTTTATTGATCCTTCTAAACCTGATTTATTTAAAGCCATTGTTATTTTATTTTAATAGTTGTGCTAATTTTTCTTTTATTCCTGTAAGCTGAGTAGAATTGATTGGAGGACCTGAAGGACCAACTGGTGTGGGAACGGTAATTTTAACTATTTCATCAATCAGCCCATTTAGCTCGGTGAGTAAATTTTTTCCTTCGGCATTAATTTTAAATTTATCATCCATTTCTAAAGTTAATTTACCCTTAATAAATGAAGTTTTGGTATCTGAAATTAAAGCTTCAAAACCGTCTTTAATGATGACTTTTGCTTCTTTATCTTTTAAATTAAAGATGGTATTTCCTTTATTGAGATTAATTTCGGTCTGTAATTCGTCAAATGTTATTTTTTGTTTTTCAGTACCTTCTTTATCTAAAAATTGTATTGCTGCCTTTGAATTTTCTCCAGAAGAAAGGGAGAAATTTAAACGCTCTTTAATATCTTCACCATTAACAGTACTTAAAATAGTTTGCTGCTGATTTCCATTAAAGATGTTCTTAGCAATTTCTTTACCATTTTCATCATAGAAAGACGTGGTAATATTTGAATCTTTTTTGCCGCTAAATTCTATTTGAGCAATATTTTTGTAAGTAGGCTTTGCAGTTGATGATGCATTATTTTCGCTGGATTGTTTGAATAACATTTGGAATTTATCTACTTCAGTATTGATTTCCAGATATTGATTTTCATCATTCTTGAATCGAATAAAAGAACGTTCAATTTCAGAAAATTGCGAAACAAACGCTCTCGTTTCGACTCCATCTATAATGGTAGCCAAAACCCAACTGTCTTTTTTAGGAATAATAATAATTCCTTGTTCTGCATCGAGGATTGAAGCTTTCAATCGTACGTTTTTAAGTATGGCACCATCAGCGCGCATGATGTTTACGGTATAAGCATCTTCAGGATTATGGAGCGATGCTGTTTCTGTGTTTATTTCGATGACTTTTGCAGCAAAAGTCTCAATAATTTGATTTTTACCAGCGACATCTTTTATTAAATCTGTTATATTTCCCATTTTGTGTTTTTATACTGTTTCTACTCTTCGTCCTATATAAATCTTTTGCCTATAGCCGTTTTCGCCATAACTTCGTTCTACTTTTTCGACCTGAAAAGTGCCGTTTTTTTCTTTGTCCTTGGCGTTTTCCAAAATTACCTTGTCTGTAGGTCTTACGAATGGTTCACCAAAAGTTAGGAAATAGCCTTCAAATCCGCTTGGTTTCGATTGCATGGCCCTTGAAGCGGCATATTGGTACAATGCTGCAGCAACTTCTGTTGTTGCTTTTTTGAAAGCCGCAGGATCATTAGGCAAATCATCGTTGTCATTATGCAATACATGGGTTTTGACTAATTGCCCATTCGGATCACCTAATTCGATATAAATTGGCGTATTCGAATTTTTAAAGTATTTTTCTACTCTGGTACGGGTATTCTTTGTCGTTTCATTTACCGCGACTAGTTTATCTTCGATAATATTGTAACGAAATCTAAAACGTACTTTTCCCAGAAAACCTCCCGAAACAGATTGCGCTATTTTATTGAACTGTGCACTTAAAAGACTAAGTCCTTGGTTGATTAGTTTTTTGACCAATGCTCCCGCTAACGGACTTTTAATGAAATTTCGATCAATAAAGCTGGCTAATTCGGCTGTAGTATGCTGCTGTGGGTTATTCGTAATTGTAAGTACAGGAGCCAGGTTTTCGGTTTTAAAATACGTATAAATTCCTTTGTCTTTAAGCATCTCGAAAACCTGAGCTAAACTTTGGTTTCTGTTAATCATGACATTCCCCAATTCTTCGTCAAGCGCATTTACTTTAAAAGGTAGTTTTAGTTCTTTGATTCTTTTTTCGAAGAAAGTTTTAGGATTAAAGCTTTCAATATTTGTTGTAGGGTTGGTTGCTACAATATTCAAAATATCCTTTTTATCCTGAACATCATCGTCTTTTACGGCTTTTACTTTTTTAAACGCATACATCGCATCCTCGCAGGTAATGACAGCATGGATATCAGTTTGTACTCCTGTGATATAACCTCTGAAAGCCGGTTTGTAATCGCCATCATAGCCTAAAAATATTTCGATAAAATTTTCGAGTTTAAAAAAATCGTAAATTGATTTTTCTTCTCCGCTGGCGTTGGCAAATAAGTTTTGATCAAATCCTTTAGTATCGGTATATACTTTTTGCGGCATTACAATAGTCGCCGTATCCGTAAGGGATTTGTACGAACTGCTGATGTCTACATTTTTGACATAAGTAAATTCATAATATTTAGGAGTGGGGATGAGTCGTACCGTTTCGTAGACTCTGATTTTGGCATTTAGGTTAAGCATTGTCTCTGATTATTAGTTCAACGGTTTCATCTGATGTAGCACTGGCCGTAAATTTTTGAATGTTTTTTGTTCCTGAAATCGAAGGGATAGCGTAGGAGTCGATCACTAATTCGTAAATACCAAATCGGTTTAAGATGGCATGCGTTACTCTTAGAGCATAAGGGGCATTCAGGAATTGTTTCAGTAAAAAAAGCTTTTCTTTTGGGTATTCATCTCCGGTTTCATTCGCGATTAGTCCGTCTATAGAAATACTAAAATCACCATTTGTAATATGTTCCTTGATGGTTGAATCACGTCCTTCGATTCCTTCTTTTTTGATGACTTTCGAACGGTTTAGGTTGACAGTAACAGCATCTATTCGTAAACTGGGTAAATTAAGGTCTTTTTTTACCAATGGCTCAAAAACCAAAGGAGCGAAGACTCTCAGGTTAAATTCGCCTCCGGTTTTATCGATAATAAAATCTTTCGATTCTGATTCGTTGTAGTTAATGCCTGTATATTCGGTTTCTTTGGTGGCTAAAATTTCGTTTACATTAAAATTGAATTTCATAATGATTTATTTTTTTGTTTTTAATTTGAAAATGTTTGGGCAAAGGCGGTCATGAATGTGTTTTCCATTCTTTTCTCTTTGTGTTTTTGTAACCACAAAGCTTCTTCAAGCAGTTTATAAAACTCATCCATTGCTAATTGATAAGGATCGACATGAAAAGCATACCGAATAAGTGCTGCTGATTTTTTGAACTCGTCTTTTTGCGGTGTTGTATCGATGAAGAATTCACTATCGTTTTTGATCATGGCGACAATAGAATTTCCTGCCGAAAGCATGAATTCATCATCGTAATTTTCTGTATCCAGGACACATTCCTGAAATAAAAACAGAATTGCTTCATGGGGATTGTCCTTGTATTTATTTTGATAATTAAGAAATGTAGTGAAAGTTGGCTTTTTGCAATAAGCAGTAATTATTTGATCATCAGAGGTCAGCTTTAATACTGTACCGTATTTTTCTTTTAGTTTTTGCAGTGTTGTTTGGTCTGGCATTTTTATGGTTTTAGAGATTGTGAGATTAAATGTTGCTGTCTCTGCTTTCTTTTTTTAGGACTTCGGTGAGACTCTCATTTTTTTCGGATACGCTTAGAGGCGTGATGTTAAAACTTTCTATAAAAATGTTTCCCTCTGTGGTTTGTCCCAAGGGATTTTTGAAATTGCTCATGTCTGGTGTTTTAGGCGTTTCTCCTAAGTCTCTTGGTGTATAATCCATGATGGGTGAATGTTTAATGGTTAATATGATTATTGAAGGTATTGTCTACAGATGAGGTATCCATTCTCAAAAAAAAATGAAAATAAAGTGCATTATTATGTCTGTTTTGGGATGCTAATAGTGGTTATTAGAGTATGTAAAAATAGGGCAGAAGTGGGTGAAAAACGAAAAATTGAGCTGTCGTTTTCAGTAGTTTCAGTAGAATGTAAATAGTGTTAATATTCTGTGATATAATTGATTGTGGTTTTTAATTAGACTATTTTGGAGAATTGTTATTCTCTGAAAAAATAATTCTATGACTACATTTTTCGAATAAGTTTTACACTCCGCTATTCGCAGACAAAAAACACCCAAAATCATTAGAGATAAATATTCTCAGACGATTTTGGGTGTGGGTTTAAAAATTAATTAGAGTTTATTTTTGAATATTAGCTAATTTTTTAGTTGGTGTCTTGAGATAAAGTATTGTCTAATTGGACTTTGTTATATCGTACTGAAAATTGAAAGATACATCTCTCGGCCCCGTTCCTATTTCGGAGTTAAATTGTACAATAGCTTCAGTACCTCCATTTAAATATACCTGACACGGGTATGCCGCAGTTCCGGCGGTAGTAGTGAATACGGTACCTTGGCCGCAATAGAAATTAGTTGCAGAGCCTGCAATATTTATAGGTAATGATATTCTAAATCTCGATAATGTAGAGCTCGTAGTGATGTTCAAATTAACGTTAGCCTGAACAGAAACTACATTTCCTACTTTTATATAATTGGACATTCTGCCTATCCCGTTTATAGATACATTAGTTATTTCTGAGACTGTTGCGGTATAACTTCCTGAAGTTCCGGCCGGGGCGTTTGTAGGTATATCTGATAACAAAGCTATTACTCCACTATTATTTGGGAAACTATAAGTTTGCGCCGTACTAAGTAGATCAGTTTTAAATGTCGCAAATTGTCGTGAAGATGATCCAGACGCTATAGCTATATCATTTCCTATGGCAGTTATAGTTGCAGATCCTGAACCTGTTGGTTTCGAGGGGCTTCCAAGCCAGGATATAAAAGAACTATCCAATTTTAAACCTGTATTAAGTGTTAAAAATCCGCTTTTAGATTCATCACCCGTTTTATGAATTACATTTGCGTCATTAGTATAAACATTTGAATCTACAGATCCATCAGCTTTTAAAAATTGCGATGCTGTACCTCCTGTTTTAATAAAAGATTTTCCTGTTATATCTCCTAATTTGCCTACTGTAAAAACGTCTGTAAGGTTATTTTGAACCGTTATAGGAACAACTGTACTAGCTGTTGTGTTTTTAATCAATAATCCTTTTCCGCCTACTGAACTTTGTAAATCTAAACCCATCAATATAGAATTAGATCCAGATATAGATTTTAAATCAAAAGTAGTACCATTAGTATTAGTACTAAAATTATTTATAAGTTGTAAAACTGTTGCGGGGCTACCATCGCTATTCGCTGCACTTTTTTGGCCTGTCCAACTTTCGTTACCCGTTTTGTGTAAAGCTGTAGGAGTAGTAGGTAAATCTGCCGTACCTCCTAAATCTCCGGTAAGTTTTACAACGCCTTTTACTGTAGTGGTTGCATCTGGGCTAGTTCCGCCTATTGCCATATCACCTGTACCAACTATCGATTCTCCATTGATTGTTTTAAAATCATCTGCTAAAGTTAATCGGTAAGTTCCCCAAGTTTTAGGTACAGGTATGAGTACTGTTGCGTCATAAGTTGGATTCACGGCATCAAATTCCATAGTAACCGTATGTGAACTCCCGCCACCTGACCTGGTTCTCGTCATTTGTGCCTTACCTTCATAAACACCAACTCGACCATCTACATTTCCTGATGTATTTGTAAAATAAGATTGATTGTTCCAGATAGCAAAACTACTTCCCTGATTATTTCCATTGTTTACAGAGCCCCAAATATGTCTGTCATAGGAACTCCCTTCTAATATATCGAGGAAGTTGAAACCTTCTTTACTTACTCTGCCACCAAAATCAACAACGCTTTGTAAGTTCTGATTTCCTCCGCCTTCTATCGTAATATCTCCTTCTCCAACTATCGTTTCTCCATTGATTGTTTTAAAATCTTCTGTTGTTGCCAAAGTTTTTACATTCCCATCTGAAGTAAGAGGCAGTTTGATTGTACAGGCTCCGGAACTCTCCTCATTTAATACAATGCCTTGCTTAACCGGATTTCCGGATAGATTTTTATTTAATGATAATTCATCAGCTGATATATTTGCGAAAGTAGTTCCTTCGTCTTTACTTACTGAAACCCCCAGTTTATTAATATCGGTAATAAGAAAACCGGTTTCTGCTTTGGCCGAAATATTTAGACCTCCCTCATGTACTGTTGTTTGCGATTCTTCGTCCTCTGATAAGAGATTTATACTTGTATTTGTAGCATTTCTGTCTTTATCTAATACTTCTTGCAGAGTTGGGATGTCTCCGGCACCTCCGCTGATCAGGATATCTCCTTCTCCAAGAATAGATTCTCCATTGATAGTTTTAAAATCTTCTGTAGTAGCTATCGTGTATGTTTTGCCTTCTTCTGATTTTGCCGGAAATCTTAGTTGAGTATTAGCAACAGGATCAGATATGTCAATAACAGTCTGATTATTCGATTTATCCCTGGTTAATATAACATTGCCTTCTGAAAGCGTTATATTGCCTATGTCATTAGAATCTAATACAGTATGATCAAATGATAATTGATTTTTTAATTGATAGATAGCTGTTTTTTCGGTTTCATCAGAAACGATAATCTCATTATATTTCGAAGTACCGTAATCGCCCATCAGGGTTGCTTTACTTTGGCCATAAGAAGCAGTAGGATCTGCATCTAAAACGGATTTTAGACCTTGAGGTTCGATGTCTAAATTACCTTCTCCAAGAATAGATTCTCCGTTAATGGTTTTAAAATCGTCTGTCGTGGCTAAGGTATAGACTTCTTCGTCATTAGTTTCCTTAAGTTTAAATACAGTAGTTCCTTTTGAATTAGGATTACGTCTAATACACGCGTCTCCTTGTCTTTGAAGTGTTGCAGCATTTGCAGATCCTAAAATGATCTCACCTGATTCTATTGTCTCATTAGATGAATTACGGTCTAATGCGGTAGATAATTGTATTGTAGCATTGTTGTTATCTAAAAATATATAATTTGGATTTATCTGAGCAGTATTTGATCCGCTTGTTAATATAATCCCTTTATTTGCTTTATTATCTGTATCTAATACCTGTTGTAATGTTGGAATATCTCCGCCAGCTTCAATAATTATATCCCCAGTTCCAAGAATAGTTTCCCCATTAATAGTTCTAAATTCAGGTTTGTTAAGTAATTGGCTAAAGCCCGATTCGCTGTTCCAGTCCGTATTTACTTGTGGTGCATGAGCGTTTTTATCGGCGATGTGCTGGTCTAAAATTGTTTTGTCAGCTTTAGATAAGAGCAATTCGTCAAGCCCGTCGACCTCTTTTACAGGGATTTTATCAAATTTATGTCGAAAGGAATCCCAGGTATCCCAAAATTGAGTTTGTGTTGGTTTTAAACCCGTTCTGAACCATTGTTTTATGGTATTTAATGTTTGTAAAGCCATGTTTTTTGTGTTTGTTATTTATTGCTATTAATGTTTAATTCAGGCAGAATCATTTTCTCTAAGTAGGAGAGGAGGATGTTCTTATAAAACATCCTGAAAATTTGCGAATTGACGTGTTTAGATGAACACGGTTATTCGGTTTATGAGCGTGTAAAAGTAGTATGGAAAGCCCCATAAAAAAGAAAAATGAGATGAGTGCTTTCTGTAGTTTCATTAGAAAAAAATAACGATTTTAAGTCGTTAAGAAAACACCCAGGAATTATCAAAGATTTTATTTTTTCTTTTTATCCTGGATGTTTCATTTTAAAATAAAGGCAAAGTATTATTGCTGCTTGTTAAAACATTTTTTTATTCCTGCCATTTGACTTTTCTACCTTTCTTCGGTCGAAAATAAAGAAGTAATACTTGGTAATGCCGCTGATAAAAACAGCCCCAACAATTTGATTCGGTTAATGTTTACTAATGATAATCCTGCATCTTGCAAAAGATCGAATTTTGTATCAACTAAGCCAGTTAAAACAATTAAAAGACTAATGATTACGGTGATTTTTGATTTATTCATATGATTAATTTGAGGTTGTTTTTATTATAAGTATTTAGTCGTAGCTGAATTTGATAGGAGTACTATCTGATAATTTATCTCTATTCAAAGCTTGTATTCTCAAGATAAGTATAATACCGAGCATAACGAAGATGAAATATGTTATGTAAAAGTCTGCTGTAAAATCTCCTAGTAGATTTGCTACTACTTGCTTTATTGTGTTCATTATTTATATTTAATTATTATTTCTCTACCCAAGCCGACCAAGTACCTTCGCTTTTAACCCTTACATATAGTTTACCTGCGTTAGCACCGTTTATATAAGTAATTTTCTGAACTCCGTCTGTACTATTGTATCTTAAAGATTCAAGACTATAAAAGCCCACATTACCTGCTACATTTTCAGAATCTCCAAACGTGTTTAAAGATGTATAGTTAGTCATTGAATTATATACTACTAATGCATTATTAGCAATATAGTTTGATACTATCCCTGTTGTGGAAATAGTTCCATTCACTTGAAATTTTGCCTCGTTGTCTGTTGTTGTTCCTACTAATGTATTACCATTAGGTAAAACTGTCAATGCATTAGTTCCACCAACTACAAGTCTTATACCTGATCCTCCGTCTGCTTGAACTTTGGCGAAACCATTATCATAATAGTAAAAACCTTTTCCTACTCCATTGATAGAAGAAATAAAGCCACCTCCGTATGATGTCGTGCCATCAATAGTAAGCCATTTTGAGCCACCACCTACGCTTAAAGGTTTTGATATTCCAATACCTACGTTACCATTAAAAAATCCATTTCCTAATTTATCAATACTAGACGTGGTAGATCCATTATTCGTTCCTAAAAATAGATTTCCTGAAAATCCTGTGCCTCCATTTGCTACAAAAGCAGCGCTGCCACTTCTTGCTTGTACAAATATTGCGTCTCCTGCTTCTGAACTTGTGTCAACCTCGATTCCTCTAGCTCCTCCACTTACAGTAATACCTATACCTGAAGAGTTAGCTCCACTTCCTGGACTAATATTAAGCATTTTACCTCCATTAAAAACAGATCCATAAATGTCTATTCCTCCCGATTCGGTGTTATCTGAAAAAAAACGTTTTCTTCCATGAAGATCTTCTGTACCTGTTTTATGTACAACGTTTGCATCTAAAGCATAAGGCGTCAAATCATCTGTAGTAGCTATTATTCCGGATTTAGACTGTAAAGTTTGTATATAACTTCCAGCTATGTCGGAAGACGCTTTTAACTCTATATTAACCTCTTGTCTTTGAAGATTTACAGAGTTTGGCGTAATAGTAGAAGCTTCATTGTTATAAAGACCATCAAGTTTTATAGCACCTCTACCCAGAGTAGTCTTATAGTCTCCATCTGTTATAAAAATAACTTTTTCTGAAACATTACCTCTCGATAATACTTGATCAAGACCTTGATCTCCTGTTATATATATATATTACCTTCTCCTAGAATAGATTGCCCATTAATAGTTTTAAAATCGTCTGTTGCTGCTAAGGTTCTACTATTTGGTCCTGTTTTTAATGTAGGTAAGTAAATTGTACCTGTAGCGTTTGGTTCTATACCCCTGGATGCTAAGCGTACTTTATCAGATTCATTCAGAGAGTTATAAAACTCTATCTGATCAGATAGTATGCTAATTCTCTTATTCTGATTTCTACTTTCTACACTAATTATGTTAGGAGACGTTGTAACTGAATTGCCTCTTTGATTGTCAACAGAAATATTAAATCCGTTCAATGTACTGGTAGCTTCGTTAGGGTAATTTAATACCATAGTTTTACCTATTGCAGTATTACCTGCATCTAATATTTGGTCAAATGTTTGAGACCCAACACCTCCAACGTTTCCCGCAATAACATTACCATCTACATCAATTCCTAAACTTCTATCTAATGTACCGGCTGGTACAGATTTTATATTTAATTTGTCAACGTATGTTGTATCGCTTTCTATGCCAGTTATGTTAGCACCTAATACTATTGTATTTTCGTTATTAGCAAATGAGTTATTTCCATGAACAAATGAGTATAGACCATTAGCTTCTGATTCATTACCTCCAGCATGTGAATTTTCTCCTAGAGCTATAGTTAGATTACCTTCTGCATGTGAATAATCACCTAATGCTGTTGTTTGTTTACCTTCTGCGTGTGAATATATGCCTTGTGCAATTGTTTGGTAGCCTTCAGAATGTGATCCAGTCCCAAATGCTTTTGTTGCTTGCCCTTCTGCATGTGAATATGGGCCTTGTGCACTTGTTTGATATCCTTCAGAATGTGATGCGCTACTGGAAGAAGTGGTCTCGTTCCCTTCTGCATGACTATTATTTCCTGATGATTGAGTGAATGAGCCTTCTGCATACGAAGCATAGCCACTTGCTGCTGTTTGGTGGCCTATAGCTATTGATTTTGTTCCACTAGCTTCATTATCACCATCAACTGTTGTTATGGAAGTACTAACTGTGCCAGCTTTCCATAAAGTTGTACCACTAATAACAATATCTCCCTCTCCAACAATAGATTCCCCATTAATGGTTTTAAAATCTTCTGTTGTTGCCAAAGTTTTTACATTACCATCTGAAGTCAGAGGCAGCTTGATTGTAGAAGCTCCGGAACTCTCCTCATTTAATACAATGCCTTGCTTAACCGGATTTCCTGATAGATTTTTATTTAATGATAGTTCATCAGCTAATACATTTACGAAAGTAGTTTCTTCGTCTTTACTTACTGAAACTCCCAGTTTATTAATATCGGTAATAAGAAAACCGGTTTCTGCTTTGGCCGAAATATTTAGACCACCCTCATGTACCGTTGTTTGCGATTCTTCGTCCTCTGATAAGAGATTTATACTTGCATTTGTCGCATTTCTGTCTTTATCTAATACTTCTTGCAGAGTAGGGATGTCTCCGGCACCTCCACTGATAAGGATATCACCTGAACCTACAATAGATTCTCCATTAATGGTTTTAAAATCTTCTGTAGTAGCTATCGTGTATGTTTTACCTTCTTCTGATTTTGCCGGAAACCTTAATTGCGTATTAGCGACAGGATCAGATATATCGAC
Organism: Flavobacterium sp. NPDC079362; assembly: GCF_050267765.1. Lineage (NCBI taxonomy): Bacteria > Pseudomonadati > Bacteroidota > Flavobacteriia > Flavobacteriales > Flavobacteriaceae > Flavobacterium > Flavobacterium sp. NPDC079362. The sequence goes on along the minus strand of NZ_JBNNFM010000020.1, from coordinate 34,449 downwards.
AACCGTCTGATTATTAGATTTATCCCTGGTTAATATAACATTGCCTTCTGAAAGCGTTATATTCCCTATGTCATTAGAATCTAACACAGTATGGTCAAATGATAATTGATTTTTTAACTGATAGATCCCTGTTTTTTCGGTTTCATCAGAAACGATAAGCTCATTATATTTCGAATTGCCGTAATCGCCCATAACAGTTGCTTTACTTTGGCCATAAGAAGCAGTCGGATCTGCATCTAAAACGGACTTTAGACCTCGAGGTTCAATGTCTAAATTACCTTCTCCAACAATAGATTCTCCGTTGATTGTTTTAAAATCATCTGTAGCAGCTAATGTTATTTCCTTACCTTTAGTTACAGGTAAATTTACTGTGCTAACGCCTGTAGAAGATTCATTAATTCGTAAATACGATTCAGCAGTATCAGCAGTATCCCGATTAAAAAATATCCCTTGAGGATTTAGCGAAACATGTTGACTATCATCTCGTGTAACAACACCAGCAGAATCAATAGCTACTAACATATCTGAATTACTATCCGTTAAACGTATAGATCTCGAATCTATGCTTGTTTTTAGCCAATTATAATAGTCATCGTTAAATATTATGCTGTTTGTGGTTTCATTACCATTGGCTAAAGTTGTTTGTAAATTCTGGGATCCGCCTGCTTCAATAATTATATTTCCACCACCTGTCAATGGCTCTCCATTGATAGTTTTAAATTCAGGTTTGTTAAGTAATTGACTAAAACCGGACTCACTATTCCAATCCGTATTTACTTGTGGTGCATGAGCATTTTTATCGGCGATGTGGCTGTCCAGAGCGGTTTTGTCAGCTTTTGAAAGGAGTAATTCGTCCAATCCCTCGACCTCTTTTACAGGGATTTTATCAAATTTATGTCGAAAGGAATCCCAGGTATCCCAAAATTGAGTTTGTGTTGGTTTTAAACCCGTTTTAAACCATTGTTTTATGGTATTTAATGTTTGTAAAGCCATATTTTTTTTCTTTTAAATGATGTAATTATTTGATTTTGATAAGTTGAATCTTCTTCAGTATGGAGACGAACAACAGATCTTGTAGTTGTGTTCCTTTTCAATTTAGGGTAGGGTTAAATTTCCTGTCTGGAATCTTTTTTCTAAATATGTGATTAAGAAAAGTTGTGAATTACTCTTGTCGGGTATTTTAGGCATTTTTGACATGCCTGTTGATAATACATAATCCATAATGGCTGCTGTTTTAGTGTGATTAATATATAGTGTGATGATTGTTTTTTTTGAAAAATAAGAGAAGCCTTTTTGAATTATTGTTCGATAAAAGGAATATCACTATTTAATTTTTGAGGGTGTAAAAGTAGGACAGAAGAATACAAAATGAACTAAAAAAAGCCTTGTAAATTCAGTAGTTTCAGTAAAACGATAAATTGCTGAAACTACTGAATACAAGTGTCTTGAAGTTTAGAAATTGCAAACATTGATACTATTTTTACACCCAGAAAAACACCAAGAGATGAGTAAAAATGCAATCCATAATTTCAATCTTTCCATACAAAATAGTGCTGATATAAAAGCCTCAGAAGACTTAACGAAAACCATCATAAAAGAGCTGGCCAAAGTTTCGAAAGAAATGAGCCAGCAAAAAGATATAGTACAGGAATGGCAGGAGCAAAAAAAACAGAATGCCGCTGCTATTGCCAACAATACTATTGCCTCAACCGAAGGAGGCGCCATCGATACTACTGCTGAAATCAAAAAAACAGCACTGTCGATTGGCAATACTCCTTTGGTTTCCGGAGGAACAGTGTCAAATCTGGATGTTTCGTCAGCTACTATTTCTTTACCGACAACATCAACTTCAGGCACTCTAATCGGAGGAGACGTTATCGATACCACTGGCAGAACAACAAGAAGCTCTGCAACTTCAGACAACACTACGCCTCCAACATCAGGGGCAGAAAGTAATACGCTCAATTTTAGCAGCGGAACAACAACGCAAACGTATACAAGTGTCGCAGCACAAGAGACGCTAACGGTTTCTCAAACACTTCAGACAAATAATAACGAGCCAAAAACAGAAGTTGTTAGAGCAGAAATAAAAAAGAGATTAGAAGCTGCAATGGCAGCAAATAATACTGTCGAAACAGCGTATTGGAGAAACATTGCTAAAGCTTTTGATGAAGGAGCGACTGCCAAAGATTTTGATGGTAAACCAGATGACATGCTATTTACTAAAATGTATGACCAGCTAAAACAGTCTGCTAAAATTACTGTAGAAAGTCAAAACTTTAACTGGGAAACCGTTCGTCAAAAAATGATTGAAGCAATTGATGCTAACATACTGAACGGAACAATTTCTGTGAAAAATAAAACGCGTTGGGAAACAATCAAAAAACAATTAGGCGATGATAAAACTAATATTGCAAACCTTTTTGAACAATACGACGAACTGTTTTTACTGCTGAAAGAAGTAGAAGGATTGAGTGCATTACCCAATACGATCACAATAACTACCAAAACAAAGATATATCCTAATTTAAGTGCTGACCAATTATATGCTTCAATAGGAAGAGAAGACGTTTATGTATTCCTAAGAGAAATAAACAACGAAGAAATTCGTGGAAGTGCAGTAGATAAAGGTGCGGTAAAAATTAAAAACACAACGGCAAAGTCATTTATTATTGGAGAAAGCCTGGAATTTTTCCTTGATGAAAAATTTATAAACCAAAACCTGTATAAAAAAGAAGATATCAATTGGATTGTTCGTAATGTTCAAAACAAAAAAGATGAAGGAATTGTTTTTGTAAATGAGGGAACTTCATTTAGTTATAATTTCGATACAGCCGGCGTTTACAGAATTGATGCCTATGGTTACAAACCTACAATAAAAGGCAGCAAAAATGCCGGAACATCTACTTTTATAGAATTAGAAATAGTTGCCCAGCAAATTGAGATTAAATCTCCATTTAAAGACAGTTTCACAAGAGCTTCTGTAAAAGAGCAATTGTTTAAAGTAAACCTGAAAAATACCAAAGTAAAAACATTAAATCCGTTAAAACTTTATTATCAGCTAGAAAAGAAAACAGCCAATAAAGTAACTGAAATTTCTGAGGAACTGGAATTAGATGCAGGAGGTATCATTAAACTAGCCTTGCCTGAATTGGGCGAATATAAAATTAAAGTAACCAGTAAAGATCAATATGCATTAAGTAAAGAATCTAAAATCTCAGTAATTAAAAATGAAGTGACGAGTATTGGTTACGTAAAAGATGCATCAGCTACAGGTGTGTTTTTATTAGGTGATCCAAATAGAAAGTTGACTTTAGAAGCCAAAACGTTTAAAATAAATCCTCCTACAGATGAAGAAAAAGAAGATGTAAAATGGATGATTTATGATGCTAATAATAAACCCTACTTGTCACCAGGTACAGCAATAATGAATAAAGATAAAAATCCTAAAAAAGAATATTTTCACCAATGGGGTTTCTACGATGTTCCGATTCCTCAAAAAGTGGGAAATTATACAGTAGAAGCTTATAGTGACATTCAGAAAGGCAGTAAATCGAATTCTATTTTTAAAATAGAAGTAAAACAGCCACAAGTTACAGCAGCTTATTGGGCATGGAGCGGTGGAAGCAAAAAAATAACCTCAGGTTTTTCAGGTGAAAGTAATTGGATCAAAGCTGCAATTCCGTATTACAGTAATCAAACTGTCAGAATATATTTTTATCTCAATAACAAAAAAACAAAACATTATTTAGATGTAAAGACCAATGGAGAAGGGGTTATTTTTAAAGAAATAAAATTTGATTCTGATTTCAGGAAACTCATCGGATTTGAAAACGGTAAAATTGCCAAAATTGGATTTAAATTATTAGGAATCCAGAACGGGAAACCATGTCCATTTAAGGTCCCGGCTAATTATGAATCTGATACCCTTTTGTCCGTTACAACATATGCAAAAATCCTTGATGCCTATTTTATGTATGATAGCAATAGAGTAACAACACAAGATGAAATTCCGTTTGGCGAAAATGGAGCAGTTGTAACTATTGTAGCTAAAACGCAAAATATGGTTGGAAAAGAAATTGTGTTGACAGCCCATAAAGTGGGAGAGAAACCAACTTATAGCAACGCAGTAATAATAAATTCTGAAGGAGTCGCAATAACCAGTTTTATTTTGAAAAACCTTAATAAGAAATTGAAAAAGGGGACAAAAATAAAGTACTATGTTGGTATTGAAGGATATTCTACGAAGCATTTGACAGATAAATTGTTGACTATGGTTATGGGTGTTGGTACGAATAAAGATAATGAAGAAATACTTGATGAAAATGATCCACAATTGATTTGGGGATCTAAAGTAAGTAAGGAATTTAGAGTAAAAGTAGTACAAATTTGTAAAAATATAGAAAAACAAAAAGGAATTCCATTTTCTCCAAATGTATTAATGAATATTATAGCTTTTGAAACTAATTTATCTTTTTCTCCAAAAGCAGGTACTTTCGGGAAAATTATGGACGATAATAAAAAAGCTGGATTCGTAGGATTAATACAATTTGGGATAGATGCTTCAAAAGATTTAAAAGTAAAGCGTTCTGTACTATTTAATATGACAGCTGAAGAGCAGTTAGATTATGTTGAGAAATGGTTTTTATTAAAGAGTAAAAATGAATTAAAGACCGCAACAGATATTTATTTATCTGTAAATTATCCCACTGCTGCAGGAATAGGACATTTAGATAATGAAGTCGTATATGGTGATCCAAAAGCTGCTTATAGAGCTAACAAACCTTTCTTGAGAGAAGCTGATGAAATTGATGAAAATGGGAAGTCAGTAGGTAAAGATGGTGGAAAGACTTATGTCTGGGAAGTTAGAGAAGCGTTAGAAGAAAATGAAATAGAAGGACAATATTCAAAAAATACTGTCTTAATGAATAAATCTTATAGTTTAATAATGAGCAATCCAAAAGAAATTTTTAATTTGGACACCTCGTTAACCTTCTGTTATTTTAGCGCTAGACAAATAAAAGAAATTAGAAAGCTTATTGACAAGTTGCAAACTAATGAAGAGAAAATAAAAGCTTACCGTATTTTGCAGTATTTTGCAGAGTATAATAGCCAAAGAGATGCAAAATATAAGAAACTAGCCGATACAATGTGTAATGTAACTAGTGAATCGATTGCATTACAATATTTAGGTCAGATGAACCCTGCTCCAGATCCTAATATGAAGATGGAAGATTTTATGATGACTATGATTAGAGACATTCTAAAACAAGGAGACGATAGTAGATATGAAGCTAATACCAGGGTAAAAATAGCGAATGAACTAGGAATTAAAGGTGGGTTTATAGGTGTTGGAGGGATCTATGATAAAAAGACTCATAAAAAAATGTTAGAAGATAAATTAAATAAAGGTTATGGTGTTTGTATGTCTTTGTTGGGACATATTGTCAGGGTAGTAGATGTAAATGACATTGGAATAATCGTTGATGATCCATATGGAAAAATACAGAGTTTTAAGATAAGAAAAGAAAAAGGGAATAAGGGCGGATACAATGGAGGTAAAAATTATTCAAATAATTCCATATTAAAAGGAGAGTCCAATCTTTGGTTATGGGAACAACTTAAAAAAGATAAAATTAAATTTAATTATTATGAATGGTATTATTTATAGAATAACAATTATTTGCACATTATTTATTCTGCTTGGGTGTAAAAAAGAATCTATAAAAAAAGAATCTAAAAGTAATGTACTTAGCATTAATGATATCGAATTAATAAAATTTCATGATACATTACGGCTTGATTATGAAGGTGATGATCTTGGGGAGGATATTAATTTAGGCAAAAATAAATTTCGATATAAATCATTATTATTTGATAAGATGGTTTTAGAAAGTCAAGATTTACAACAATTTAAAAAATTGAAGTATAATGATGAGAAATCTTTTGAGTGGATTAGAATTAAAAGAAGAGTCAACTTAAATTCCAATTATAATACCGTAATAATTTCCACTTTGGAATCAGTTTACACTTTATTAAATTACAATTCGAAAGATGAACTAGTAGATTTTTTAGACTTATCAAAATTCAATCAACAAATCTGTCAATGTACATCCAGCGTTTACATTAATAAAAAAGGTATTATTCATTGTCAAATAGAATCCGGCAAACCTTTTCATGCTTATGTAGATTATAAGGTTAATGATAAAGGCAAGTTTGAAATTATTGATCAGTTTACTCCTCCTGATGAAGAAAAAATGGTTGCTCCGGACAGACTTGAATATATTATAAGAAAAACAGCTTTAGTGAGTGATAATGTTAATCTCAAGTCATACTTAGAATCAGATGATTTTACTTCTTCAAATACCACATATATAGATGAAAAGGATATTAAAAACATTTTGTTTTCCAAAAGTCATTCTAAAGAGGTGTACAAATTATTTTACGACTCGATCAAACGATATAATGAGAAAGATAAAAGTTTGAATGTTTTAGGAAAAGTTTCAAATAAAAGTAATATACTGTTGATTTGTAATTTAAACAGAGCAGACCAAATAAGTGCTATATTTATTTTAAATAAGAATCACGAAATTACAGATTGTAAAATTTATAGAATTGATGATCAATCAGCTAATGAGAGAATATCAGAGTTGATAAAATAATAAAACATTAACTGAATAAATGTAATGTTAATATGCTTTACAATTTTTATAAGTTAAAACTACCTCTAAAACAGGTAGTTTTTTTGTTTAAAAGAATATCCTATTTTAGCGTAAAGCAAAATATGAGTTAATACTTTTTTTGCTCTCGTAGATTATTTAAACAGGGAAGCACAGGATACAAATACAGGATTAGTATTTTAAATTTAAACTTTAAGATGAATTAATTTGTTAAGTTTAACATGTTGCATAGTAATGATTAAAGTCAATCTAAAAACATTAAAAGATGCAAAATAATACAATCCTTCGAAATGCTTTCAAAATGAAGCTTAAACCGGGTTTCGAGGCAGAATATAAAAAACGGCACGACGAAATCTGGCCGGAACTTGTCACCTTGCTTTCAGACACAGGAATACAGGATTACAGTATTTTTCTGGACGAAGAAACACTGATACTTTTCGCCGTTCAAAAAATAAGTGCGGATTTTGATGAAAATTTACTGCCAAATCATCCCATTGTCAAAAAGTGGTGGGCGTATATGAGCGATATCATGGAAACAAATCCTGATAATTCGCCAGCGGCCACTTCATTAAAAGAAGTTTTTCATTTAGATTAAGGATAAAATATTTTAAGAATCAATTTGTATTTTGCTAAACTAACAAACTAACCATGAACTATAAACCAACCAGAATTATAATAGTATTTGCCTTAGGATTATGTACTATGGTTAATGCCCAGAAAACAGATGCCACAGCGCCACTGCATCTAACACAGCCGGATTATCCAACGCCCTATGTGATCCCTCAAAAGGAAAATATAAAAGCAGTATTAGACAGAGTTTATAATTTTTTAGATAAAAATTCAGCTTCTAAGATTGTAGATGCAAATACTAAAGCGGTAATTACGGATTATAAAAAAAGCAATCAGGATATTATTTTCGAACCCGGTGCTTTTAGACTAACAAGTTACGAATGGGGAGTAACCTATGCCGGAATGCTTTTAGCGGCAAACGCTACAGGCGAAAAGTATTTTGCTGATTATTCCAATAAAAGAATACAATTAATAACAGATATCGCTGCCAATTATAAGGAGAAAAATATCAAAGATGTCGATATGGTTAAAACGCTTCATCCGGAAGCACTAGATTTTGCAGGTGCTCTTTGTGCTGCATTTATTAAGGCCAAAAAAGAAGGATTAAAAGCCAATATTGATCCTTTGGTCAACAATTATATTGACTTTATCAGTAATAAACAATTTAGGCTAAAAGACCGAACATTAGCAAGAAACAGACCTCAGGACAATACGCTTTGGTTAGATGATATGTTTATGAGTGTTCCGGCATTGGCACAAATGGGAAGTTATACCGGAGATGTAAAATACTTTGACGATGCTGTTAAACAAGTCAATCAGTTTTCTGAGCGAATGTTCAACAGTCAGAAAGGAATTTATATGCACGGCTGGGTCGAGTCTATGCAGGTTCATCCACAGTTTCATTGGGCAAGGGCAAATGGGTGGGCTCTTATGACCATGGTCGAATTGTTAGAAGTGTTACCTAAAAATCATCCCGGATATCCCCAGGTTTTGTCCCAACTGCAAAAGCATATTGCCGGATTGATGCAATATCAGGACGGGACCGGTTTTTGGCACCAGTTATTAGATCGAAATGATTCTTATTTAGAAACTTCGGCAACCGCCATTTATGCCTATTCGGTTGCCAGAGCCATCAATCGCGGTTATGTGGATAAGATGACCTATGCTCCGGCTGTACTGTTGGCCTGGAATGCCGTAGCGTCAAAAGTAAATGATAAAGGCCAGGTAGAAGGAACCTGCGTTGGAACCGGAATGGCTTTTGATCCCGCATTCTATTACCATCGTCCTGTCAACGTTTTCGCTGCTCACGGTTATGGTCCCGTTTTACTGGCGGGTGCCGAAGTAATTTTACTTTTGAAGGAAAGTCAGTTCGAGCTAAATGACAGCGCCATACAATTGAAAATTCCCGGAAAAAACAATCAGGTAAAATAAAAATAAGTTAGAAGTTAAATGGAAGAAGTCAGATGTTGAAATGGTATTTTGTTAATTTATATAATAAGTTAACTTTTTATCATTTCACACAAACACGCAGCGCCGCAAAGTTTATGGTATATAAGCTTTGCGAAATTTACGGTTAAACTCTCATTTCAACCTTGAAACAAAGAAAACCTGAAACAAGAATTTAACTTCTAAAATCAAACCACAAATTCATTTTAATTCCGTCGTCACCGCTTTTGATGCGGATATTCGTTGGCTGACTTTGTGGTCCTTGCTGTTCCAGAGGTTTAAAATCTCTCATGGCCGGAATTTCATACATAAAAGAGATATCGCCTTCCGGAAATGCCGGCTGCGGATAACTTCCTGCCAAACTGTTTTTAGGTAAATCCGGTGTAAACAATCTCAGAAATAAATTGTCAGATTCGCTGAAAACCCTGAATGATGAAGCGCCGGCTTTTAAATTTGCGCCCAATAAATTGGCATGATATCCTTTGAATTCAGGATAGATTAAATTTTCGAAACTTTCGCCTGTAATCGTATTGTTATACTCTTTCTCCCAAACACCATAAGTGGTTCCTTTGATTCTGTTTTTCCAGACATGATACGGACCTCTTCCAAACCATTTTATGCCTGTGACTTCTTTTTCAGGAAAACTAAATGTGATGCCAAATGAACTGATTTTATCTTCAAAAAAAGCACCGTCAAAACCTTCGCCGCCAGAAGCATTTTTTAAGGCAATTAACTCCATTTTAAATCTTCCGTCCGGTTCCATAATCCATTTTATAGAGGACAATCCACCGGAATAGTTGACTGTGCAAATGGCTTTGTCACCTTCTTGTGACAGCTGAATGTCTTTCAGCTTCGCTTTCATGCCAATTGGGCGTGGGCCATTTGTTAGCGGAATTACATTTTTCGCATTTTTAATAGATGAAATTTCCCCCGTTAGAGCATCAAAAGTAAATGTAACATCACTTCCTTTTAGCGTAATTTCATTTCCCGTTTTTGCTCCCAATGCTTTTGCTTTAGTATTTTGAACCGCTAAAAACTTCTCAGCATAAAATTTAGCCTTATGAATGGGCCATGTCCAGGTATAAATTTCTTTATTAAACTGATCAAAAGCTGAGATCGACAAAATATCACCTTCTGCAAAATTATTCGGAACAGCCAACTGAATTTTTCGTGTTTCTCCCGGATCAATACTCGGAATTTCAATTTTTCCGGAACTTATTTCTTTAGGAACGCCATTGGTATAAAGCACATCATTATCCGATTTTAGCACTTTAAATTCCATTTTACAGGAATTCAAATTGCTAAACAGGTAATCGTTCTCAATTAAAAACGATCCGTCAAAGTCAGGATTGACCTGTTTGGGCTCAAACTGAATGGGCGCCCAAACTTCTTTTACGGTATAATAACTTCCTTCTCTCTCGCGATGAGGTCCCAGAATTCCATCGGCGGCAAGCGAACCTTTCGAATCAAATTTTATAGCTCCCGTCCAGTCAGAGCGCTTTACAGCTTCGTCCAGCATTGCCCACATAAAACCTCCGGCAAACAATGGACTTTCTTTATAGCGATTCCAGAAATCTTCCAGTCCGGCACCATGTCCGTTATCATAAGTTCCGTGCATAAATTCAGTTGGAAAAAATACATTTTCACCCGCATTAAATCGATGCATTCCCGTTAAGTAAGTAGGATAATGGTGCGTGTCCCATCCATTAAAATCGGCCCAGGGATGAATCACAATCCTTTTTTGAGGATCATTGGCTTCAAAAACTTTATCAACATCATAATTCCACCCGCCTTCATTACCATTATCCCAAATAATGACCGAGGGATGGTTAACATCGCGCGTCACCATTTCTGTTACTAATTTTGTTCCCGTTTCAGTATCATAAGAATTTTGCCAGCCCGCCAATTCATTTAAAACAAAAAGACCCAATGAATCACAAACTGCCAGAAAGTGATCGTCCGGAGGATAATGCCCTCGAACCGCATTCATATTCATATGCTTTAGTAATTTACCATCTAATTCGCTGATACGTTTACTCGTACTTCTGCCGCCTTCAGGCCAGAACGAATGGCGGTTAATACCCTTCATTATGATTTTCGTACCATTTACGTAGATTCCATCTTGCTTTTTGAACTCTAAAGTTCTGAAACCAATTCTCTTATTATATTCATGAATTACAGTTCCGTTTTGTTTCAAAACCAATTCCAGTTCATATAAATTAGGCGTCTCCGGATTCCACGGTTTAATATTTTTCCATTGTGCTGCAATAGCTGCTGAGGTACTTTTGGCTTTAATTGGAAAAGTAAAAGTTTGAAAATTTTCCCCGTTCCAACCTTTAAGAGAAGCTTCTAAAATGGTGTTTTTTTGAATGTTTTTCAGATTCAGATCAACCGTAATTGAACCGTCCATTTTAGGATTTACAGCAATATTAAGGATATGAGTTTTAGGAGAAACCTCTAACCAGACGGGACGGTAAATACCGCCAAAAAGCCACCAATCGGCTCTTCTTTCGGCTGCATTTACAGATTTATTGGCCGAATGTTTCCAGACATGAACCTCCAGAATATTTTTAGAACCAAATTTTAATAAAGACGAAATATCATATTTAAACTCATAAAAACCTCCCTGATGAATTGTTCCGGCTAGTTTTCCGTTTATTTTTACTTCAGTATCCGTCATCGCACCGCCAAAAGCAATCAGAACGTCTTTGTCTTTATAAGATGCCGGAACTTCAAATTCATATTTATACAAACCCTCTTCCTTGCTTGGTTCTTTCTGGTTGAGTTCTTTGTACCAGCGTCCATACGTATATTCGCCAAAACCTTCGAGTTCCCATTGCGACGGAACATTTATTTTAGACCAGATTTTGCTGTTATTTACGCCTGTGCAATAAAAATCCCATTGTACAGGATGTTCAAAATCTTTTCCTGAAAGATAGATTTTGTCCGTTTGCTGCGCCGTGCCGTTTTGTATTATAAAAATGGTAAACGCGGCAATAGTTAGATTTTGAATTGTGTTTTTGAGCATCATAGAGATAGAATTCTTTGATGGTTAGTTGCCATCTGGTTTACTAATTTCAAAACGGTCACTCATAGGAAGTGTCCAGCTCGAAATAAAATTGGGTTGCTTTGGATTGTATTTTTGTATTTCTTTTTTGATTTGTTTTTTTAGCGGAATGTCAAGCTCCCGAATGCCTTTAAGAACGCAAAGTGCAATTTCGTTGGCACCAAAACTATTAAAATGCGTATTGTCATCCAGCGCCTTTTCCTGTCCCGGAAAAGTGTGGGCAGGATATTGCACAAAAGCTTTTCGCGAAGTTTCATCGCCCCAGGCTTCATATAATTCCGTTGTCATTTTTGTAATATCGATAAGAGCAATATTATTTTTTTGTGCTAAAGTCCGCATCGCGTCAGGAAACTCGCCGTGTGTTTCTTTCAAAGTACCATTTTCATTAAAGCCCCGACGTTGTGTAGGCGTTACCAAAACAGCAATTGCTCCTTTGTCCCTTGCAGATTGCGCAAATTCTGTCAATAGAGCCGAGTAGGATTCCCAGGGACCATTTCCTGGACCTTTTGTTTTTTCGTCATTATGTCCAAATTCCACAAACAAATAATCCCCTTTTTTGATTTGCGACAGTATTTTTTTTAAACGATTACCCGCTTTAAACGAACTTAAAGCAGCGCTAGAATAAGCAAAGTTGGCAACAACAACACTATCATCAAAATAGTTCGTAATAAATTGTCCCCACGAAGCCCACGGTTCTACATCCTGATCCGTAACCGTTGAATCTCCGGCCAGATAAACGACTGTTAAGTTGTTTTTTAGAGTGATTTTGATACTTTGAACAGCAACTCCTCCTAAAAATTCAAGAGTGAGTTTGTCATCCCAATCAAAAATATCTTTTTCCCTGTCTTTTAGAGTGACGTTGAGGTTGTCATTTATTTTAGGAGTTCTGATATTAACATTGAAAGTTGTTGTAATCGGTTTTCCTTTTTTGACGGAAAGCTGATCGATCATCAATCTTCGTGATTCCGCTTTTATAGTAACATTTGATGGTTTGTCAGCACTGCCCGTAACCACCTCAATTTGATAATTTTCTTCAGGAAGTTGAACTGAAAAATACGTTGGTCTAGCTATGGAAAAAGAGGTTGAATTAATTTTTACATTCGAAGAAGTATTGAAATCAAAACCATATCCTAGTTTTGAATTATAAATCAAAGAATTTTTGATTATCGTTCCTTTGGAAGAGTTTAGCAAAGAACCAAACTGGAACTGTACTGATTTTGTGTTTTTAATGCTATCATCTGCATTTACTTTTAATACTTTTTTTAGCTGCTTTAAATGCTCACTTGAATGTACAGCAAATAGAAAAGCCGGTATAAACACAAAAAATAATAATGTTCTGATTTTTACCAATTTAGTGAGATTTAATTGATTTTATTTTCAAATCTAAAGCATCAATCTTGATATAGTATCCTGTACTATGATGTTAAAAAAAGTAATTTTTATTTTTTAAGGTTAATATTTATTATGGATCTAATAATTGTTAAATGTATTTTTATATGATGTGTTTTTGGGGTTTATTTTTGTTTTTGAACATGCTTTGTTGCAATAATCTTTGTCTTTTGATGAAATAATGAGAATTATAAAGGATAGTACAGGACAGTTTTCTTTTTTACATTCGATTATTTTACAAAAATAAATGATTCGAAATAGTCTGAAATTATTAAAGAGTGATTCGGTATTAAAATTGTCCGAATTATTAAAATGGAATTATATTGCCTGATGATATTATAAATTTCTGAATATCAAAAGGCTTTTAAAAATAAGTTGTTTAAGTTTTTATAAGTTTGTTTAAAACAAAAGTGGTTTTTTGTAATCTAACGTTTGATAGTTTTCAAGCGTTAGATTTTTTTTTTTTAGAATTCTTCAACGAGTACTTTTTTTTATCATAATTAATAATTTAAAAAATATCGTAAAATATTTACTTTATAATTAGTATTTTGTATTATTATTATTATTAATATTTAAAATTCTCATTTAGAATTTTAAATATGATGACAAGATTATTTTTCTCATTCTTTCTTTTAATATTTATTCTCAATCTTTGACAGAGGAATTGATTGATCGTTTAAATGGTATTAATGATCATCAGGAAAAAGTTAGCAATGTGCCGAAAAATTGCGTTGGAATTTCAAAATTCAGATTGGGATCGAGCTATAAAATACATAGAATTAGCTGAAGCTGAGGCAAAAAAAATAAAGGAACCAAAACAAAATCTGGCTTATGTATGTATTACGGCAGAAAAAATGTATGCTTCGAAAGATGTTTTGAATATTGCTTTGCAATATTATTTGCAAGCCTATGAAATCTATAAAAACAGCGATAATATTGAGGAAGTTGCAAAATTAGAAAACAACCTCGCTATTATTTATGCGCAGGGAAAAAACAAAGAAAAGGCACTGCAATATCTTTTTAATGTATATCGAACACCTACAATGATCGATATTTTTTCAAATAACTGTTTGAAAATGAAAAAAAAAGGGTTGTTGGTTTATGAAAAAAACGGGATGATTTTTCAATCATCCCGTCAAGTGGAGTCGCCGGGAATCGAACCCGGGTCCAAACAAGCAACTAAAGAGCTTTCTACACGTTTATTTCCTGATTGGATTTTCGTTGTTGAGCTAGGTCAGGAACAACCACTCAACACTTATCTTCTTAATTTCGATCTCCACCCGAAGCTCATGGAAATCTAGGTTTATTTTTACGGTTCTCCTGGACTGACCGCCACAAACCAAGGCTTTCAAGGAGAATCCAGCTTCCCTATCTGATAGGGACGTGGCTTAATCTTACTATAATTCGGATTATGCAGCTAAAGCGTAGTTATTTTCGCCGTGTAAAATTGTAAGATCTTATATTTACGAGCAAGGTCTCAATGCTCGACGTGCTTACTTTCCAATTCGACTTGCTGTCAAAACCAGTCGACCCCTAAAATGAGTTTGCAAATTTATACTATTTGAAGTTAGTTTTGTAATAAATTTTGCAGAAAAATAATATTATTCTTCATCTTTAAAATTAAACGGATAATCACCAAAAATTGGAGCCAGTTTACGAACCGCATAAGTGTTTCTCGTCATTTTATTTGATAAAGCAATTATGGTAACATTTTCTTTTTGTAACGGAATATATGATGAGGTATTTCCGTGCCACCAACCATTATGAAAGTAATAATTCTGTCCTGAATCCCAATTGATCATTCTAATTCCTAAACCGTAATTTTTTGTACCTTTTCTCTCATTACTATAACCTGTATAAACTTGTTTTAAAAGTTGTGGTTTCAGGAAATCCGGAGCATTTCTCGCTCTGTCAAACTTTAGTAAATCACGTGGAGTAGAATAGATGTTTTTATCACCATAAACACAATCCAGATAATCAAAACCAATTTCTACACCATTACCTTTATAAGAAGGAACAATTGTTTTTCTGTCTTTTTCATTATCTAGAACAAAAGTATTGGACATTCCTAAAGGTTTAAAAACCATTTGAGTCATGGCTTCTTTGTAAGTCAGTCCTGTTATTTTCTCTATGATAAGAGCAAGCATTGCATAATTCGTATTACAGTAACTAAAACGTGTTCCTGTTTTTGATTCCAGGCCAATATCTTTAGTTGCCAAAATATTAAGAATATCTTTATTCGTTAATTGATTATGTCTGTCCCAAACTGATTTATCGCGATCTGTAAAATAAGCATAATTACGCATTCCACTACGATGGCTAAGCAGCATTCGTATTGTACAATCCGGGTACGGAAAAGTCTTTAGTATCGTATTTACTTTTTGATCCAAATCAAGTTTACCTGCATTTACCAATTTCAAAACAGCAGTTGCTGTTAAAACTTTACTTACTGATGCAATATGCAACGGAGTACTGGCTGTAATTGTTGTTCCTTCATTTTTGTTGGCATAACCATTATATCTTTCAAAAATAATTTGACCGTTTCTGGCTACCAAAAATCCGCCATTCATAGAATTGTTTGGCCAGTTTTTATTATAAAAGTGATTTATCCTTCCGGTTACTGAATTTATATAAGCTTGCGTAAGTCGTTTTTCAGGACCTAAAGGCTTCATCTTAGGTAAGGTGTCTTCTATTGTAACCTCTTCTTTATTTGTTGTGTTTTTATCTTTCCCACATGACCCTAAAACTAAAATTAGGAAAAGTATTTGTGGTATATTTGTCTTTTTAAGGAAGCTCATTTTCATCATTCTTTAAAAACAAATATATAGAATTCAATATTTATGTTTTGCCAATTTTGTATAACCAAAAAGGCAGTTTTAACAAAAAATTAAGATTTTGTTTAATTAGTTGTTTGTTAGTCAGCTTTTAACAGTTTACGAACATTCTAAATTGATTTTTAACAACAAAACTTTAACTAAATTTGTTATATTTGAAACAAAATGAGTTCAAAAAGTTATATTAATAATTATTTTAATCTGCTATAAATGAAATTTGGAATTATTAAGGAAAGAAAAAATCCGCCTGACAGACGTGTTGTATTTTCACCAAGCGAACTCGTAAAACTGAAACAAACTTATAATGAAGCTATCGTTGAGGTAGAAAGTTCAGATATTAGGATTTTTACGGATGTTCAATATCAAAGTATGGGAATTACTGTTACGGATGATGTTTCTAATTGTGATGTTTTATTTGGAGTAAAAGAAGTTCCTGTTGAAAATTTAATCCCGGAAAAAGCATATTTCTTTTTTTCTCATACAATAAAGAAGCAGCCTTATAATCAGAAATTGTTAAAAGCAATTTTAGAGAAAAACATCGATCTATATGATCATGAAACTATTGTTGACGATCAAAATCGCCGTTTAATTGGTTTTGGAAGGTATGCCGGAATGGTTGGTGTTTATAACGGAATCCGCGCTTTTGGAATAAAATTTGAATTATTTAAATTGCCAAAAGCAGAAACACTTTCAGGAAAAGATGTACTTATCATGCATTTGAAACGTATTAATTTACCCGCATTAAAATTTGTGCTTACCGGAACCGGAAAAGTGGGGAGCGGAGCAAAAGAAATTTTGGACGCTATTAAAGTAAAAGAAATTACAGTTGAGAATTACTTGACTAAAAATTATACACAACCAGTTTACATTCAGTTAGATGTTTTAGAGTATAATAAACGCACTGATGGAAAGGTTTTGGATTTTCAGGATTTCGTTGCGCATCCTGATGAATATGTTTCAGATTTTGAAAAGTTTACTAAAGTTTCGGATATCTATTTCGCAGGACATTTTTATGGGGCTGGTGCTCCGATGATTTTAACGAAAGAAATGCTGAATGCGAGTGACTGCAAATTAAAAGTTGTTGCTGATATATCTTGCGATGTAAAAGGACCAATTTCATGTACTTTGCGTTCGTCTACAATCGAAGAACCTATTTATGGATACTTTCCTTTAGAAGATAGAGAAGTAGAGGTGTTTCATCCTGCAGCTGTTGTGGTTATGGCAGTTGATAATTTGCCATGCGAAATTCCAAAAGACGCCAGCGAAGGTTTTGGCGAACAATTTATGGAACACGTAATTCCTGCCTTTTTTAATGGAGATAAAGACGGAATCCTGCGGCGTGCAAAAATAACGGAGAAAGGAAAATTAACCGAAAGATTTAGCTACTTACAAGATTATGTAGACGGGAAATAAGGAGGTCTCAGTCGCGGTCTCAGTTTTCAGTTTTCAGTTTTGAGAGCGGGTAAACTTTGTCAAAGCTGTAGGTATTAATAAAGTTAATAAAAAAGGCAGAAAACTATTTAGTTTTCTGCCTTTTTTATTAGTGGCGACTGCGACTGCGACTGCGACTGCGACTTTTTCTACACCATCTCTTCCGGTTTTACCCAGGCATCGAAGTCTTCCGGAGTTACATAACCCAAACGTACGGCTTCGTCTTTTAGGGTCGTTCCATTTTTGTGTGCGGTCTGAGCAATTTCAGCAGCTTTGTAATAGCCTATTTTTGTGTTCAAAGCGGTAACCAACATCAATGAATTGTCGACCAATTCTTTGATGCGTTTGTAGTTTGGTTCGATTCCCTGAGCACAATGCTCGTCGAATGAAATGCAAGCATCACCTAATAATCTTGCTGACTGAAGGAAATTAGCAGCCATTACAGGTTTAAAAACATTCAATTCATAATGTCCCTGCATTCCGCCAATGGCGATTGCCATATCGTTTCCTATTACTTGTGCGCAAACCATGGTTAAAGCCTCACATTGTGTTGGGTTTACTTTTCCCGGCATTATTGATGATCCCGGTTCATTTTCAGGAATATGAATTTCTCCAATTCCAGAGCGAGGTCCGGAAGCTAACATTCTAATATCGTTTGCTATTTTATTTAATGAAACAGCCAATTGTTTTAAAGAGCCGTGTGTTTCGACAATCGCATCGTGTGCAGCCAGAGCTTCAAATTTATTCTCGGCTGTAACGAAAGGTAATTTGGTGAACTTTGCAATATATTCAGCGACTTTTACGTCGTATCCTTTTGGAGTATTTAATCCGGTTCCTACTGCGGTTCCGCCCAATGCTATTTCGGATAAATGTGCTAAAGTATTTTTAAGTGCTTTTAGTCCAAAAGACAATTGAGCTGCATATCCTGAAATTTCCTGACCAAGCGTGAGGGGAGTTGCATCCATAAGATGTGTACGGCCAATTTTTACAACATCTTTGAATTCGGTTGCTTTTGCGGCTAAAGTTGCGTGTAGTTTTTCGACTCCCGGAATGGTTGTTTCAATAACCATTTTGTAAGCTGCAATGTGCATAGCCGTCGGGAAAGTATCATTTGATGACTGGGATTTGTTTACATCATCGTTCGCTTTGATAAAAGGTTCGCCTTCGCCAATATTGAAACCTTTAAGAACTTGTGCACGATTGGCAACCACTTCGTTTACATTCATGTTGCTTTGTGTTCCTGAACCTGTTTGCCAAATTACCAACGGGAATTCATCTTTTAATTGTCCGGCCAGAATTTCGTCACAAACTGCTGCAATTGCATCTCTTTTTTCGGCTGGCAAAACACCTAGGTCAGCATTGGCATAAGCTGCTGCTTTTTTTAGATAAGCAAAGCCTTCTATGATTTCTTGTGGCATAGATGCCGAAGCTCCAATTTTGAAATTGTTTCGGGAACGTTCTGTTTGTGCGCCCCAGTATTTGTCTGCAGGGACTTGTACTTCGCCCATTGTGTCTTTTTCTATTCTGTATTTCATGATGTTTTTTGTAAAATGTTATATGTGTAATTGGTAAAATAGTATGGTAAATAAGACGCGGATGAAACCGGTCTACTTCGTAAAAACGCTAATTAGAACTGATTTTTTTTCTTTATGATTGAAACTTCTTATAAAAACGGTTTTCCTAGCCCTGATGGGAGCGACATCCTTTTATGGTGGGGTTCGCCATAAAAGATATAGCGTACAGCAGGAAATAGCTCCTGAAAATACTTATCTTCTTCTTCTTTTTTAGATTGTTTGATTATAAAGGAATTAATCATGGCAAAAAAAGCTTATTTAAAATGAGTTTAAATATACGGATTATTATGATTTTATAAAAATTGATTTGGATTTTATTGCTAAGGAAAAATATAAGACCTACATTTGTACTTACATTCAAAAATTCCGGAAAACATGTTTGAATTTTCACAGTACTTAGGCTTTTTACTTTTCTTGACCATACTAACTATAGGGTTTTGGTTGATGTTTTTCTTGGTTGGTTTCGTATCTTATTGGGTTACGGGAGCGAGCTGGGAACTTATCAAAGAGAAAAGAGCAAAGAAAAAAGCAGAACAAGCAATTTAATTTTAAGTTGACTTCATAAAAAAAGGACCCGTTTTACGAGTCCTTTTTTTTATGCAAATAAATTTAAAATACAAAATCCCAAAAATAAAAAATTCCAAATTCCAATTTTTTAGAACTTAATCATTAAGTCTGGAATTGGAATTTGGATTTTTTATATTTTGGAATTTTAAGGAATGTTATCCGGGAAAATCTCCCCCACCATCACCTTCATTTTTAGGTGCTCCCGGTTTCTCTCTTTCGGTTTTAGGTTTGTTAAAACGATAAGTGAAAGATAAGTTGAATTGACGTTTACGGAATTGCATTTCGCTATATGATGTCTGGCTCTCAAGAGTTGTGTCATTCTGCAGATAAGTGTATGACCTCATGATTCTTGAGTTGAAGATGTCGCTGATGTTGAATGCAACAGTCGCTTTGTCTTTTAGTACATCTTTACTGAAAGCGGTGTTCATTGCAAATTGTCCAAGGTTTTTACCCTGAGCAGTTTTTTGTTCTCCATTGTAGACTCCGCTTAATTGCCAGTCGATTTTGTATGGTAACGTTAATTTTGAGTTGATTCTGGCAAACCAGGTATTAGCTTGGTTGTTTAGATTTTGCACAACCACATTTCCGTTCGTATCGGTATACGTATTTTCTCCCGTTGTTTTTACGTTATAAAGGTTGAAGTTACTGTTTACTCTCCATTTCTTAAATGGTGTATAATTCAGTGTAAATTCGAAACCATATTTTTGCTCTCTTCCTAAGTTAATTGGTCTGCTTAAAATAACAGGAATTCCATCTACTGTGTCACCGTTTGGAGTTCGTACGAAACTAAAAACGTCTTTTGTGTTTTCGAAATAAGCAGAAGTATTAAAAGTCAATTTATCCCAACGTTTGATGTATCCAATATCATATTTGTCAGTTAAAGAAGGATCTAAATCCGGATTTCCCTGAAAAATATTAATATTGCTCGAGTAATTTGTTGCAGGATTCATGAAACGACCTCTGGGTCTTGTTAAACGTTTACTGTAGCTGGCAGTAAAGTTGCTCTGATCTGATATTTCGTAACTAATAAAAGCACTAGGAAATAAATTGTTGTATTTCTTAGTGTTAAACTCATTAGTGTCTAGTAAGTTAACCTGAATATTGGTATCTTCCCAACGTAATCCAAATAAATAAGAGAATTTATTAACCTTAAAGCCATACTGGGTATATACCGCGTTTATGTTTTCTTTGTACTCTAAAGTGTTTGATAAGTTATCATCTTTGACACCTGCGCCATCAGTGATTAGATATTGGTTATTCAGGTCTCCAAAACTACCTTTATATCCGGCTTCGAACTGGCTTCCTTCGCCTAATGGCAGAACATAGTCAGCCTGAACTTGTATTTGTTTTTGAACTTGATCGTTTAACGTGTTGTTAAAATTAGGTGAAGCTGTAATAATACTGTTGCTGTCGTCTGTATTTCTTGAAATCGATAAATCAGCGGTAAGTTTATGTCCCTTATCGTTGAAGTTTTTGATCAAATTGGAAGTATATTCTACATTTTCGCTTCCTGTATTTCCATTGTTTAAACGGTATGATGTACCGGTATAAGCGTGGGCAGCATCATAATTATAATAATTAATTAAGTCTCTGGTATCACCACTATTTTTTTGGTAATTAATGGCATTTGTCCAAAAAGTATTGGGGGCAACTGTCCATTCTATACCTGCTCTTCCATTAAATCCCTTGTTAGTTCTTTTGGTATCACGATCTTCGTCTAAATAACCTTTAGGAGTTCCGTTAGCATTAAGATATTCCGTATTGGTTAATCCGCCGCCTTCGTTAGTTCTGTAGTTGTAACCCGCTGTCGTAAAATAATTTAATTTTTCGGTTTTGTAGTTTAGGTTCCCACTTAAGCCATAAGTCTCAGGAATTCCTGTTGAGGCAATAAAAGTTCCGTTAAAGCCCTGGTTTTTTCCTTTTTTAAGAATAATGTTAATTAATCCTGAACCACCTTCCGCATCATAACGAGCAGATGGGTTTGTAATTACTTCTACTTTATCAATAGCATCGGCGGGTAATTGGCGTAAAGCTTCTGCAACATTAATAGCGTTTGAAGGTCTTCCGTCAATTAAAATTCTAATGTTGTCACTTCCTCTTAAACTTACATTTCCTTCAGTATCAACAGAAACTGATGGAACATTGTCTAAAACGTCGCTTACAGTTCCGCCTTTAACCATCATATCCTGTCCAACATTGTATACTTTTTTGTCCAGTTTTATTTCTACCGTCGATTTTTCGGCACGAATTACAACTTCGTTTAATTGTGCTGCATCTTCAGATAGATTAACAACTCCTAAGTTGGTATCGCCCTGAATGTTCTTTCCTTTGATTAGGGTGGGCTTAAACGAAATGAATTCAATCTTTATATCATAAGTTCCCGGAGCAACCGCTACATCAAATTCACCTTTTGGATTGGTGATACCTCCAGCAATAACTTTTGTGTCATTTGGAGCAGTGATTGATATTGTTGCATATTCAAGAGGTTGTTTGCTTATTTTTTCGAAAACTTTCCCCGTAACTTTTACTTTGTTTTTAGCAGGTGGTCCTTGTTGGGCATAATTGTAAAAACTTGTAAATAGCAATACAAGCAATACAGCAAATTTGATTTTTTTCATTATATTTTTGGTTTCTTTTTATTTTAGACCACAAATGTACCTTTTGGTTTAAAGAGGGAAATCACAAAAATATGTTAATTTGATTCTTTATAATCAGTCTAAAAAAGCCGCTACAAGATCAGGGTCTCTTCCAATAATAGCTTTTCCGTCTTTTACAACAATTGGACGTTCGATCAGAATTGGATTATCAATCATAGCCTGAATAATCTGATCGTTACTTAGTTCTTTTCCTTTATAGTTTTCGATCCAGATTTTTTCTTTGATTCGGACTAATTCAAGAGGTTCGAGATTAAGCTTTTTAAGAACTTCTTTTAGCTCATTAAAAGTTGGGGTTTCTGTCAGGTACGGAATAATTTGATATTCCTGATTTGTTTGTTCTATGAATGCCAGACAGTTCCTGGATTTGCCGCAACGTGGATTATGGTAAATTTGTATCATTTTGAGATATTTAAAATATGTTGTAAGATAATTAAACTAAAATTAGGTATTTTAGCAAGAGCAAAAATAAGGTTTACTTATTAAATCGAATTCTCATTTTTAAATTATTATAAATATGTTTTTAGAACAAGGAATTAAACCTCAAAATAAATTTTGGCTATATCTTATAGGATCAGTTTTGATTATTATCGCATCGTTTATTGGTCAAATTCCTTTTTCGATTGCAGTATTGTATAAAAGTATTGTCAAGAAAGAGGATTTTCCAACAGACAATGCTGCTGTTATGAAAATATTCGAACCTAATCTTACCTTGTTTTTGGTAATGATTTCTTTTGCTTTTGCACTTTTGGGAATTTATTTTGTGGTGAAGTATTTGCATCATCAAACATTTTTATCGGTTACGACATCTAGAAAAAAAGTAGATTGGAAACGTATTGGTTTTTCATTCCTTTTATGGTCTTTCTTTACATTAATAAGTTTTCTGGTTGTGTATTTTAATTCTCCCGAAAATTTTATCTGGAATTTTAAACCGGTTCCGTTTTTGATTTTGGTTGTTATTGGGGCGATATTAATACCAATACAAACGAGTACAGAAGAATATGTTTTTAGAGGATATTTGATGCAGGGATTTGCTAATTTGGCACTAAACAAATGGTTTCCGTTGTTGATGACATCGATCATCTTTGGATCGATGCACATTTTTAATCCTGAAGTTGAAAAAATGGGTTACGTTATAATGGTTTATTATATAGGAACCGGCTTGTTTTTAGGTATCATCACTCTTATGGATGAAGGAATAGAATTGGCATTAGGGTTTCATGCTGCAAATAATTTGATTGGAGCTATATTGGTTACTTCAGATTGGTCTGTTTTTCAGACACATTCCCTTTTCAAAGATATGTCAGAACCTTCAGCGGGTCTGGATGTTATATTGCCGGTTGTAGTGATTTATCCTATTTTACTATTTATCTTTAGTAAAAAATACAATTGGACTAATTGGAAAGAAAAATTAACAGGTAAAATAAATGTTGTAGAAATTTCAAATCAATAATAATATGTCAAAATTAACACACAAAAATGTCCATAATTATTTTAAAATAGATGGATTTCATTTAAACGCAGACGAGGTGCGCCGTGTTGCTTATGATTATATAAAAGAAGGTGATGGCAACGAGCAGGCGATAGGAGAGTTTTTACTCGATTGGTTCGATGATAAGGATTATATCGAATTGAGAACTTCCGGAACAACCGGGCTTCCTAAATTGGTGCAATTAGAAAAACAAGCCATGATTCAATCGGCTTTGGCTACGGGAGATTTTTTTGAATTAGAGCCAGGAAACAAGGCTTTACTTTGTTTGCCTGTAAAGTTTATTGCCGGTAAAATGATGCTGGTTCGAAGCTTAATTTTAGGTCTTGAGTTGGATATTACAGAGCCAAGTACGCAACCATTAGCATTTAATGATAAAGTATATGATTTTGTTGCAATGGTGCCTTTACAGGTTCATAATTCTATTGCGGCCTTAAAAAATGTAAAGAAATTAATTGTGGGAGGGGCAAAAATGGATGCTGCTCTCGAAGAAAAAGTTTTACCATTAAAGACAGAAGTTTATGAAACTTATGGTATGACTGAAACGATTACTCATATCGCTGCGAGAAAGGTAGGAGAAAATGTTTTTACTGTTTTGCCTAATGTAAAGATTGCTCAGGATGATCGGGGATGTTTGGTTATTAAATTGGCGAGTATTTCTGATGAGCCTATTGTAACCAATGATTTGGTCGATTTAGTAAGAGAAAATCAATTTATTTTTCTGGGAAGAATCGACAATGTTGTAAATAGTGGAGGAGTGAAGTTAATTCCCGAACAGATAGAAGCGAAATTAATTAACAAGATAACGAATAGATTCTTTGTTACGGGAGTTCCTGATACTGTTTTAGGAGAAAAATTAATTTTGGTTATCGAAGGAGAAAAGCAAGAATTTGCTGCGGACTTTTTTGATGTTCTGGATAAATACGAAAAACCGAAAGAAATTGTTTTTGTTCCAAAATTTAAGGAAAACGAGAATGGGAAGTTATTGCGTAAACCAAGTTTAGTTTAAGGTATTCCCAAAATAAAAATCCCAAATTGCAATTGTAAAATTGGAATTTGGGATTTTTTAAAATATAATTTATATGTTATTCAGCAATTACAGCATTTTTACGTTCTAACAACGCCATATAAAATCCGTCGAAACCTGATTCTGAAGCTAAAATTTTACGGTCTTTTATGAACGTAAATTGTTTTCCGATTTCAGTTTTTAAGAATTTTTCTATTTGCTCCTGATTTTCAGATGGTAAAACAGAACAAGTTGCGTATACTAATTTTCCGCCTGGTTTTACAATTTTAGAATAACTTTCTAAAACTTCTGCCTGTACTTTACGGATATTATCAATAAACTCAGGTTTTAATTTCCACTTAGCATCAGGATTTCTTTTTAGAACTCCTAAACCACTACAAGGCGCATCAATTAATACACGATCTGCTTTTTCGTGTAATTTTTTGATCACTTTTGTTGTGTCAATAATTCTGTATTCAATATTAAAAGCACCATTTCTTTTAGCTCTTAATTTTAATTGTTTTAGTTTGCTTTCATACAAATCCATTGCAATCAATTGTCCTTTATTTTCCATTAAAGAAGCAATATGCAATGTTTTTCCTCCTGCTCCTGCGCATGTATCAACGATACGCATTCCTGGTTTTACATCAAGAAAACCGGCCACCAATTGTGAGTTTGCATCCTGAACTTCAAAAAGTCCCTGTTTAAAAGCGTCAGTTAAGAATACGTTTGCTCTTTCTTTTAAGACTAAAGCTTCAGGTTGATCTTTTAAATATTCTGTTTCAATATTCAAATCCATCAACGTGTTTCTTAGGTTTTCCTTAGTTCCTTTAAGTGTATTGGTTCTTAAAATAACTTTTGCAGGTTGATTTTGAGCTGCAATTTCTGTAGCCCAAACTTTTTCGCCAAGTTCTTTTACGCCCAATTCATCCATCCAGTCCGGAATAGATTCTTTAAGTGCTCTAACTTTAGAAAGTTCATCAAAACGTCCTTTTATTTTTCTTTCAGGAGTTCCTTCCAGTTGTTTCCAATCCGGAATAGGATAACCTCTTAAAACTGCCCATACGGCAAACATTCTCCATAGATTCTCTCTGTCGAAAGGTTCTTTTACTTCGGCAATTTCTGCGTATAATCGTTTCCAACGAACAATTTCGTATATCGTTTCAGCAACAAACTTCCTGTCAGAACTTCCCCAACGTTTGTCTTTTTTTAATGCTCTTGCTACCACTTTGTCTGCATATTCTCCTTCATTGAAAATTGCATTTAAAGAATCGATGGTAGTATAAACTAAATTTCTGTGTAATCTCATTTTAATTATTTGAGTTGCAAAGGTACTATTAATTGATTGAAAGTTAAATTTTTAATTATGAATGTTATTTTAACTTCCCTTTAAAAAGAAAAAAACACTCTAATAATGTTTAAAAGAGTGTTTTTGAATGTGTTTTAGAATTGATTTATTTTATAATTCTCGTCAATCCGATATTTTCCGGAGCGTGAAGTACCATTGGGAATTTTTCTATTTTTACAGAACTACTGTCCAGACCAAATGCTCTTTCTTCAGATAAACTTAGTTTCTTAATAAAGAAATAAGAGTTCATTATAATGTTTTCGTGCCATCTTAAATCATTGTCATTCGAAAGGAATTTTTCAGACAATACAAATTTAAAGTCACCAATAATATTGTTTTTATTCAATGATTCGTAACGGCTCGTAATATCTACTTCGCCACGTTTTACCATGTCACGAATTACTTCTCTAAACATTAAATTGATTTTGGTAGGTTCTCTAAATCCTAAATTAAAATCGATTCTATAAATGTCATCTTTCGCAATCTCAGTAACTTTATATTGAGTTTTATAAGGCTCAGTCAAAATGTTTACGTGTACAAACCAATAGATATCAGCTCTTTTAGGACGTTTTTGTAATATTGAGTAGATTACTTTTTCCTCCAATTCATCCACACGATTCGCATTAGTCATGTAAACCAGGTGTGTAGCGTATTTAGGAATAGATAAATCTTCGCTCAATTCCATTAAAACCTTCTTATAATCGTCGATTTTGATGATTTTGGTATAGCTTTTATTAATTCTTTTGGCCAGATACCAAATTGTCATAATCGAAATCAAAATCATTGCAATGATTAACGTTACATAACCACCTTCTGCAAATTTGGTAATGTTAGCAATTAAGAAACTGAATTCGATCAATAAATAAATTGTGATAAGTGGTACCATCAAATACAATTTTACTCTTTTCATTATCAGATAATAATTAAGTAAGATAGTAGTCATGATCATACATAAAATGATAGCAAGACCATAGGCATGCTCCATATTTCCTGATTTTTCGAAGTGTAAAACGATTCCAACACAACCAAAAAACAATAACCAGTTGATTGACGGAATATACAATTGTCCTTTTACTTCTGTAGGATATTTGATTTTTACTTTTGGCCAGAAATTCAATCGCATTGCTTCGTTTATCAAAGTAAATGAACCACTGATAAGTGCCTGAGAAGCAATAACTGCAGCCAAAGTTGCTACTACAATCCCGAATGGAAGGAACCAGTGCGGCATAATCAAATAGAAAGGGTTTCCGTTCTCTCCACCTAGTTGTTGCAATGTACTTCCTTCATGGTGAATTAAATAAGCTGCCTGACCAAAGTAGTTCAGAACTAAAGTTGTTTTTACAAAAATCCAGCTTATTCTAATGTTTTTTCTTCCGCAGTGCCCCATGTCAGAGTATAACGCTTCAGCACCTGTAGTACATAAAAACACAAAACCAAGCACGAAGAAACCGTCAGGATGAATAGATAATAAATGGTAAGCGTAGTAAGGGTTTACTGCTTTTATTACTTCAGGATGAGTTATAATTTGTATAGTTCCCAGAGTTCCCAACATGGCAAACCAAATTAACATCATTGGAGCAAAAAACTTTCCAACTAGCTTGGTTCCAAATTGTTGTATGGTAAATAGAATAAATAGAATTCCGATTACGATATAAACAATCGTCTCAGTTTTCATTGTAGGATAAAACGCTCTAATTCCTTCTACAGCTGATGATATCGAAATGGGCGGGGTTATAATTCCATCGGCAAGCAAAGCACTTCCTCCAATAATGGCGGGTACAATAAGCCATTGAATTTTCGTTTTTTTGACCAGGGCATACAAGGCGAAAATACCGCCTTCGCCGTGATTATCAGCGCTTAAAGTAATAAGGACATACTTTATGGTAGTTTGTAAGGTCAAGGTCCAAAAAACACATGAAATTCCACCCAGAACAATGTCAGCGTTTATGGCGTAATCACCAAGTATGGCTTTCATTACATATAATGGAGAAGTACCGATATCTCCATAAATAATCCCTAATGTTATCAATAAACCCCCTATAGACAACTTACTGTGTAAGTTTTTATGCGATGCGCTCATGTATGTTTTTATAAAAGACGGTTGCAAATTTACTGTTTTAAAACAAATTAGAGTCAATTATAATTAAAAAGATAAAAAAAAGCACAATCGTTAAATTGTGCTTTAGTTTTTTATCTATAAATGCGAAATTAATATTAACCTCTTCTTCCTCCGGCGCTTCTTGAACCAGATCCGCTTTCTCTTTGTGGCTGGCTGCTTCTTGATTCCTGACTGGCTCTTGGAGACTCAGAACGTTGTGTGTTTTGAGTTCTTGCTGAGCTTGATCTGTTCTCAGAACTTCCTCTGTTTTCTGAATAACTTCTTGGAGTTTCTGTTCTTTGAGTAGCAGAACCTCTATTGGTATTCATGTTTTGTGAACTTTCTCTTGAAACATTCGCATTATTTTGACTGTAATCTCTTCTGTTTTCTGTTCTTGGAGTGTTTTCAACTCTTACAGGATTATTTACATTTGAAGAATTATCTCTGCTGGCAGAAGATGTACGGTTGGTGTTGTAGCTTCTGTCAGTACTGTTTCTGTTTTCAGTGTAATTTCTGTTTGGAGTTCTGTCATCCGTAGATGAAACTCTTCCTGTACTTGTTCTGTTAGTGTTGTAAGTATTTTGAGTTCTGTTATAATCTCTGCTTGCTACACGTCTTTGATCCAGATCATATCTGTTTGATACGTTAGAATGTCTTTGCGCAAAGCTATAATCAGGACGTCTTGTTTCGTAGCCATATGTGCGTCTAGATTCGTATAAAACAGGAGCTCTGTAACTTCTTCTTGTGCTTACATAATTGTAATGATTGTTTACGTTGATACAAACATTAATATTGTTTCTGTATCTGTAAATTGGGTAAGGTCTCCATGCGGCATAGTAAGTAGGATATATATTCCATGTCCATGTTGAGTAATAAGGTCTGTAATTTGTTACCCAGAACGAGTTGTAGATCACAGGAGTTACACTGTAAACCGGCTCATAAATATAGTTGGCCCCGTATAAGTAGGTGTTACCTACAACCTGTACGCTAACTTTATTATAATTGTCTCTTTCTACATCTATCGTTGCAATGTCCTGATATACATCGCGATCTAAAACAGCCTGAATAATTACAACGTGAGTTCTGTTTTCTACAGATTCGATTACTCGTAAATAATCAACCTGATCATCACCGTTTAAATCAAGATTTGATATCTGGTATTTGGGATCGTTCAAACGTCTTTCAAAATCCTGAAGATTCGCTGATTCCCCAAACATAGACGCTACAGCTCTTAAGTCTAAGTTATCGCTTATATCTGAATTTTTTGCATAAACAGTAGTTTGTCCCTGTACAGATACAGAACTAAAACCTAATGTTAACAGGGCTATAAAAAGTAGTTTAGTTTTCATTTTAAATCATATTAAGATTAATATTCTGAGATATCCAATTACTGTGCCAGAAAAAAGAACAGAACTTATTTTATATGTTATAAATAATTGTATTTTAGCAACAAAAAAACCTACTATATATGAGAAAAGTAATATTGTTTTTCGGTGCTTTGATTTTGTTGATGTCTTTTAAAGCGCTGAATCATAATGATAAAAAGTCGTTATGGGGAGGTTTTACTTCCATACAAATAGATACTTTATTTCAGGATAAAATTAGTATCAGAGCGATCGTAATTGATAAGAATAAAATCTGGTACGGAGCTGATAATTCCCGTTTTGGCTATTATGATTTAGATAAAAAAGAGAAGTTTGAAGACCGTATTTATCGTGATACTTTAAACTTAGAATTTAGAAGCATTGCGCAAAATTCTCAAAGTGTTTTTTTATTGAGTGTAGGAAATCCTGCACTGCTTTATCAGGTTTCTAAAAAAACGCAAAAAGTTAAATTAGTTTATAAGGAAGTTAACCCGAAGGTGTTTTACGATAGTATGCAATTTTGGAATGATAAGGAGGGAATCGCAATTGGTGACCCGACAGAAGATACTTTTTCGATTATTGTAACACGTGACGGAGGGGAAACCTGGACAAAAATACTCTCAGATAAATTACCTACAAACGCTGAGGGCGAAGCCGCTTTTGCAGCAAGTAATTCGAATATTGTTATAAAAGGAAATGATACCTGGCTGGTTTCCGGAGGAAAAAAAGCGCGCGTTTTTTATTCTCCTGATAAAGCAAAAACATGGAAAGTAATTGAAACGCCAATTGTTCAGGGAAAAGCAATGACGGGTATTTTTACAGCCGATTTTTATGATGCTAAACACGGATTTGTTGCGGGAGGTGATTATGAGCTTCCAAATAAAAAAACAGATAATAAAGCTTTTACAACTGATGGTGGAAATACCTGGAAGTTAATAGGCCAGGAAATGGGTTTTGGATATGCATCATGCGTACAATACGTTCCGGGCGGAAATGGTAAAGAAATTATCTGCGTTGGTTCTGAAGGGATTCAGTATTCTCAGAACGGCGGCGAAAACTGGACTCAATTATCAACAGATTCAAAACTTTTTACTATTCGCTTTGTCAATAGAAATACGGCAATTGCTGCAGGTCATAATAAAGTAATCAGAATCCGTTTTAAATAACAAGAACCCTAAATAATAAAGTAAGTATTATTATATAGGGTCCTCATCGCTGTTGTTCTTTTTGATATTAGCTTTTGCCTGCTTTATCCCGATATTGTTTTAATAATTTACGATTAAAATCATCTTCAGATTTTTTAAGCTTTAATATTTTCTTTGCTGATAATATCTTTTTCAAATTGCTGGTATACTTGTCTCGTAAAAGATATAATTCTTTATCAGTACTTTCTATTTGTGATAAAAGCAACGCTGCATCTTTTTCTGACATTGAAGTAATGTTGTCATCATCTAATTTGCGTAGATAAGTTTTCATTTTTTCATGACGCAATTCATATTGTTTATCGTCATATGCATTATAAATAGGCCAGAATTTCTCCGCTTCTGTCGAGGTCAGTTCTAATTCTGTAGTTAAAAAAGAAACTTTATAAGCCTTAATTTTTTCTCGCTTTTCATCTGTTTTGTCACTTTGTGCATAAAATGATAAAGTGAAAAAGAAAAGAATTATCGGTAGTATATTTTTAATTTTCATCTTTTGATATTTTTATTTTATTCTGAAATTAAATTTTCAAGATTTGGGTTTGTAGCCAATATATCTTCGAGTGTTTCCTGTTCAAGGGCAACATTTTTGTTAAGCTTGTCGATGTCTTTAGTATCCAATTCCTTAATTAAATCATATTGATTTAAATTCGACTGATAGGATAAATAGGTCTCTAAAGTGTCTTCGTCAAGATCTTTAGAAGTGTTATTGTAGTTGTTAACTATAGGGATCATTAATGCAGTAACAACTACAGCTGCGGCAAGTAGTGAAAGAACCTTTTTACGTTTATAAATCGGAATTACTTTTACTTCTTTTTTGTCTTTTAGCTGTTGTAAAATTTTTTCCGAAAAATCATCAAAGTAATGCTCCGGAGCTTTAAATCCAGTTGTTATCTTCGGTTCGTTTTCTAATTTAAATGCTTTCATATCTATAAGATAGTTTTAGTTACAAAAGGTTTAATTTGATGTAACATATATTTCAATTTTTTTTACAGCATGATGATAAGATGCTTTCAATGCGCCAACTGAAGTCCCTAGGATTTCAGAAATTTCTTCATATTTTAATTCTTCAAAGTATTTCATCTTAAAAACCAATTGCTGTTTTTCCGGCAAGGTCACGATAGCTTTTTGAAGTTTTATCTGTATTTCATCACCATCAAAATAAACATCAGCTTTCAGATTGTCGATGGTTTTATTTTGTAATGCTTCAGAAGTTAATCCGCTTAGTTTTGCTTTTTGATTTAAAAAAGTCAAAGCCTCATTGGTTGCAATTCGGTACATCCAGGAGAAAAGTTTACTCTCTCCTTTGAAATTTTTTAAATACTGAAAAACTTTTACAAAAGTATTTTGCAAAACATCATCTGTATCATCATGATTCAAAACGATGTTTCGAATATGAGAATACAATGGTTTCTGATAATCAGACAGGAGTTTTTGAAACGCTGTATTTTGCGTCTTAGGATTTAATAATTGTTGTATAAACTCCTTCTCGTCTGTCAAATTTTTTGATTTATCTTATTAGAATGAAATTTAAACAAAAGGTTTAATCGGTCATGATTATTTTAGAATTCTGACTGTTCTTCTTCTGTTTTTGGAGCTGGTTTTGGAGTCGGTTTTGGTTTTGGAGCTAGTTTAGGCGCCGTTTTTGGTGCCTCTGAAGGATCTGCTTCTGTTGGCTCCGGATAAGTTGGTTCAACATCTGTTCTGTAAACAGGAGTTTTAGCAACCGGAACAACTTTAGGCTGTATTGGGTAATAAACTTCAGTCGTTAGTTTAGACGGACTTTTTACATCTAGCTTGCTAATAGTCAGGATCTCAAGATGTGACCAGCTTAAATCCGGTGTAATTTTCTCTTTGTTTATGAAGTTGTTGGTTTTTGTAATTGCTTCATTAATGTGGCTGTAATCACCTTTAAGAGTTGTTTTTACGCCTTCGAAGCCATTTAATGTTCCGCCTGAAATATCGCTTCCTGATGTTGTCATGATTTCCTTGTTTGTAGGCAAACAAATAGAAATTTTGGCTAATCCCGTTGCTGTGTTATAGGTGTGGTAGATAATAAATGGTTTTCCGTTGGCAGTTAAGCCATTGTTTTGGCTAAACTCGATAAGTTTCGGGATTACAATTCTGGCATTCTTGCTTACTTTCTGAATTTCACTTGTAAACGTCTGTCCAATATACGGTGTTTCAGTTTTCTTTACCACTCCATTCATTTCAACTGCAAAAGTTCTGGTTTCGTAATCCAGGTTTTTGTCAATATTTGCAAGGCTTTTTTCGTAAATAGTTCCAATGACTTTGTCGGAACCTCCGTTAAGAGCAGTGTAAACTTTAAATAGGAAACTCATAGTTCCGCTTGCTTTCCAGGTAACTTTAGTTTTTCCGCCCAGAGTATCTTTAAACGTCCAGTTAACATCTGCTTCCGTACCGTCGTATTTCATTTTTTGCTGAATGCTTTCCCCTTCTTTCGTTTTTAGAGTAATTGCATTTCCATTTCCTTCAGATCCGGTCCAATAATACGAAGCACCATTTCCGGCTGTTTTATTAGGGAATGTCATTTTTATTGAAGGATCAGCTACTGACCACGACTCAAAATCTTCATAATTTCTAAAATCATTTATATAATTGTAAACCGTTGTTTTTGGCGAATTGATCACTTTGCTTCTTTCAACAGAAAAAATCCCTTTTTGGGTAGCAACAAAAACGGTTAGGGCAACTAAACTTAATAATAATAGTAGGAATATATATTTTAGAATCTTCATTGGAGTCGGTGATTTTGTGTCGTAAAGTTATAAATTTTATTACTAGTCGCATTACTCGTGCAACAATAAAAGTACACTTTGTGAAATTATTTTGATCAAAAAAAGCTTTAAATAAAACGTTTTTAGTCAGGTTTAATTATGCAGCTTTAAGAAATACGTGTTCTAAATATAGAAATATTTTTTGAAACTATCTTTTAAAGTAAAATTTGATTACAAATAAAAGAGCAATAAAGATCAGGAAAGCAATTAATACTTTATAATTTCCTTTGTAGAAAATTTTATGTAATGCGAGGTCTTTTCGGTAAGCGAATATCATTACGATTACAAATGCAATAAAAAAACAGAGTGCGAATATTAATTGTCCTTGACTAAACATAGTAAAAAATTATTTTTTACAAATTTAGAGAATTGTATATGAATAGTTGCTAATTTGGCATCTCATTTAAGTAAATAATATCATGAAGAAACAACTTGATGCAGTTACGGAGTTTCATACTGCTTTTAAAATAGGTCACAGTCAAACACCAATTGCTGATTTGGGTGAATCTAAAAAAATACTTCGTTATAATTTAATGAAAGAAGAGAACGAAGAATATCTTGAAGCGGTTCAGAATAATGATTTGGTTGAAATCGCTGATGCTCTTGGAGATATGATGTATATTTTGTGTGGTACGATCATAGAGCACGGACTACAGGAAAAAATTGAAGCTGTTTTTGATGAAATTCAGCGTAGTAATATGAGTAAACTTGGCGAAGACGGACAACCAATTTACAGAGAAGACGGAAAAGTAATGAAAGGGCCAAACTATTTTAAGCCGGATTTTTCTAAATTACTATAAAGTAAATTGCAAAACATCTAATAGATGGTAAAATCTATTAGATGTTTTTGTTGTGTGCCCAGCATGGGCGATAACTCTAGGGTGTAAGTCCCGAACACGCCTTTACAGTGGGAAGTGTTAGCTGAATGCAAGGGTGTC
>NZ_JBNNFM010000019.1:0-104096 GCF_050267765.1 Flavobacterium sp. NPDC079362 | reverse complement strand
GTATCGTAAATTAAGAACCGCCTTGGTACGGATCCGTATGCCGGGTGGTGTGGAAGGTCGCCTAGGGAATTAATCCCTAGGCTCCTATCCGATTTTATGGCTCTTATGAAAAGCGCTTTAATTTGATTCTTGTTTAATTCACATTAACCTCAAAAATTTCTGTATAAGTAATAGAGGTTTTTTCTTTGTCATTAAATTCATAATTAACAACTGCTTATATCGTGTTAATTCCACTTTTGATTAATACTTCTTTTACATCGATACCTATCTGAGATGTTTTTTTTAATGTTCGTTTAACTTTTGTGTTATCGGCATCTGTATTTTCAATTTTAAAATTACGTTTAGCATAAGGTACATTGGCTACTAAATAGTGATATTTTACGGTGTCTCCAACTTTCAAATATTGCTTGACATCTTCTTTAAGTCGCCTTTTGTTTATTATTTGATTTTGATACGTTTCTATATTAATGGATGTCCTTTAAAGTTTTCTACATTTCCTTTCTTAGTATCATGCGTTAATTACCTCATTTCTTTTACATAGATAGCTTATGTGTGTTTCAAATAAGTGAAACGCCTTTTTTAAGCAAACAAAAAGCTATGTTTCTATGTGTTAAAAACAATTATACCAAGCGTGTTATTATTATTTAAATTTCATTTAAGAAACTATGTATTTTCAATTACAAGATATTGAAGCCGCAAAATTGAATATTGATGATCCCGATCATTTAAGAATACATTCTCTTGAAACATTTGGTACTCATGACGGGCCAGGAATCAGGATGGTAGTATTTGTACAAGGATGTCAGTTTAGGTGTTTGTATTGTCAGAATCCAGATACACTAGATGTCAAAGGAGGTTCTTTGGTCGAAATAGAAGAATTGGTAAAAAGAGCTGTTCTTCAGAAAAGTTATTTTGGTAAAACCGGAGGAGTTACAGTTTCCGGCGGAGAACCTTTGCTTCAAAGAAACAAACTACTTCATTTTTTTAAATTACTGCAGGAACAAGGCATTAATACATGTCTGGACACCAACGGAAGACTAAATAATCATCAAGCACAGGAACTTTTTGATAATACAGATCTTTTATTGTTGGATGTAAAGCATATTAATGACGAGATACATCACAAATTAACCGGTTTAACCAATAAAAATACCTTAGAAGTTGCTGCCTATAGAGAATCTACCGGAAAACCAATGTGGTTAAGATATGTTTTAGTTCCCGGCTGGACAGATCAACCTGAATATCTGGAAGAATGGGGACAACATTTTATCCATTATAAAACTGTTGAACGTGTTGAAATTATTCCTTTTCATCAATTAGGATCACAAAAATGGGAATTACTAAATATGCCGTATTTACTAAAAGATACTGCACCGCCAACAGCAGAAAGTAAAACAGAAGCATTTACTATTTTTGGTAAATATTTTAAAAATGTAATCCTCAAATAAAGCATTGTGTTTTAAAATAATAATAGGAATGTTCAAAAATTTATCTTTTAATTATGCAGGGATAGTCTATTTTGTTTGGATAAAATCCTAAAATAAAATGTATTTTTGACGTTTTAGATCATCAATCTAAAATAGTTAATCTACAATCTAAAATTACAATGAACTGGGAACAACTTTTATCACTCAAACGCCAAGGCGATACGAGCAAGAGATTACGTGTCGAACAAGATGATACCCGACTGGGTTTTGAGGTAGATTATGACAGAATTATCTTTTCGGCAGCATTTCGATCACTACAGGATAAAACACAGGTTATTCCGCTTTCTAAAACAGATTTTGTACATACAAGACTTACCCATAGTTTAGAAGTTTCGGTTGTTGGACGTTCGTTAGGACGTTTGGTTGGAAAAAAAATAATAGAAAAATATCCGCATCTAAAAGAAGTTCACGGTTATCATATGAATGATTTTGGGGCCATTGTTGCTGCGGCTTCTTTGGCACACGATATTGGAAATCCGCCTTTTGGACATTCTGGCGAAAAGGCAATTGGAGAATATTTCTCAATAGGAAACGGACTAAAATACAAGGATCAGTTAACGGCCAAAGAATGGCAGGATTTAATTGATTTTGAAGGAAACGCAAACGGTTTTTCGGTTCTTACAGCAAGTCGTCCAGGAATCGAAGGAGGGCTTCGAATTTCATACGCCACTTTAGGTGCTTTTATGAAATATCCTAAAGAGAGTTTGCCTAAAAAGCCAACAAATGCAATTGCAGATAAAAAATACGGTTTCT
Organism: Flavobacterium sp. NPDC079362; assembly: GCF_050267765.1. Lineage (NCBI taxonomy): Bacteria > Pseudomonadati > Bacteroidota > Flavobacteriia > Flavobacteriales > Flavobacteriaceae > Flavobacterium > Flavobacterium sp. NPDC079362. The sequence goes on along the minus strand of NZ_JBNNFM010000019.1, from coordinate 101,856 downwards.
TTCAGACTGATAAGGCATTTTTTGGCGAAGTAGCCAAAGATATGGGAATGATCACCAATAAATCAGGAGAGGATATTGGTTTTGAAAGACATCCTTTAGCTTATTTAGTAGAAGCTGCAGATGATATTTGCTACACAATTATCGACTTTGAAGACGGAATAAATCTAGGCTTGGTATCTGAAGATTATGCTTTAGAATATTTAATCAAATTAGTAAAAGACAATATTGGTGTTGCGAAATACAAAACTTTAACAACAAAAGAAGACAGAATCAGTTATTTGCGTGCTCTGGCAATAGGAACTCTGATCAATGATGCTGTAAATGTATTTATTGAGAACGAAGAAGCCATTCTTGCCGGAAAATTCCCTTTTGCCTTAACAGATAAAAGTAAATACAAAGCTCAGATGAATGATATTATCAATTTAAGCGTAGATAAAATCTATCAAAGCCGCGAGGTTATCGAGAAAGAAATTGTGGGTTATCAAATCATCCAGACTTTATTGGATAAATTTATAACTGCTTTTAATAATAAATACGAAGGAACAGCTTCAAATTACGATAAACTGATTTTGAAAATGTTGCCGGAAAAACATCAGTTAGACAAAGATAATTTATACGAACGTTTATTGCATATCTGCCATTATGTTTCATTACTAACAGATGGAAATGCACTAGAATTATTCGAAACAATAAACGGACGAAAAAAGAATTAAAACGACTTTGTTTGATCTAAAAAAAATAACACATAAAAACGATGTTTCTATGTGTTATTTTTTTGTTTAGTATAGAGTGCTATTTTTATTATTGAAAAGCATATACAAGACCAACACCGAGAACTTGTCTTAGCTGTGCTCTTGGTCCGTTATTTACCTGAGAAGTAGATCCCGTTGTTGGATCAATAACATCTTTTTTAGTTTTGATATCGTCATCATAAACCAAATGAATACCAATGTTTGCTTTTACATAGGCATTAACTACAAGATCTAAACGAGTATCATAATCAATATCGACATTCCCGAATTTGTTAAGATAATCAGTGTATAAACTCAGTCTGTTCTCATAAAAAATGTTTTTATAAATTTCATTTTTCATATATCCGGTCAATAAAATACCAAATTCAGCTTTTATTTTCTGTCCGTTTTCAATTAAAATCTGGCTGTTAGGATCCATCGGATCAGGAGCGTAAATGGCTTTTTTAACACCAAAAGATCCCTGATTAGCTAAGTCCTGATCTAATACCAAAGTAGTCTTTAAAGTAATAGGAGAGAAATAAAATACTCTGTTCTTCTTTTTATTTGAGTTTTCTGCCCCTGCTCCTAAAAATACATACGCTGGTGCAAAAGGTTTCGAAATCGCAATGTCTCTGTTAGGGTAGTTGTACCCATTTGTAAATTGCGTATTGAAGTTGAATTTAGCCGAATAATACCAATTTGAAGCTGTGTCTTTTCTGAATCCATAAGTAGAATTCAGCATAAGAGCGTCATCTGTTTTTCTAAGTTCAGTACCGTCCTGTTTATTCAAACCATATTTCACAATAAGTTCATTCACCCATTTGTGATTTCCTATTACATAAGTTCTGTTAAATTCACCTTTGAATAAACCGGAAATCGAACTTGTTCCCCCTGCACTCCAATTCACAAAGGCAATTTCTGAAATGTCAAATCCCAATTGATTTTTTTTAGTCCAATTAGAAGGCGGTGGAGGTGTTTCATTAGGAGCTAAAGTCGTTTGTATGATTTGAGCAAAGTTATGTGAGGTACACAAAAGCAATAAAAGCAAAAGGGTAGAACGCAATAATTTCATTATGATTTCAGTTTTTTTTGGTAGTGCAAAATAATTATTTTGTGCCGTTAGAAAAAAGATTTATCAAACTTTTAACGTCTATTTTGCATAATTGTTGTAATTGGTTTACAGTACCATGTTCAATAAATGTATCAGGAATGCCCAAAATGGTCACTTTATTCTTAAAATTATGCGAGGCTGCAAACTCCAGAATCGCACTTCCAAACCCACCATTTACTGTGCCGTCTTCGATCGTAATTATGTTCTCAAAACTAGAAAAAATAGTTGTTAATACGTTGGTATCTATGGGTTTTATGAATGGAAAGTCATAGTGCGCAATTGTTTCAGAATTGTTACATTCGCTAAGTGCTAAAGTCACGTTATTTCCAATGGTTCCAGTAGATAAAACAGCCGTTTTAGTTCCGGATTTTAGTTGGCTAGCCTGTCCTATAATAATTTTTTGATAATGTCCGAAATTTTCTACTTCCCAATTTGGTAAAACTCCCCGACCTCTTGGATATCGAATTGCGATGGGATGATTTAAGCCCAATTGAGCGGTGTATAAAATGTTTTGTAACGCAATTTCGTTAATTGGTGCGTAGATAATCATATTGGGAATCGCTCGTAAATAAGCAATATCAAAAACACCGTGGTGTGTTGCGCCATCTTCACCAACCAAACCAGCTCTGTCTAAACAAAAAATAACCGGCAAATTTTGTAGTGCCACATCATGAATCACCTGATCGTAGGCGCGTTGCAGGAAAGTCGAATAAATAGTACAATACACAATCATACCTTGCGTCGCCATTCCGGCAGCAAGCGTTACAGCGTGTTGCTCTGCAATCCCAACATCAAAAGCACGTTCCGGAATTTCGTCCATCATAAACTTTAGAGAACTACCAGATGGCATAGCCGGAGTAATTCCTATAATTTTTTTGTTCTTTCTGGCCAGATCTAAAATAGTCAAACCAAAAACATCCTGATATTTAGGAGGAAGATTGGCCTCAGATTTTAAATGAATTTCCCCGGTCGAAGCATCGAATTTTCCTGGAGCATGGTATTTTACCTGATTTTCTTCAGCTTGTTGAAGGCCTTTTCCTTTTGTGGTTACAATATGAAGAAATTTAGGGCCTTTTATCTTTTTTAAACGGTTTAATTCTTTGATTAAAGTTGGAAGATCATGACCGTCAATAGGTCCTGAATAGTCAAAATTCAGAGACTTAATCATGTTATTCTGTCTCGGGTTTTTTCCTTGTTTTACAGCAGTAAGATATTTTTTAAGTGCACCAACACTTGGGTCAATTCCAATAGCATTATCATTTAAGATCACCAATAAGTTAGCATCAGTAACACCGGCATGATTCAAACCTTCAAATGCCATTCCTGATGCAATAGAAGCATCGCCAATAACTGCAATATGCTGCTTGTCGAAATCACCTTTTAATTGAGATGCAATTGCCATTCCCAGTGCTGCCGAAATAGAAGTAGAAGAATGCCCAACGCCAAAAGTATCGTAAATACTTTCGCTTCTTTTAGGAAAACCAGAAATACCATCAATTTGTCTGTTGGTATGAAAAATTTCTCTTCTTTCAGTCAAAATTTTATGTCCGTACGCCTGATGTCCAACATCCCAAACCAATAAATCTTCAGGAGTGTTAAAAACATAATGCAACGCGATTGTCAATTCGATTACACCTAAACTGGAGCCTAAATGTCCTTCTTTTACAGAAACGACATCGATAATAAAATCACGTAATTCCTGAGCTACCTCAGGAAGTTGCGCTTCAGAAAGTAAGCGTAAATCAGCGGGATTGTGTATGTCTGAAAGTAAATTGCTTTTCATTGTAAGGTAAAAAGCAAATTTACGGTTTTAAATTTAATTTGTACGTAGGGTTCAATTAGTACTATTTTAATTTTTAACTGTAATCGGTAAAACATAAGTTGATCGAACGACTTTATTTTTTAGTTTTCCGGGAATCCAGTTTGGAGCTTTTCTCAAAACTCTAATAGCTTCTTCTCCTATTTTTATTGGGGTATTTTTGGGGATATTAAAATTACTCAAACTGCCATCTTCTTCGACTACAAATAAGATATTTAATTTTTCCTGAAATTTTTCTGGTTTGTTTGGAGCAATATAATTTTTGCTAAAAAAATCATAGAATTTTTTCATTCCATTTTCTGGAACTGGTAAAACATCTAAATCAGTTGAATTGTATATAATATTATACTTAAAACTTCCTGTTTCAATAGCATTAGCAGGAAGCAAAACGCCTATTGTAATCCCACTTCTATTTTTTTTTGTTTTTTCTTTTTTAGATTCGATCTCATGTCCATAACATGAAGAATGAGCCTCGCTTTCATCCTGATTTTGCTTGGTATTGTCAATAATTTCGATTTTATCAATCTTATTTTTGTTCCCATCTTTATCCGCACAGCTAAATAAAGTAGTTCCCATAGCAATAAATAAAGCCAGTAAAAATATTTTATGATACTTCGTTTGTGTATATAAAACCTGACTTGGTATTTGAATAATTATAGTTTCTAATTGTTCATTTTTAAATCTTCCGCAGATTTTCTTATTTTGATTTTGAATAAAAAAATGCTGAATTTCATTTGGCAATATTGAAGTAAAGTCCACAACAGTTTTAGAACAACTTAAACAAAAACGACCATTATCTTTTGGCTCCATTTTATTCCAGTCTTCTTGACAAGGTTCGGGAATCGATATTTTAAAATTTCTTTCCATATTTGAATATCAGCATTTAAATATAATAAAAAATAAGTATGAAATAAATCATTTTTTTGAGGCAATTGCTTTTTTAAATTGCCCCAAAGTTGTAGTTGATGTTTTATTTCAAAAATCCCTATTTTTGCAACTATGATAAATCCCTTCACCGACGAATATTTTATGAAAAAGGCTTTGCAGGAAGCTGAGGTAGCTTTTGAGAAAGGCGAAATTCCTGTTGGAGCCATTATTGTTGTGGCAGACAGAGTAATTGCAAGCAGTCATAATTTAACTGAATTACTCAATGATGTTACGGCGCATGCTGAAATGCAATCCATAACAGCAGCAGCTAATTTTCTAGGCGGGAAATATCTTAAAGATTGTACACTTTACGTTACGCTCGAACCTTGTCAAATGTGTGCCGGTGCTTTGTACTGGAGTCAGATTTCGAAAATTGTTTTTGGAGCCCGGGACGAACAACGTGGTTTTATAACCATGGGTACTAAACTACATCCTAAAACTACCGTAGTTGCTGGAATTATGGCGAATGAAGCTGCTGATTTAATGAAACGTTTCTTTTTAGAAAGACGAAAATAACATTATGAAATCTAATAAACTCCTTATTTTCTCTTTAAGAATTTAAATAATTATCTTCGGAGAATTTTCCTCTTAAATTATTTAGAAAAATAATCTATATTTACTACAATATAATTGACAGTACAGCAGTTATGCATTTGATTCGAAAAATTTAAAATGTTCTGTCAATTTTAAATTTGTAACCTTATAATTCTAAATAAAAGTGAAAGCAAAAGGATTAGTTCTCGTGTTTTGTGTGTTCTTTATTTTTCAATCTTGCGGTAGAAAATCAGCTGCTGATTTTAATTCCGATTTTTCACTATTTAAAGAGTATATCGTCAGTTTTACGGGAGGAATCGTCTCCTCGGAATCTGATATTCGGGTAGTTTTAGCCTTTGATAAAAAAGACTGGAAAGTCAATCAGGTTTTAGACAGTGATTTGTTAGATATTTCACCAAGTGTCGACGGAAAAGTAGTAGCACTTTCCACCAACACACTTGCCTTTATTCCTGAAAAAAAATTAAAACCCGGAACAGAATATCAGGTTACTTTAAACTTAGATAAACTAACCGCAATTCCGAAAGAAAAAGAGGCGGCACTTTCGAAATTCAACTTCACGGTAAAAACAATCAAACAGGATTTTACGATAAATACGGCAGATCTTCAGTCGTATAGCAAACAATATCAGTATTTAAACTGTGTCTTAAAAACAGCAGATAATATTGATCTTGAAACTGCTGTAAAGCTAGTTTCGGCCAATCAAAAAGGAAATAATCTAAAGATTAAATTTGAAAAAAAATCAGGTTCTGCTAAAGAATTCCATTTTGTAATTGATAGTATTCAGCGTTATGATGAGGCTACAAATCTTGAGATTAAATATGACGGAAGTGATTTTGATATTGACAAGAAAGGACAATTAGATTACGCGATTACAAGTATAAATGAATTTAAAATCGTAAAAGTTGATATTCCGGAAGGAAGCAATCAATCCCTTTTAATCAATTTTTCGGAACCATTAGAAAAAGGACAGGATTTTAAAGGATTGGTCTCAATTCAGAACACTAATAATTTAAAATTTTCGACACAAGGAAACGTGCTGAAAGTTTATTTTAGTAATGAAGCTGCAGCCAAAAAAGAAGTTCCCGCTCCGGTTGCGGTACAAGAGCCGGCATATGTTACTGTCGATTCTGCCTCAGTAGCGGTCGATTCTGCAGCAGTTGCAGTAGACACTGTTTCTGAAGTTGTGGAGGTTGTTCCTGATGAGCAGCCCGAAACGGTTATAACAGGAGAATTATTATTAGAAGTTTTTGAGGGAATCGAAAGCCAGTATGGTAAAAAAATGGACTCGAATTATACCGAGAAAATAACTTTTGGACAAATAAAACCAAGTGTTCGTTTTATTAAAAACGGAACAATTCTGCCAAGTTCAAATAATTTAAAGTTAAATTTTGAAGCTGTAAATTTAAGTGCAGTTGATGTAAAAGTATATAAGATTTATAAAAACAATATTCTTCAATTTCTTCAGTATAACCAATTAAACGGAAGTCAGAATCTTAAAAAAGTAGCGCAGCCAATTGCAAAAACAACACTAAAATTAAATGAAAACGGATTAATAAACCCAAGTAGATGGAATACGTTTGCCTTAGATTTATCTAAAATAATTACACCGGAACCGGGAGCAATTTATAGAGTAGAATTTGTTTATAAAAAGAAATATTCTCTATATAAATGTGAAACCTCTGAGCCAGACCAAAATGATGAAGACGAAGATGAAGTTGATGAAAATGATGTAAACTACAGTGGCAACTCCTACGATGATTATGACTATGATTATGAGAGTTATGACTGGAGAGAAAGTGAAGATCCTTGTACAGGCTCGTATTATTACAACGCCAAAATAGGAACTAATATTTTAGCAACTGATTTGGGGGTTATTGCCAAAAGAGGAGAAAATAAATCATACTTATTTGCCGTAAATAATATAGTAACAACAGAGCCAGTATCAAATGCAAGAGTTGATTTGTATACCTATCAGCAGCAAAAAATAGCTACTGCTGCAACAAGCAGTGAAGGGATTGCTTCATTTCAATTAGATAAATTCGCTTATTTTGCCATCGTTACTTTAGGCGATCAATCGACCTATGTCAAACTGGACGACGGACTTTCTTTGTCTGTAAGTAATTTTGATGTTGCTGGAGAAACTTTGCAAAAAGGGCTAAAAGGATACATTTATGGAGAGCGTGGCGTTTGGCGTCCGGGAGATAATTTATATTTATCGTTTATCTTAAATGATGAGTCGAATAAACTGCCAAAATCACATCCAATAAAGTTTAGACTGAATGATCCAAACGGAAAAACTACCTATCAGACAATTCAGAAAACAAATGAATTAAACCATTATTCATTTGTAGTTCCTACCAGTGCAGAAGCGCCAACAGGAAATTGGGAAGCGATGATAAGCGTTGGTGGTGCTAAGTTCTATAAAAGCATTAAAATTGAGACAATTAAACCAAACCGATTAAAAATAAAGAATAATTTTTCAAGAAAAACACTTTCGTCCTCTTATCCAAATACTAGTAATCTTGAAGTTACGTGGCTTCATGGTGCAATTGCGAAAAATCTGAATGTAGAAATGCAGGCTAAATTTTCGCAGCAAACGACAACGTTTAAAGGATATGATAAATTTACTTTTGATGATTTGGTACGCAAATTTAGTACAGAGGAAATCAATGTTTTTTCAGGAAAATTAAACGAAAACGGAAAAGCTACAGTAAATATAGAGCCTAAATTGCAAGGTCAGGCGCCGGGAATGCTTCGTGCGTCATTCATTACAAAAGTATATGAAGAAGGAGGAGATTTTAGTACAGATGTTATCTCGACTACTTATTCTCCCTATAAAACATATGTAGGAGTAAAAGCACCTGAGCTTAACAAATACAATATGCTTGAAACAAGAGCAAATAATCGCTTTGAGGTGGTTACTGTTGATGAAAACGGAAGGCCAAAAGCAGTTCGAAATCTTGAAGTCAGAATTTATAAGGTAGACTGGAGATGGTGGTGGGATTCTTCAAGCGATAATTTATCTAATTATAACTCATCGAACTCAACAACAGCTTATAAAACGACCATAATTGATACAGATTCTAACGGAAAAGGAAGTTTTCAATTTACTTTGACAGATGAAGAATGGGGACGTTATATGATTCGGGTTTCAGATCAGGACAACGGACATGCAACTGCATTGACAGTAAATATTGACTGGCCAATTTGGTCCGGAAAAACACGTAACAGAGATGCTTCAACAGCAAATATGTTGGTATTCTCAACAGATAAAAAGAATTATGCAGTGGGCGAAAAAGCCCAAATCTCTTTTCCTTCAAGCGAAGGCGGACGTGCTTTAATTTCGATCGAAAACGGATCAAGAGTAGTGCATACACTTTGGGCAAAAACAAAACAAGGAGAAACCAAAGTCGAGATTCCAATTACGGCGGCAATGGCTCCAAATGTGTATTTTAATATTACACTTTTACAACCGCATGCTTCGACCAAAAACGATTCGCCTATTCGTATGTACGGAATTGTTCCAATAGAAGTTGTCGACAAAAATACCATTTTGGCTCCAACACTTTCAATGCCGGATGTATTAAAACCAGAGCAGACGTTTACAGTAAAAGTGGGAGAGAAAACAGACAAAGAAATGACTTATACTATTGCTGTTGTAGATGAAGGTTTACTGGATTTAACTCGTTTTAAAACGCCAAATGCATGGGATAGTTTTTATGTTCGTGAAGCTTTAGGCGTGAAAACCTGGGATATTTATGATGATGTTATTGGAGCATATGGCGGAAAAATAAATCAGATTTTCAGTATTGGTGGAGATCAGGATTTAGGCGGAGGAAAAGCCAAAAAAGCCAACCGGTTCAAACCTGTTGTATTGTATTATGGTCCATTTAAATTAGAAAAAGGGCAAACCAAATCACATGAACTGAAATTACCTAAATATATTGGCTCTGTTCGAACAATGGTGGTTGCCGGTGATGCAAATACAAGTGCTTATGGAAGTGTAGAGAAAGCAACTCCTGTTCGCAGTCCTTTAATGGTATTGGCTTCATTGCCAAGAAAAATTTCACCATCGGAGAAAGTAACAATTCCTGTTACAGTTTTTGCAACCGAAAGTAAAATTAAAAATGTTTCCATTCAGATAAAAACAAGTGCCGGACTAAAAGTAATGGGAAGTGCAGTTCAAAGATTGACTTTTGCACAACCTGACGAAAAAATGGCATATTTTAACTTAGTGGTGGGGGCTGCAACAGGAATTGCGAAAGTTCAGGTTATTGCGACTTCAGGAAGCGAAAAATCAGTTTATGATGTCGAGATTGATATGACAAATCCTAATCCGGTTACAAGCACTTATACTGATGTGATTTTGCCGCCAAACAGTACAAAAACTATTGCATGGCAAACCTTTGGTGTATCCGGAAGTAATAAAGCGAGACTAGAAGTTTCATCAATGCCAACTATTAATCTGAACGGGAGATTGCAATTTCTTATTCAGTATCCGCATGGATGTGTAGAGCAAACAACCTCGTCTGTTTTTCCACAATTGTTTTTAAATGATGTAGTCGATTTAGACGCAACCAGAAAAGGACTAATCCAAAAGAATATTACTGCAGGAATTGCCAGATTGGGAAGTTTTCAGTTATCAAACGGAGGATTGCTTTACTGGCAGGGCAATACAATTGCAGACGATTGGGGAACTTCATACGCCGGACATTTCCTGATAGAAGCAGAGAAAAAGGGATATGTTTTACCAATAAACTTTAAATCAAAATGGATTTCGTATCAACAAAAAGAGGCGAAACAATGGCGTTTTGAACCAAAGTATGGTAATGATATGGCGCAGGCTTACAGGTTATATACATTAGCCTTAGCCGGAAATGCCGATTTATCATCAATGAACAGATTGCGTGAAACAAAAGGTATTTCGAACGAAAGTAAGCTTCGTTTGGCTGCAACTTATGTTTTAGCCGGTCAAAAGGCGGCGGGACAAAATCTGTTATTGCGTACAAGTGTTGATAATGAATCAAGTGATTACAATTATTACTATTACGGTTCAAGCGAAAGAAACAGAGCAATGGCTTTAGAAACGATGTTGCTTTTAGACCAAAAACAAAAAGCATTTACTATGGCCTCAAAATTAGCCAAAGAAATGTCTAATAATCAATGGATGAGCACGCAAACAACAGCTTATTGTTTGTATGCGATGTCGAAATTTGCAGCAAGTAATGGTCCTAAAGGAATCAATATTCAGTTTAGCAAAAGCGGTAAAAGCGAAACTATAAATACACAAAAAACAATTGCCGACAGAAGTTTAGTAGTTCAAACAGGATCTAATAGCATTACACTCAAAAACAATAAAAACAATACGATTTATGTTCGTGTTTTAAACACGGGAATATTGCCAATTGGACAAGAAAATGTAGTTCAGAGTGATGTTGCTGCTGCTATTGTTTTCAAAAATAGAAAAGGCAGTGTAATCAACGTTTCTAAAATTAATCAGGGAACCGAATTTATTGCTGAGGTAACGGTTAAAAACCAAAGAAATGAAAGCATTGAAAATGTAGCTTTAACCCAAATTCTGCCTTCAGGATTCGAAATTGTAAATACTCGTTTTACTGATTATGGTGATGCAACAAATAATATTGCCGATTATATAGATATTCGTGACGACAGAACTAATTTCTATTTTGGAATGAAATCCAGAGAAACAAAAGTATTCCGCATTTTGCTGAATGCATCTTACTTAGGGAATTATTACTTACCTGGATTACAATGTGAAGCCATGTATGATAATACATTCCTTGCCAGAACAAAAGGATTCTGGGTTGAGGTGGTGAAATAAAATTCACATAGGATTACGTATCCTAACAGGTTTTTAAAACCTGTTAGGTATTTATATGAATTCTAAGAATAAAAATAAAGTTAAAAAAAAAGATACCTAATAGGTTTTAAAAACCTGTTAGGATAATAAAAAGTTAAAGAAATAATTTAAAAGTTCATTGAAGGTGAAGAAGGATATTTTTGAAGCGGGACAATATTATCATATTTATAACAGAGGAAATAACAAAGAGAATATTTTTATTGAAGAAAAGAACTATAATTATTTTCTGGAAAAAGTAAAGAAATACATTTTACCCATCGCAGATATTTATGCGTATTGCTTGCTTAAGAATCATTTTCATATCGTGTTAAGGATAAAAGATAAAGTGGACATTTCTGAAAAATTAAAAGAGAAAATTCATCTGCCATTTTCGAATTTGTTTAATGCCTATTCAAAAAGTATTAATGAAGCTTACAATAGAACCGGAAGTTTATTTCAGGAGCATTTACAAAGAAACAGAATAGAAGATGAAAATTATTTAAGGCAATTAATTGTATATGTTCATTTAAATCCTGTTAAACATAAATTTACGGAACATTTTGCAAGTTATTTACATTCATCATATCGTTCTTATTTGTCTGAAAGAAGGACGAGTATTGATAGAGATTTTATTTTGAATTTATTTGGAGGATTAGAAAATTTTGAATTCTGTCATGATGAAAGGAGAATTATGTACGAAGGATTAATGAATGATATTTATTTAATGGACGAATAGAAAATCCTTAAGGTTATTTATTCTAGCAGGTTTCCAAAACCTGTTAAGTATGTTATAGAAAAGGATATTTTTTTTGGGGATTGAAAATAGATGCCTAACAGATTTTGGAAACCTGTTAGGATATGAAAATGATAATATTATTTTGAAAAATAAATTAATAGCGTTCTCACAACGCATTATAAATTGGATTAAAAAAAATAGGATAAAATCAGTAATTGCATTTTTGCTCTTGCTGATTTATTATTTCTCATTACCCCGAACTTTATTTCAGGAGCCTTATTCTACGGTAATCGAGAGTAAAGAAGGCGAATTATTAGGAGCTAAAATAGCAAGAGACGGACAATGGCGTTTTCCTGCCCAAGACAGCGTTCCCGATAAATTCAAGAAATGTATTGTTTATTTTGAAGACGAATACTTTTATAAACATCTGGGGTTTAATCCTGTGGCGGTGGTAAATGCTATCAAGCAAAACCGAAAAGCCGGAAAAGTAGTCAGAGGAGGAAGTACATTAACGCAGCAAGTTATCCGATTGTCCCGAAAAGGTAAAGGAAGAACTTATTTTGAAAAATTTATCGAAATTATTCTCGCAACACGATTAGAATTAGGATATTCTAAAAATGAAATTCTTGAGTTGTATGCTGCTCATGCGCCCTTTGGAGGAAATGTTGTTGGACTTGAAATGGCTGCATGGCGTTATTTTGGTGTGCAATCCAATCAATTGTCCTGGGCAGAAAATGCAACTTTGGCCGTTTTGCCAAATGCTCCAAGTTTAATTTATCCGGGTAAAAATCAGATTAAGTTATTAGACAAACGAAACCGACTTTTACTAAAACTACATAAGGAAGGAATAATTGATAAACAAACGTACGAATTGGCTGTTGAAGAACCATTACCTCAAAAACCGTATGATCTTCCGCAAATTGCACCACATTTATTGCAAAGAGTTGCAAAAGGAGAAGAAGGAACACGTGTAAAAACAACTATTGATTATTCATTACAGAATAGAGTAAATCAAATTGCAAAATATTACTACAATCAATACAAGCAAAATGAAGTCAATAATTTAGCAATTTTGGTGATCGATGTTTCAAATAGAAGCGTCATGAGTTATGTGGGAAATGCCCCAACAGATAAAGACCACCAAAAAGATGTTGATATTATTGATGCGCCACGTAGTACCGGAAGTATCCTGAAACCTCTTTTATATGCTGCGATGTTAGACGATGGCGAGTTGTTGCCCAATACTTTGGTAGCAGATATTCCAACGCAGATTGCAGGATATACACCTCAAAATTTTAATCTGACTTTTGATGGTGCTGTGCCTGCGCATCGTGCTTTGTCACGATCATTGAATATTCCGGCTGTTTTGATGCTGCAGGATTTTGGCGTGAATAAATTCTATGAAGAATTACAGAAATTCAAATTAAGAGATATCAATAAAACGCCTGATCATTATGGATTATCTCTTATTTTAGGTGGTGCCGAAAGTAATTTATGGGATTTGTGCAGAACGTATGCAAGTTTGTCTTCAACGGTTAATTATTATACTAAAAATCAAGCAAAATACAGAACCAAAGAATTTACAGAGCTCAATTACAGAAATGATTTTGAGCCTGATTTTGGATCAGAAACAGACCAGAAGAATATAATAGGCGCCGGATCAATTTGGTTGACATATAATGCAATGGAAGAAGTGAACCGACCTGAAGGAGATGAAGCCTGGAAGTTTTATGACAGTTCCCTGAAAATTGCCTGGAAAACAGGAACCAGTTTCGGGAACAGAGATGCCTGGGCAATTGGAACAAATTCGAAATATGTAGTGGGAATTTGGGTGGGAAATGCAACAGGCGAGGGAAGGCCAACCTTGACCGGTGTAACTAGTGCAGCGCCTGTTTTATTTGATATTTTTAATTTATTGCCAAGACAAAGATGGTTCGAAACACCTTATAAAGATTTAGATGAAGTAGAGGTTTGTCGCCTGAGTGGTTATCTGGTAAAAGAGGAATGTCCTAAAATCAAGCAATGGGTTCCCAAAAAAGGAAAATCTACAGCAGTTTGTCCATATCATAAAACAGTTCATTTAGACAAAACAGAGAAATTTCAGGTTAACAGCAGTTGTGAAAGTATCGATAATATAGTAACTAAAAATTGGTTTGTTTTACCGCCCGTTATGGCTTGGTATTACAAAAGCCAGCATATTGAGTATTTGCCTTTGCCTCCTTTTAAAGAAGATTGTCAGGGAACACAAACGACAACGATGGATTTTATTTACCCAAAGTCGAATAGCAAAATTTATTTAACGAAGAATTTTAATAGCGAAGTTCAGCCTGTAATTCTTAAAGTAGCCTATTCAGAGAGGGATAAAGAATTATTTTGGTATGTTGATAATGTTTACAAAGCAACAACAAAAACGTTTCACGAACTGCCAATTACACCAACATCAGGAATACATCATATTACGGTGGTGGATGCTTTTGGTAATGAAATAAGAAGAAAAATAGAAATTCTTAGAGAATAGATTTTATTACATGACTCTGATTTGCGTGTATGCTTTTTGATTTCTTGAAAATCTGAAAGTAGTCCCAAAAGTAAAGCCTTTGATTACCGGAATCTTATCGTTATTAAATGGCTGTGAATAACCAAAGCCTAAATCTATAATATTTAGCAGCGTTACTCCGGCCAGGGCATAGGCATGTTTGTCTGAAAGGCCGCTCTTGACAAATAGAATCTCCCTGTTATAGGATAAATGGAAATCAGGTAAGCCATAGTAAGTATGGTTATAAGAAGTTACTCCGAATCCTACTCCTAAAAACAATTTATTTTTGTTTTCACAATCTAAACAAAATTCAAGCCCGCCGGTAAATTGACTTTTTACGGCAATTTTATAATCTACAAATAGAATTGGCCATTCTGGAATTTTAAAACCAGGACTGTCTCCATTTTGCTTGTAAGTGAAATCTCTGGATTCAATAAGATTGCCATCTTCGCTAAACCATTTAGCATTTCCTATTAAGTGCTCTCCTTCGGGATCTTTTGAATATCCTTCAAATTGTAGTGTGTTGTCTTTTAGGTAATAATCCTTAATTATATAAAGAGAACGGTATTTTTTACTTTGCAGCCAGCAGCCGGGTTTGTCTTTGTTTTGCAGTGGTTTAATTCGATAATAAAGCGCAGTTTCTTTGTTGGTTTTTTTCCAATTCTGATCAAAGAAAATAGTGTCATTCTGAGCAGATATTTTTGATGAGATTAAAAGTATAGTGATAAGCAGAAAATTAATAGTGATATTTCTGCGTAGGTTATTGATTTTATTTGTTTGCATTTTGTGTCTTTTAGCTTTAAGAAAATATTAGGCAAGGTACTTTTAAAGTTGTATTGTAATGACCATTATAAGTTTTCTTTGTAATGTTAAAAGCCATAAGGCGTATAAATGAAAAACTTTAAGGCATAAAAAAACCGCCAATCTTTCGAGAGGCGGTTTCTGTTTTTATTCTGAAATGACATTTCCTTTTTTATCATAGAAATGATATTCTAAGTACGTGTAAGCGTCACGAGGTATGATTTTCACCCATTTCTTATGTTCAAAAAACCATTTTGAACGTAATGATGGAAAACCTTGACTGAGGTATGCAGCCACAAACGGATGTACATTAAGCACAACATTTTTGTGGGTTTTTAAAATTCTGTCCAGATCAGATTTGATTCTGTCAATGATTAAAATTGGCGCTTCAATTTCGCCATGTTCATTGTTAGGATCTTCTTCTCTGGTCTTAATATTAACTTCTGGTCTTACGCGTTGTCTGGTAATCTGAACTAAGCCAAATTTACTAGGCGGTAAGATTTTATGCTTTGCTTTATCGTCGCTCATTTCTTCTCGCAAGAAGTCGAACAGAACCTTCCTGTTTTCAGGATTAGACATATCGATAAAATCTACTACAATTATTCCGCCCATATCACGCAAACGAAGTTGTCTGGCAATTTCAGCGGCAGCAATCATATTTACTTCCATGGCGGTATCTTCTTGATTCGTCGCCTTATTCGAACGATTTCCGCTGTTTACGTCTATAACGTGAAGAGCTTCAGTGTGTTCGATGATAAGATAAGCGCCTTTGCTCATAGAAACCGTTCTTCCAAATGAAGTTTTGATTTGTCTCTCTATATTGTATTTCTCGAAAATTGGAGTGTCATTTGATTGATAAAACTTAACAATCGATTGTTTTGAAGGTGCAATTTCTTGCAGATATTCCTTCGTTTGATGGTACAACTCTTCGTCATCTATCTGAATACCACTAAAGGTATCATTGAATACATCTCTTAATATCGAAGAAGCCCTGTTGAGCTCTCCTAATACTTTTGATGGATGATGAGCAGTTGGTAATTTTTTACACATTGCAGTCCATCTGCCAAGCAGGTTCTGCAAATCTTTTTCTAATTCGGCTACGTTTTTGCCTTCGGCTACTGTGCGAACAATAACACCAAATCCTTTTGGTTTGATAGATAATACAAGTTTTTTTAGACGATCCTTTTCCTTTTTGTCTTCTATCTTTTGTGAAATAGAAACGCGGTCAGAAAACGGAACGAGAACAATAAATCTTCCTGCCAATGAAAGCTCAGCGCTTATTCTTGGACCTTTGGTAGATATAGGTTCTTTTACAACTTGGACTAAAACAGATTGATTGGCACTTAAAATATCAGTAATGATGCCATCTTTGTCAATCTCTTTTTCAAACTGAAAGGTTTTTAGGGAGAAATCTTTTATTTTACCTGCGCTTACAAGTTTTATGAATTTCAGTTGAGAAGCTAAGTTAGGTCCTAAATCATGATAATGTAAAAAGGCATCTTTTTCGAAGCCTACATTTACAAAAGCAGCATTAAGTCCGGCAACGGGTTTTCGTATTTTGGCAATAAAAATATCACCAACCTGAAAGTTGCTTTTCTCTTCTTCCTTGTGTAATTCAATTAGTTTTCCATCTTTTAATAAGGCAAAATCTACGGCTTCAGAACTAGATCTAATGATTAATTCTTTATTCACACTGTAAATTTTTATCCGTGAATTGGTTGTCGGTTGTTTGTTGATAGTTGTTGGTAAAATAACCAAAAACCAAAAACCAAAAACCATCAACTTCTACAAGGATGGATTAAACAATATTTTTTTAACAGGTATTGAACCCGGGGAAAAGAAGATTAATAGAGAATAGAGTAAAGAACATAGATTTTTACGTCTATATTCTATAATTCTTTTCTCTTTCATCTTTTTTTTCAATTTCAATGAACGTTTAAAAAGAAAAAAGTAGTTTAAAACTACTTTTTCTTTTTGTGACGGTTAGCTCTCGCTCTTTTCTTTCTTTTGTGCGTAGCTACCTTATGTCTCTTTCTTTTTTTACCACTTGGCATATCGTGTCGATTTTATGATTAATTAATAGTATTATTTTGCTTCGTTATTCGTTTTTACTCCTTCTACAAAAACTTTTGCAGGTTTGAATGCAGGAATGTTGTGTGCTGGAATTTTGATAGTGGTGTTTTTAGAAATGTTTCTACCTGTTTTTTCAGCTCTTGTTTTTACAATAAAACTTCCAAAACCTCTTAGGTAAACATTGTCTCCAGTTTCTAATGAAGTTTTAACTTCTTCCATAAAAGTTTCTACTGTTGCTTGAACATCTCCTTTTTCAAGACCTAGTTTCTCTGAAATTTTCGCTACGATATCTGCTTTCGTCATTTTCTTTCCTATTTTATTTTATAAATGGTGTACTATTTTTTTGAGTTTGCAAATATAGGAATTAAAAAAATAATTAATCAAGCTAATTCGTTAAATTTTAATTACATAAACATTTACTTTTGTATTCTAAGTATTTTGCAATGAATTTTTCTAACATATTGATAAAATGGTATTTACAAAACAAACGTGATTTGCCATGGCGAAAAACCACCAATCCGTACCATATTTGGCTATCAGAAATTATGTTGCAGCAGACAAGAGTTGCGCAGGGAACGCCCTATTTTTTCGCTTTTACCGAGGAATTTCCTACCGTATTTGATTTGGCAAATGCCTCTGAAGAGCAGGTTTTGAAACTCTGGCAGGGATTAGGCTATTATTCACGCGCCAGAAATTTGCATAAAACAGCGCAATATGTCGCAAATGATCTCAAAGGAGTTTTTCCTGATGCTTATAAAGAGTTATTGAAATTAAAAGGTGTTGGCGAATACACGGCAGCAGCAATAGCTTCTTTCTCTTATAATGAAGCCGTTCCTGTAGTTGATGGGAATGTGTTTAGAGTACTTTCCCGTTATTTTGATGTTGAATCTGATATTTCTCTGCCAGCCACTAAAAAAGAGTTTACAGAGTTAGCACACGAATTAATGCCAAAAGATAATCCTGCGATTTTTAATCAGGCAATTATGGAGTTTGGCGCTTTGCAATGTGTTCCTAAAAGTCCGGATTGCCCGGTTTGTGTTTTTAATGATAGTTGTGCGGCACTTCAAAAAAAGAAAGTTGCTGTTTTGCCGGTAAAGTCGAAAAAATTAAAAGTCACAAATCGTTTCTTTAATTATTTAATTTTAGAAGATGTTTTAGGAAATACTTCAATTCAAAAAAGAACAGCAAAAGGAATTTGGCATAACCTGTATGAGTTTCCTCTTTTAGAAACGACAGAAATTGTTGGCTTTGATGTTGTTTCAAAAGCAGTTCAAAATGATGTTTTTCCGTCCTATAGTATATTAAGTATAGAGGAGTGTATAGAAACAACTGTTATTCATAAACTTTCGCACCAGCATCTTCATATTCAGTTTTGGAAAGTCAAGATTGCAGAAGTAATAGAAAGCGGATTGAATACCAGTGAATTGAAAACTTTTCCCTTTCCAATTGTAATTTATAATTTTATTGAAAAGAAATTTGAATTAGAAGTTTAAGTATTATCGTTGATAAGCATACAGGAAAAGTTTGATAGAAATTCCAATGAAAATCCCGGCGATTGCCATTTCACAAGCGGAAGTAGCAGCTTTGGGTTCTGAGTTTTTCTTTTTGGCATAAATAAGAAACCCTAGTATTGGTAAACAAAGCGAAAATATCTTTAAAATAAAATGCAGATCTTTATTTGAGGTTTGACTGTATCCTGATTTGTTTTCAAACATAGGAGTGGTTTTAAAAGCGAGATTAATGAGTAAGTAATTTATTACGAAAGTATATTGTTTTTATGGTTTTACAATCAATTTGTATATTTTTAATACAGTGACTTTAAATTCAGTTACGGAAAGATAAGATCCGATAAATAATTTAAAATAGATTGAATACCAGTGATTTAAAAAATTTTTGTTTTCCAATTGTAATTTGTAATTTTATTGAAAAGCAAGAAATAAATTGCTAAAAAAATGTATCTTTGGGATAAATACCACGAATAAATTATGAACGGAACATTAAATAAGGTTATGCTAATTGGTCATTTAGGAGATGATGTAAAAATGCATTATTTTGATGGAGGAAATTGCATTGGACGTTTTCAATTAGCTACAAATGAGGTTTATATTAATAAAACTACCAACGAAAAAATAACTTCGACGGAGTGGCATAATTTAGTTGTACGTAATAAAGCAGCTGAAATTTGCGAAAAATATCTTTCTAAAGGAGATAAAATATATGTCGAAGGACGCATAAAATCGCGCCAATGGCAAGCCGAAGATGGTACTACAAAATATACAACAGAAATTCAGGTAACTGAGTTTACTTTCTTGACTACCAAAAAAGAAACTGGAAATCAGAAGCCAAACCACGATTCAGAACCAGTAAAAAATACTAACTTTGATGCGACGAGTGAAGGCCTGCCTATAAACGACCTGCCTTTTTGATTGTTTAACTAATCTTTTTTAATTTGGACCCGGAGCCCAGTTTATTTTTTAATACCACTTTAGACATCAATTTAATAATTGGTTTTGTCGGAATATTTGTTTTGCTGTTTTTATCAGCAATTGTATCAGGTGCTGAAATAGCGCTTTTTTCTTTGTCTCAAAAAGATATCGACGAGACTGTACAGGAAAGCCAGACTAAAGGAAAAATTATTTCTAATCTTTTAGACAAACCCAAAAAACTTCTGGCAACCCTGCTTGTAGCCAATAATTTCTTTAACATTGGAGTCGTTATTTTATTCTCTTTTGTAGGACAGAATGTTTTTGCAAATGTTAGTTCTCCTGCGTTAAAATTTATTCTTGAGATTGTTGTAGTTACTTTTTTTATTTTATTGTTTGGAGAAGTCTTGCCTAAAGTTTACGCAAGTAGAAATAATATAAAATTCGCAAAACAAATTGCATATCCAATTGCTATTTTAGACAAATTACTCTCGCCAATAAGTTTACCAATGCGCAGTGTTACGCTATATTTGCATAATAAATTAGGAAAGCAAAAGAATAGTTTTTCGATCAATCAGCTTTCTCAGGCGCTGGAATTAACAGATTCTGAAGGAACATCAAGCGAAGAACAAAAAATACTGGAAGGAATTGTTTCGTTTGGAAACACAGATACCAAGCAGGTAATGAGTCCCAGGATTGATATTTTTGCATTAGAAGTATCTGAGTCATTTATTGCCATTTGCCCTAAAATAATTGAGAAAGGATTTTCGAGAATTCCGGTTTACCGAGATAATATCGACCAGATCGAAGGCATTTTATTTGTAAAGGATTTATTGCCTCATATAGATAAGGAAGAGTTTGAGTGGACCTCTTTAGTAAGAGAAGCTTTTTTTGTTCCTGAAAATAAGAAACTCGATAATTTATTAAAGGATTTTCAAAGCCTTAAAAGCCATTTGGCGATTGTGGTCGACGAATATGGAGGAACTTCAGGATTAGTATCTCTGGAAGATGTTATAGAAGAAATAGTAGGAGATATTAGTGATGAGTTTGATGATGAAAATTTGAATTTCTCGCAGATAGATGAAAAGAATTTTCTGTTTGAAGGAAAAATAAACATGAAAGATTTTTATAGAATCGTTGATGTTAATGAAGACGTTTTTGAATCGCGTAAAGGAGAAGCCGAAACATTGGCAGGATTTATTCTTGAAATTTTGGGTAATTTTCCTAAAAAAGATCAAAAAGTAGCTTTCGAAAACTGTGTTTTTACAATAGAAACAGTTGATAAAAAGCGTGTAAAACAAATAAAAGTAACAATAGATTAGAATGTTTAAAAAGACGATTTCAATAGCAACAATTTTACTGGCATTGACTGTTTTAAGTTGTAAAGATGATGTCGTGCCCAAGCCGGCGGGTTATCTTCGTTTAGATTATCCTGAAGCAAAATACGTTGGTTTTGAAAATAATTGTCCGTTTTCTTTTGAGATGAATGAAGCAGCTATAATTAAAGGAGAAAAAGATTGTGGATTTGCAATTACATATCCTAAAATGAAGGCCACTATTTACCTGACATACAAACCAGTAAATGGTGATATCAATAAATTGCTTAAAGATGCCCAAAAATTAACGTATGAACATGTTATTAAGGCAGATGATATATTAGAACAACCGTATTTAAACCCTCAAAAAAAGGTTTATGGTATGTTTTATCAAGTTGACGGGAATGCGGCTACAAACTCTCAGTTTTACGTTACAGATAGTACAAAGCATTTTATAACAGGATCAGTTTATTTTTATGCCAAGCCTAATTTTGATTCTATTATGCCAGCGGCAAGTTATATAAAAAATGATATGCAAAGGCTAATGGAAACTTTGAAATGGAAGTAGAAAACTAAGACATAAAAAGGGCGTTCAAAAATTTGATCGCCCTTTTTTATGTCTTAAAATTAAGAAAAATATCCAATGTCAATTTAAGAAAATAACCCAACAAAAATTCTAAATCACAATTGTTGTTGGGATTTGGAATTTAAAAATATTGGGATTTTTAAAAAAAAATATTAGATTTTTTTTAAGATTTAGTATTCAAAACTTTGTATGTTTTTCCGTCTCCGGTTGCCTGAACCACTTTAGTTAATTTTTCTTGATTTTGAACCGTTTTGTCAAAAACAACAGTAGCCGTTTTTTTGTCAAAATCAACCGTAGCTTTTTCTACACCATCTAAATCAGCCAATTCTTTTTCGATAGTTTTTGCACATCCCATTGCACAAGTCATTCCTTCGATTTCAAAACTTGCAGTCTGAACATTTTCGGCAGCAATTGCTTTGTGTTCTTTTACCACTGTAGTTTCAGATTTTATATTTGCTAGGTTTTTGTCTTCTTCTTTTTTGCAGCTTACTAATACTAAACTTGCGATTGCGAAAGTGGCAACGATTTTTGTAAATTTCATTATATATGATTTTTAATTAGATAAAGTTGTGTTCTTTGCAAAATTAATAAAAAGGAGGAGGTCAGTTCATAAAATTATTACAAATTTGCATCAAAATCGTATTTATGGATGCAAAGCAATTAAAGTGGGCTTACTTACTTATTCTTTCTCTTATTTGGGGAAGTTCTTTTATTTTAATAAAGAGAGGTCTGGTTGGTTTGACAGCTGTTCAGGTGGGTTCGTTCCGAATTATTTTTGCTGCTTTGTTTTTATTAATTGTAGGCTTTAAGAGTCTAAAGAAAATTTCGCGCCGTCAATGGAAATTTGTTGCCATAACTTCTGTTTTTGGCACTTTTATGCCAGCTTTTCTTTTTGCTATTGCAGAAACTCAGGTTGATAGTTCGATTGTGGCGATTTTAAATTCGCTGACACCTTTGAATACACTCGTTTTAGGAATAATTATTTTTGGAATTCAGTTTCAAAAACGACAGGTTCTTGGGGTTTTTGTTGGTTTAGTAGGTTGTTTATTGTTGGTTTTTAGTGGCGCGTCAGCTCATTCGGGGCAAAACTACTATTATGTGATTCTCGTTGTCATTGCGACACTTTGTTATGCTATAAATGTCAATTTAATCAAGAAATACTTGTCTGATTTGAATTCGGTTAGTATTACAACAGGAAATTTTGCTGTTTTGCTTTTGCCTGCATTAATCATTTTAAGTACAACTGATATTTCGCAAAGAATAAATATAGATATCACGCAGCATTCGATTTATTTTGTAATGGTTCTGGGAGTTTTAGGAACCGGAATCGCGAATGTTTTGTTCTTTAAATTAATACAAATGTCGTCGCCGGTATTTGCAACATCGGTAACGTATTTGATTCCGATAGTGGCATTTTTCTGGGGATTATTAGATAATGAAATGCTAACGTCAATTCAGTTTTTTGGAGCATTTATTATTTTGATTGGGGTTTATTTGTCTGCGAAGAAATAAAAGCTTTGAATTGAATATCTTTGTTGTGAAAGAAGGTTCAGAGATGTAAGGGTTCAAAGGTTCAAAGGCTTTTGAAAATTAGAACTTAAAAATATTTCACAAAGTAACCACAATTATTGTATGCGTATTTTTTGTCATTTCTGACGAAGCAGAAATTACATCAGATATTCTGCAAGGATTGGAGATTTTAGGGGTGGAGTTTCTCATGTGATTTACTTCGTCCGTTCTCCTTTGTCGAAATGACAAAATTGTGTTATAGCCATGTAATTTAGTCCCTACGGGACATTTTTTTATTTTTCATGTTCATTTTTCTACCAACATTAAACTCCTAATGGAGTAAGGTTTTGATTTCTAAACATTCAATGTTTATTCTTTATTTCAAAAAAGAGATTATAAATTGACATTTTTTATTCTATCAAATATTTAATTCCTGCTTTTCTATCTCGGAGAGATTGCATATTGGTAGAAATATCATTAAACCACCAAGTGTTTTATCCCGTAGGGATTATACTGCGCGATCTAATAGGGTCAGGCTTCTACTCCGTTCAGCCAGACAAATAAGAGCGCATAAAAAAAGCTTTGTCAAAGTTCTTAAACTTTGACAAAGCTTCTAAAATCTTAGAACCTTAGCAACTTAGTACCTCAGAACCTTTATAAAAAATCTTTCTCAGAAACCCCTTCATTAATCTTAATTTCAGATATTTTAATATCCAATTCAAAACCAACATTCTGAATCAAATTAAAAGGAACTTTGATGCCTTTTACTTCTCTGTAATCGTTAAAGTTTGTTATTTGAGCAGATGATTTTCCGTCTTGTTCGCGAACTTTGCCTTTTGCTGTTTTTAAGCCTGATTTTACATCGTAGTAATACGTTGTTTTACTATCTTTTATTACATAAGCATCGCTGCCGTTTATAGGTTCAATTCCTTCTACTTTTAGGTCTGTTCTTTTTACAAGTTGCAATTCTTCAAAAGGAGCAGCGCTAGCTTTCATGTCGGCAAGATCTGCACCTTCAAGGTTTTTGCGTTGTCCTTGTTGTTCGATATAAGCACCTTTTTCGTTTACTACTTGTTTCATTAAGTTCATATTTCCCATAGCAAGAGAAACCATCATTTTTCCTTTCGAATCCAGTTTAGATGTAAAAGTCAAAGGTCCTGGTGCTTGCGGAACGGTTGTAGTTCCTGTCATTGCCAATGTTTTTACTGAAGAAACCGCTTTTTCTCCGCCAATTGCATTAAGGTAATTCTCGAAAACTGTTTTTGCAGTAATTCCAGCCGGGGCATCTTTTTTGGTTGCCGGTTTTTCAACAGGATTTCCGTATCTGTCAAAATAGAAAATCGGAATTTGCAATTTTTCTAAACCAGTCAGAACATCCGAGCCTTTTCCTGCAATTACAATTCGCATATTGTCTAGCAGGAAGTATTTGTTGGCAACACGATAAATGTCGTCTGCGGTAACATTATTGATGGTCTGAATGTATTTTTCGTAGAAATCAGCAGGAAGTTTTTCTGTTTCAATATTCAGGGCGTATCTGGCAACAGCTTGTGGTTTTTCGACCTGCATTACAAATCGTCCAATATATCCTGCTTTTACATTTTTTAAAACATCTGAAGAAACTTTCTCTGTTCTGATTCTTTTTATTTCTTTAATAAACTGAACTACTGCACTATCAGTAACAGCATTTCTAACGGCTGATGAAGCCTTGAATTTAGTTACATATTTCCCAGCTCCAATATTTGAGCTTGCGCCATATGTCCAGGCATGCTGCTCGCGTAAATTCATGTTCAGGTAACTGTTAAAATCTCCTCCCAGAATTTGATTTGCAATTACTGCAGGGAAAAAATCAGGATCGCTCATTTTTAAAGTTACAGTATTAACTAACGAAATTTCAGATTGAACCGCATTTGGAACATCTACAAAATCAATTTGAAGTTTAGAAACGTTTTCAGGATTTGGATAAGTGTTTTTTGGTGCAGCTTGTTTTTTCCATCCGCCAAAAAGTTTGTCTACGGCTGCCTTTGTTTCTTTGAATTTAATGTCTCCAATAATTACTAAATAAGCATTTTCAGGAACAAAATAAGTAGCGTAGTTTTTCTGAACATCTTCCAGAGTTACGTTTTTTACTGTTTCTTCTGAAATGTATTCTCCCGAAGGATGATTTTTTCCATAAGCCAAAACATCAACAACTCTGCTGGCAATTGCAGGAACGCTTTTTTCATCGGCTTTAAGTCCTTCAATTAGTTTTGCTTTTTCTTTATCAAATTCAGCTTGAGTAAAATTAGGTTGTAGCGCACCTTCGGCCAGAAGTTCTAAAACGCGTCCTGAATATTTAGAAAGAGAACTTGCATAAGCGCCTGATGATGTAAAATTAAGGCTAGCTCCGTAAAAGTCAATTTCTTCGTTAAAAGCTTCTTTGGTTGTTTTTTTGCTTCCGTTGCCAATTAAGCTGCTCGTTAATTCATCTACACCTTTTTTGTTTCCTTCGGTAAAAGGAGCGTTGTCCAGGGTTAGGTTAAAACTTACTCTTGGTAATTTATGATTTTCAACCACCAAAACTTTCATACCGTTTGCCAAAACAAAAGTTTGTGGTTTTTTGATGTTGACTACTGGCGATGGGCCTGGTTTTGGTTGTGGGCGATCTTGTGCTTGCATAATTCCAGTCAGGAATAAAAGGATTAAAAATGTATGTATTTTTTTCATGATTCGATAGACTTAGTTTTGAACTTTAGTTGAAGGAATGTAATCTAAAATTAAACGCTGATTAGGATTTAAGTACTTCTTAGCCACTTCTCTAATTTCTTCTCTTGTAATAGAGTGGTAAAGGTCGATCTCAGTGTTAATAAGATTTACATCGCCGTAAAGCAAATAATAAGAAGCAAGGTTTTCAGCAATTCCTTCTACGCTTGCATTGGCGTTCACAAAATTGTTATCGAATTTATTTTGTAGTTTTTCATAGTCTTTTTCAGAAATCAAGTCAGTTTGGATTTTTACAATTTCTTCATCCATTTCTTTCAAGATATCGGCTGTTGTATAAGGAGCCATTGGTAAGCCGTATAAAATGTACATTCCGTAATCTTCCTGACTAAAACCTACAGCACCAATCTGAAGAGCCATTTTTTTGTCGTCAACTATTTTTTTATACAGTTTAGAGCTTTTTCCATCACTTAAATAAGAAGAGATCAAATCTAAAACCCTTGCATCTCTGGTTTTCATCGAAGGTGTTCTGTAAGAAGCAACAATCATTGGAATCTGAATATTGGGATCTTCATAAGTTGCTTTTATCGTTTGAGTAATTGGCTCTTCGACAAAAGTTTGTTTTTTTACTTCTTCTCCACGCGGAATTGGACCAAAATATTTCTGAATCCATTCTTTGGTTTTAGCTTTGTCAAAATCTCCTGCCACCACTAAAACAGCATTGTTTGGGGTGTAGAATTTTTTATTAAATGCCTGAAACTCTTCCAGCGTTGCTGCATCCAAATCTTTCATAGAACCGATAGTTGTCCAGCGGTACGGATGATTTTTGAACATGTTTTTCTTAACCTCAGGAAGTATGTTTCCGTAAGGCTGATTGTCGTAACGCATTCTTTTTTCTTCTTTTACAACTTCGTTTTGCGTGGCAACACCAATTTTATTAATAATAGGATGCATTAATCTTTCAGATTCCATCCACAAACCAAGTTCTAAACTGTTTGACGGGAAAACTTCGTAGTAATAAGTTCTGTCGTCAGAAGTGTTGGCGTTGTTTACCCCGCCATTTGCAGTGACGATCTTCATCCATTCGCCACGTTTTATATTTTGTGTTCCTTCAAATAATAAATGTTCAAAGAAATGTGCAAAACCGGTTCGGTCAGGACGCTCATCTTTTGATCCTACATGGTACATTACTGAGGTAATTACAACGGGAGCCGATGGGTCGTTGTGCAAAATAACATGCATTCCGTTATCTAAATTATATTCTTCAAAAGCTACCTTTTGAGCATGAGCCACTCCGCCGAGCATTAGTGCTGCACTTAACATCATTATTGATTTTTTCATAAAGATTAATAATTTTTATTTGCCTATAACTTATAGGTAGCCAAGAGTTGATTATCGTTACGCCAAAAATAACTTTTTTTAATTATCAATTAAGGGTTTGGCTCTGTTTTGACGATAATTTAACAGTATTTTACCGCTAAATGTTTTGTTTTAAGACGTGAAATGTCTTTAAAAACAGTATTTTATGCAAAATAATTATTTTTAGAATAAGAGATTGCATACTAAATTATTAATTGTATATTTGCAACCTTAAAAATCAATAAATCAATTTGGTATGTATGCAATCGTAGAGATAGCAGGGCAACAATTCAAAGTAAGCAAAGACTTAAAGGTTTATGTTAACCGTTTGACTAATGAAGAAGGTTCAAAAGTTTCTTTTGACAAAGTTCTTTTATTAGACGATAATGGTAACGTAACTTTAGGCGCCCCAGCTATAGAAGGTGCTTCAGTAGAAGCTAAAGTGTTACAACACTTAAAAGGAGATAAAGTTATCGTTTTCAAAAAGAAAAGAAGAAAAGGATACAAAAAGAGAAATGGTCACAGACAATATCTTACTCAAATTGTAATTGAAGGTATTACTGCAGCAGGCGGAACTAAAAAAGCAGCAGCTAAAAAAGCAGTTGTGGCAGAAGATGCAGCTACTGAGGAAGTTGAAGCTCCTAAAGTAAAGAAAGCAGCAGCTCCAAAAGCAAAAAAAGAAGCTACTAAAGAATAATAACAATATTTAAACTCATACGTCATGGCTCACAAGAAAGGTGTCGGTAGTTCGAAGAATGGTAGAGAATCAGAATCAAAACGTTTAGGCGTTAAGATTTTTGGAGGTCAAGCTGCTATTGCTGGAAACATCATCGTTAGACAAAGAGGTTCAAAACATAATCCAGGTGAAAATGTTTACATCAGTAAAGATCACACACTACACGCAAGAGTAGCTGGAGTTGTTAAGTTCCAAAAGAAAAGAGATAACAAATCTTATGTATCTATCCTTCCATTCGAAGCATAATCATTAGATTACTTATTACAAAACCCGTTCTGAAAAGAGCGGGTTTTTTGTTTTTGTGCCAATCGTATGTCTTATTTTGACAGGATACTAATTTATTGAGGTGTACATTGAGTTATATTATTTGTATTTTTGGAGGAATTAATCTACTTGAATTTTGAAAAAAATAGTTTTTCTTTTATTTCTTTTCTGTACAAGCCTATTTGCAAAAGAAATTGATTCTACTGAGCAAATCGTGTCGTTAAACGATAATCAAAAAAAGATTTTGTATGAATTTGCCGTTTTACAAAAAAGTGGTTATGATGCTAATGCTTATTGGCAGCAACATAAAAACCAGTTTTCAATAATAAATGATACGGTAAGAAATCAACTGGCAAGCGAAGTTTACGCCAACTCGCGTATTTTATATACTCCGGTAAAAAATTCTGCGGTCCAGTTATGGATGCAGACGCAATCACTGACTAATTGGATGTTATATCTTGCTGCATTTATTGGCGTATGCGCAGTTATAGGTTTAATGCGCAATTACTGGGGTCTGATTATTGGTCTGCTTATAAGGCAGTTTGCGCCTTTGTTCAAAGTTTTGTTTTCTCAGATTTTATTGACATATGAATTGTTATTAATTGGTGCAGCTTGTATTTTCTTTGGATGCTACATAGAAGAAATGACATTGCGAACGGTAGTGATTCATATAGGTTTGTTTTTGTTATGGAGTCAGTCAACGGCTATTTTTACGCAGCAATATTTAGTCAAGAGGTATGTTTATGTGGTAAAAAATAATTTTTGGGAAGCTAGTCGATGGGAAGTAGTAAAAACGATCTGTCTTCCTGCGCTTATTGTTACTGCGGCTCTTTTTTATGTATTGAGTAAAGTTCCGGAAGATACATTGTATAATTATGAAATTGTTGTTTCTGGTATGGCGTTTATTTGTGCTTTACCATTTTGGCGTAATTTAGAAAAATACATTTCTCCAATCTTAATTCCTTTTAAGGATAACGCTGTCGAAAGAAGTATTTATTCGCTCGCCGCTTGTGTTGTGTTGGCTTTAGTTATTGCTGGTATTCTTATAGAGAAATTTGATCCGCTTTTTTCGTATTTTATAACTGCTTTGACTGGTTTGTTGATTGTTTCCTTTTTGCTTTTATCGCTCAAAGAAAATTTTAGGTATAATTATAAGAATTATTATTATTTGCAATTTGTTACAATTCTTTTTCTTTCGTCAGTTTTGTTTTATAGTTTTTATATTCATTCCGGCGAGATGATTTGGGCTTCTTTAATTGGGGCAAGTATTTATATTGTCATCAAATATTGGGAGATTCCAACCTTTTTTATAAGCTGGAGAAGAGATAGAAATTCTACTTGGGGATTTTTAGGAATGGCAGTTTTGTTGTGGTTATTGGCGAAGGGCATTTTGTATGTTTCCGCAATGTTGTATGTTTAAGCTGTAGGTTGAGCTAATACAAAGTGACCCCTGTATTAATTTCGGTCGAAATGGCAAGATTGCAAAAAAAAACCTTTGTCAAAGTTTTAAAATTTGACAAAGGCCGATATTGTTAAATTGGAATTTCCAAAATTGGAATTTAGTTTTTACTCAGAATCTTTAGTTTCTTCAAGGTCTTCACCTTTTCTTCCTAGCTTTATTTTCGGGTTATCCTGTGTTCCGGTAACGGTTAGGGGAATTCCGAATATGCCAAGAGGAGGTAGGCCTAAGCGCATTTTTAAGTTTAGTTTTCCGTCCAGGCTTGTTGTTCCTTCAATTCTTGGTCTAAAGCCGGAAAACTTAAATTTAAAGCGCTCTACAGTCATGATATTGTTCTTGATTGTAGTTTTAATATCAACTTTAGAAAGGTCGGGATTTTGCATAGATTCAGAGTTTGTTGCTTTGCTTACGGCATTAAACATTTTTAATCCTCTTACTTTTACATCTTTTACAGAAAGTGTTCCTCCACCCGTAAGCGATGGATAAACCGGATCCATGTTCCCGTTTAGTCTTCCTTTTAACTGATAATCTACAGAAACAATTCCTTGTGCTTTTTCAGCAGCACTGGCCATTTTTCTAAATACTTCAATTTCGTTGTAGGCTTTCTTAATGTCAAAATCTTCTGCTTTAATGCTAAAATCAAAATTTGCTTTTTGTGGAGTTATTGCCTGATAATTGGCATTCATACCAACATTGCAGCCAATTAAGTTAAAACCGGTATTTTGCATGCTTAGCTTGCCTTTGTTCATGTTTAAGTTTCCAACTGCATTAAGAAGGTTTAACTTGTCGAAATTTACTTTTTGCGCATTTGCTGTAAATTGTAAATTTAAATTAGTCGGAATTATAATTACTCCCGTTTTTGCTGCGGTTTGTGGCGCCGGAGTTTCAGTTTTGGTTTGTGTTACAGAAGTATTTGCCGGAGTATTTGACATAAATTCATCAACGTTGATGTATCGGGATGTGGCCTTAAAAGAGCCTCTTAAAACGCCTGTATTTGTGGTTACATAATTGAAAACGTTTTGCAGGTATCCATTCATTTTAAAATCTGATTCGCCATAAGCAGCCAAAAAGTTATTGAACGACATTTTGTCCTGATTGATTTTGAAAATTCCTTCTTTGATGATGAATTTTTTTGGTAAATATTCTGATGTAATGCCAATATTTCTAAGTTCGAGAGTTCCCTTGTTGTAAAGTTTGCTGTATCTCCCTTTTTCTGCATCGCTTTGTTTTCCTTTCAAAACTAAATCAGCTTTTACGAAACCATCCAGATCAAGTCCTTTTTGAGAGAAAACTTTATATATTTTATTAATGTCAAGTTCGCCTTTCGCTTTAATATCGTACGTTAAATCATTAAAGTTGCTCAGGTCAGCTTCTACAAAAACAGGTTTGCCTTCAAATGTAAATTGAGTTGGTTTTAGGCTTACTTTCAAATCATCAAAAGTTCCTTTTTGATTGTTGATTGTAGATTTGATAATAATATTTGTAATAGGATTTGGGTAGTATGGTGTTTTTAGATATCCATTTTCCAAATTAATAGTTCCGTTTGTAACCGGGAAAAGTTTGTTTTTCAGATCAAACTTTCCATTTGCTTTTGCGTCTCCTTCAAGGTTTCCTTTTAGAACTATGGCAGGAATTCCTAATGCTTTGGTTAGTTTTTCCAGATCTATCTTAGCTTTAAAATCAGCATTGATATTTGGGGTATTTATACCTTCAACATAGAATTTCGATTTTAAATAATCCTTGTTGATGTTTAAAGATAAGTTTTTAGCGTCAACGATAACAAGATCCGGATTTAAGGACGGCACTTTGGTTTTTACCTCTAAATTAAGATTAGAAACCGGAAATGCACTTTTGTTATAATTTACAAATCCGCTGTCTATTTTTACGTCCAGATCAAGATCAGGAGCGATATTTTGTGATGCAATATAGTTTCCTTTTAAAGTTAAAAGTAGATTGGTATTCCCTTTTAATTCGGTCTTAGAAAGCCAGGTAATGTATTTGGGAGGAAAAGCTGTAAAAACGTCATACAGCTTACTATTATCTGATTTAATGACAAAATCCATGTTGTAGCCGTCTTTCAGGAAATCAAATTTCCCTTTGAAATCTACCAAAAGCTGGTTGATTTTAAGGTTGTTTTGTTGAAAATAGAAAGATAACGAGTTTACATTTACTTTAGTAATTAAATCGGCATCAATCTTTTTGTTCATTAAATAAGGTTCGCCTTCATAAACGATATTTAGTTTTTCGATTTTGGCTTTTGAGTATAAATCGAAAACAGCTTTGGTTAAATCCCCTTTTCCTAAATAATTAAATCCAAAAGCATCAAAATGAATTTTAGTTGACAAGTCGTCGTAAATTATTTTACTGTTTAGAATTTCAATTTTTTCGAGTTTTAGTGATGCATCGGCGTCAGTGCTGTCTTTAGGATCGGTTGCATTCGCAGATGATTTGTAAACATTGTAGTTTGCTTCTCCTTTTGCATTTACTTTTACATTAATAAATGAGTCGGATAAATAAATCTGATCAATTTTTACTTCTTTGCTAAATACAAGGCTGGCTACGTCAATTCCAAAAGAAACCTCTTTTGCTGTGATGAATTTTTCGCTTGTATAAGGCGCTGATCCGTTAAGGCTTAAATCGCTTAAAGTTAGGGTTAGGGAAGGGAAATGCTGAAAAAAGGAAACAGAAACGTCAGAATAATTCAATTCTGCAGTCAATTTTTCGTTAGCTGTTTTTTTAATCTGCTCTTTGATTTTGTCAGCAAAAATAATAGGGGTTAAGAATAACAAACCTATAATTACCACAAAAGTAATTCCCAGGTATTTAGCCGTTTTTAATAAAATAGACTTCGTTTTATTTGTTGACATAACAAATTATGGTATTTATAGGTAAGATTAAAATCGAATGTTGAAGATTATTATCCGTGTACGGTTTCGCTTTTTCCGTAATTAGTAATAATTGAACCTTCATATTCAATCCATTCTTTCCAGCGTTTATCAATATCTATGTTGTCTGTATATTTTCTTGCAAATCCTAGAAAAGTAGTATAATGACCGGCTTCAGAAATCATTAAATCGCGATAGAATTTAGCTAATTCTTCATCTTTTATATTTTCCGAAAGTACTTTAAAACGCTCGCAGCTTCTGGCTTCGATCATTGCTGAAAATAATAAACGATCGCAAAGTGCATCTTTTCGGCTGCCATCTTTTTTCATGAATTTAAAAAGTTCATTTACATAATGATCCTTTCTTTCGCGCCCTAATGTCAAGCCTCTTTTTTTAATAATGTCATGAACCATTTGCAAATGCTCTAATTCTTCTCTGGCAATCACGAGCATTTCGGTTACTAATTCTTCTAATTCAGAATTGTAAGTAACTAAACTTATTGCATTCGAAGCTGCTTTTTGTTCACACCACGCATGGTCTGTCAAAATTTCTTCGATATTCGATTCTACTATATTTACCCAACGAGGGTCTGTGGCTAATTTTAATCCTAACATAATTTCCCGGCATTTTAGTTCTTGCAAAATTAGTGTTTTTTATTACTAAAAATCAGGAAATATTGTATGATTACGCTCAAAAAAGCATTATTTTGTAGCTTGAAATATTTTAAAATGAATCAGATAAAAAAACTTTTAATCATTGGCTTTGTGTGGCCTGAACCCAATTCGTCTGCAGCGGGCCGAAGAATGATGCAATTGATTTCTATTTTTAAACAAAACGGATTTGAGATTACATTTGCGAGCCCTGCTTTAGACAGTGATTTTATGGTCGATTTATCTGAATTTGGAGTAAAGAAAGTATCCATAGAACTCAATAATTCCAGTTTTGATGATTTCATTATCGAATTGAATCCGGATGTTGTTTTGTTTGATCGTTTTATGATCGAAGAACAATTTGGATGGCGGGTTTCTGAAAATTGTCCAAAAGCAATTCGGTTATTGGATACCGAAGATTTACATTGTTTAAGAACGGCAAGACAAAAAGCTTTTAAGGAAAACAGGGCTTTCGAACTTCTGGATTTGTTGTCTGAGGAAGTTGCTAAACGTGAAGTTGCCAGTATTTTAAGATGCGATCTGTCTTTTATTATTTCTGAATTTGAAATGAAAATTTTAAATGAGGTTTTTAAAATTAATTCTGATTTGCTTTACTACTTGCCATTTCTGGTATATGAAATGTCTGAATTGGATCTTCTGAAATTGCCTTTGTTTGAGGAGCGTAAAAATTTTGTATTCATTGGTAATTTCCTTCATGAGCCCAATTGGAATACGGTTCAGTATTTGAAAGAAACGATTTGGCCATTGATCAAAAAGCAATTTCCGGAAGCTATTTTGGAGGTTTTTGGTGCTTATCCTTCGCAAAAAGTATTGCAATTGCATCAGCCTAAAAACGGTTTTTTTATCATGGGAAGAGCTGAAAATGCAAATGAGATTGTTAAGAAATCACGTATTGTTCTTGCGCCAATTCGGTTTGGTGCCGGTTTAAAAGGTAAGCTATTAGAAGCAATGCAATGTGGAACGCCAAGCATAACTTCGGCTATTGGTTCTGAAGCAATGCATGCAAATTTACCGTGGAATGGTTTTATTACGGATGATGTCGAACTGTTTGCAAAAAAAGCAGTTGAGTTATATCATGATGAAAACTTGTGGAAACAATCTCAAAAAAATGGAGTTGCAATTGTGAATGAATGTTATCAATTGAGTAAGTATTCAACGGCTTTGGTGACAAAAATTAATTCGCTTTTGAATGATTCTGAGAATCATCGTCTGCATAATTTCATGGGGAGTTTGTTGCAACATCATACTCTAAAAAGTACCAAATACATGGCAAAGTGGATAGAAGCTAAAAATAAAAATTAAGCATAAAAAAATCCCCGATTACAGCTTGTAATCGGGGATTTTTTTTTCAGTCTCAGTTTCAGTCTCAGTTTTCGGCTTGCGCTCCACTGAATGCTGAAGCTGTAAACGGAGAATGAACACAGCTATTTCAAAATGCCTTCAACAGCCTGAACAGTTGTAGCGTGATAACCAGATTTTGCTTTGTCAAAAATCTTTTTCGCCCAGGCTTTTCCTTCCGGTGTTTTTGCCATTTCTTTATAAAGCATCATAACTGATCCTGTTCTGCTCGTTGCAATTAAGAATTGTTCAATTGCAGGATATGCTGCTGCATATTTATAACGAATAGATGGAATAAACCATTGACGTTTGATGATGAAATTACCGCCTTTTGTAAAGTTAAATTCAGTATCTATTGCTTCCATCTCTTTTGGTGTAATATCTGTTGGAAGGTGATCTATAAAATACTGTTTTTCTGTAGTGGTAGTTATTTTTTGACTTAATCCTTTAACGCCTGTTTCTCTCCAGCTTTTTTGAAGTTTGTCAATAGCATCAAAATCTACTGAATTTACCGGAGTAATATTAGATGGAATTCCCGGTTTGTAAATCCAGTCTTCTGCTTTTATTTTATCTGCAAGTGCTTTGTCTCCTTTTATAAGGTTTTCATTGTAGTATTTAATGAAATCTTCTGTGGTGATGGACTGAAAAGCGTGTGCGTCGAAATAATTTTTAATGAAAACATCAAATTTTTCGCGTCCAACTGCATTTTCAATTACTCTTAAAAATGCGTAACCTTTTACATATGGAATCATGCTTATTCCGTCGTCAGGATTTCTTCCTGTCAAAGATACTTTCAGTCTTGTGTCGGGATTTGTATTTCCTAGCTCAGCGATATTGTCAACTAATTCTTTGCGAACAATAACATTTTGCATTTCAAATTCTTTTTCCCCAAAGATAGCTTCTCCAATTCTGTGTTCTACATAAGTAGTGAAGCCTTCGTTTAACCAAATGTCGTCCCATGTTGCATTGGTTACTAAGTTTCCACTCCAGCTGTGTCCTAATTCGTGTGCCAGTAAACTGGTTAAAGAACGATCTTCTGCAATAACTCCCGGAGTTAGGAAAGTTAGATTAGGGTTCTCCATTCCGCCATAAGGAAAACTTGGAGGTAGAACTAATACGTCATAACGTCCCCAACGATAAGGACCGTACAATTTTTCGGCAGCCACAACCATTTTTCCAAGTTCGGCAAATTCCCAGGCAGCTTTTTTGATTAATGATGGTTCTGCATAGACTCCGGTTCTGTTGTCTATAGATTGAAATTCGAGATCTCCTACGGCAATTGCCATTAAGTACGACGGAATTGCTTTGTCTTGTTTGAAGGTATAAACTCCGGTGTCGTTTTTCTTCTGTGGATTTACGGCACTCATTACAGCTAATAAATCTTTAGGAACGGTAACTTTTGCATTGTAAGTAAAACGGATTCCCGGCGAATCCTGGCAAGGAATCCAGGTGCGTGACCATACACTTTCTCCTTGAGAGAAAAGGAAAGGTTTCTTTTTATCTGCTGTTTGTTCTGGTGTTAACCATTGCAAGGCAATAGCCTCTTTTGTGGTGCTGTAGTAAATGTTGACCTTCGTAGTATTAGGTTCGATTGTAATATGAAGTGGTTTTCCGTGGAATTCTACATCCTTTCCTAATTCAAATTTGGTTTCTTTTTCGTCGTCGCCTAAAGTTACTTTGGTAATATTAAGTGTGTTTTCGTCGAATATAATTTCATTTCCTTTACTGATGTTGTCAATTAACCAGGAAGCTTTTCCGGAAATAGTTTGTGTATCAAAATCGACTTTTATGTCAAGATCAAGATGTTTTACAACGGCAAGTTCTGGTTTAGAATAACTGTGTTCATCTGTAACGGCAGTTGTCTTTTCTGTTTGGTCCTTTTTCTGACAGGCAATTATGGTCAGGAATAAAGTGGCAAGGATTAGTTTTTTCATTTTACGAAGTATTGAATTTGAGGATGAAAATTAAACAAAAAATCCCGTTTTGA
Source organism: Flavobacterium sp. NPDC079362 (assembly GCF_050267765.1). Taxonomy (NCBI): domain Bacteria; kingdom Pseudomonadati; phylum Bacteroidota; class Flavobacteriia; order Flavobacteriales; family Flavobacteriaceae; genus Flavobacterium; species Flavobacterium sp. NPDC079362. Next base: position 65,477 of record NZ_JBNNFM010000019.1, on the reverse strand, counting down.
ATAAACAAAACGGGATTTTATTATAAATAACCTTCTCCCGAAGCTTCGGGATGCTCGGGTTGACATGAAAAAATTATGCCAACATTGTAACCGGGCTTTCGATATATTGTTTTAATGTTTGTAAAAATTGAGCGCCTGTTGCACCGTCAATTGTTCTGTGGTCACACGCTAATGATAACATCATTGTGTTTCCTACTACAATCTGACCGTTTTTAACTACTGGTTTCTCAACAATTGCACCTACAGAAAGAATTGCAGAGTTTGGTTGGTTGATAATTGAATTGAATTCAGTGATACCAAACATTCCAAGGTTAGATACTGTAAAAGTACTTCCTTCCATTTCTTGTGGTCCAAGTTTTTTGTTTTTAGCTCTTCCTGCAAGATCTCTTACCGAAGCTCCAATTTGAGATAAACTCATAGCATCTGTAAATTTCAATACAGGAACTACTAATCCGTCTTCAACAGCTACGGCAACACCAATATTAACATGGTGGTTGATGATGATAACATCTTCTTTCCACTGAGAGTTAATTTTTGGATGTTTTTTCAAGGCCAAAGCACAAGCTTTAATTACCATATCGTTAAAAGATACTTTTGTATCCGGAACACTATTGATTGTTGCTCTTGCGGCCATTGCATCATCCATGGTTACTTCGATCACTAAATTGTAGTGAGGAGCTGTAAACAATGATTCTGCAAGACGTTTTGCGATAATTTTTCGCATCTGAGAGTTTTTGATCTCTTCTGTGAAAACTTCTCCGGCAGGAACAAATACTTTTGGTGCAGCAGGAGCGGCGTCAGCTTTTGGTGCAGCAGCGGTTGCTGTTGCAGCTGGTGCTTGCGCAGCTGGAGAGAAGTTTTCGATATCGCTTTTTACGATACGTCCGTTTTCTCCGGAACCTTTAACCTGATTTAATTGGATTCCTTTGTCAGAAGCGATTTTCTTCGCTAATGGCGAAGCTAAAATTCTTCCTCCGTTTGAAGTTTCAGCAGCAGCTTCAGTTGCTTTTTCAGCAGCGGGAGCAGATTTTGTTTCTTCAGCAGCAGGAGCACTTGCAGTTGCAGTACCTCCGGCAGTATAATTATCAGCAATTCCTGAAATGTCAGTTCCTGCAGGCCCGATAATAGCTAGTAAACTATCAACAGGGGCGCTGTTTCCTTCTTGAATTCCTATGTATAATAATGTTCCTTCATTGAAAGACTCAAACTCCATAGTTGCTTTGTCAGTTTCAATTTCGGCTAAAATATCACCTTCTGCAACAGCGTCGCCTACTTTTTTCAACCAGGTTGCTACTGTTCCTTCTGTCATTGTATCACTCAAACGTGGCATAGTTACAACTACAACACCTTTAGGAAGTTCAGTTGCAGCTTTTGCAGCTGGAGCAGGAGTTTCTGATTTTGTTTCTGCAGCAGGAGCAGCGTCAGCTTTTGGTTCCGAAGCTTCGGAACTGGCAGCAGGAGCTTCACCACCAGCTAAAAGAGCAGAAATATCTTCTCCTTCTTTACCAATGATCGCTAATAATGAATCAACCGGAGCAGTTTGCCCTTCTTGAATTCCAATATGTAAAAGAGTTCCTTCGTTGAAAGACTCAAATTCCATTGTTGCTTTATCTGTTTCAATTTCAGCAAGGATATCACCTTCGCTAATTTTGTCGCCTACTTTTTTTAACCAAGTCGCTACCGTTCCTTCCGTCATAGTATCGCTCAAACGAGGCATTGTTACTTTTATCGCCATAATATTGTTATAGTTTATGAGGTGTAAATGGATAGTCTTCTTGTGCGTAAACTACATCATACAATTGCTGTAATTCAGGATATGGAGATTCTTCAGCGAATTTCACACATTCTTCAACCAAATCTTTAACTCTTTGGTCAATTGCTTCGATTTCCTCTTCTGTAGCATATTTTTGATCCTTAATTACATCTAAAACCTGAGTAATTGGGTCAATTTTTTTGTACTCTTCAACCTCTTCTTTAGAGCGGTATAATTGTGCATCAGACATTGAGTGTCCTCTGTAACGGTACGTTTTCATTTCAAGGAAAGTTGGTCCGTCTCCGCGACGTGCTCTGTCAATTGCTTCAGTCATAGCTTCAGCAACTTTTACAGGATTCATTCCGTCAACAGGTCCGCAAGGCATTTCATATCCTAAACCAAGTTTCCAGATATCAGTATGGTTTGCAGTTCTTTCTACAGAAGTTCCCATTGCATAACCGTTGTTTTCAACGATAAAAACAACTGGCAATTTCCATAGCATAGCCATGTTGAAAGCTTCGTGTAGTGAACCTTGTCTTGCTGCACCATCACCAAAATAGGTCATAGTAACTCCGCCAGTTTCAAAATATTTATCAGCAAAAGCTAAACCAGCTCCTACCGGAATTTGTCCACCTACGATTCCGTGTCCTCCGTAAAAACGGTGTTCTTTAGAGAAAATGTGCATAGAACCTCCCATACCTTTAGAAGTTCCTGTTGCTTTTCCTAAAAGCTCAGCCATTACTCGTCTAGGATCAACACCCATACCAATTGGCTGAACGTGATTTCTGTAAGCAGTAATCATTTTATCTTTAGTCAGGTCCATAGCGTGCAAGGCACCTGCTAGTACAGCTTCCTGACCATTATATAGGTGTAAAAAACCTCTAACTTTTTGTTGAATGTATAATGCTGCAAGTTTGTCTTCAAACTTTCTCCAAAGTAGCATGTCTTCGTACCACTTTAAATATACTTCTTTTGTAACTTCTTTCATCTGAATTCTTTCTTTTGCTAAAGTTTGTTTGTGTTATCAATTGTTGCCTATAACGCAAAATAGTTTCCTCCCACAAATTTGCGCCCGAAAGGTCGGGATGCAAAAATAAGACATTCCTATTAAGAAGTAAAATTTAAACGTCACTTTTTGGCTTTTTTTTACAAGAACTTTTTATCAAACATAAAAGGGAGCAGATTTTTTAGGGATGCTGATTTGTAAACTTCGCCAATTTCTCCCATAAAAAAGATTTCTATAGGGGTCTCTTGCCTGATTTCGTATTCTGCAATAGATTGGCGGCATGAACCGCAAGGTGGGATTGGTGCTGTAGTTTGATTGGTGTCTGAAGCTGCTGTTATGGCAATTTTTAAAATTTTGGCTTCAGGGTAAATGGCTCCTGCGTGGAAAATGGCTACACGTTCTGCGCAAAGTCCGGAAGGATAAGCTGCATTTTCCTGATTTGATCCTAAAACTATTTTTCCGTTATCTAATAATAATGCTGCCCCAACCCTAAATTGAGAATAGGGTGCGTATGCTTTTTTGCGAACTTCGACAGCCTGATTCATTAAATCCTGAATGTCTGCTGAAAGTTCTTGCAGTGTGTCGTAAACTATAAATGATGATGTAATGCTTATGTTTTTCATTTGTTTTTATGGGAAAAAAAATCCAAATTTCTAAGAAATAGAAATTTGGATTGTTATTGAATTTTTATTTTTTCTGTTTAATAAACTTCGTATTTGTCACCAAAGTTAAAGGTTAAAGAAAAACGAAGTGTGTTTTCTAACGGATTTTTTATTTTTGATGTCGAAAATAAGTAGGAAACATCGACTTTAACAACATTGTATTTAAATCCGGCTCCTAAAGAAAAGAATTGTCTTGCTCCTTTTTGTGGGCTTTCATGAAAATATCCTGCTCGTAATGCAAATGCATCCTGATACATGTATTCTGCTGCTACACTGTAGGTAATTTCTTTTAATTCTTCGCTGAAACCTCCCGGTGCATCTCCAAATGATTTAAAAATCCCTGAAACCCAACCGATGTCATTATAGTTTTTGAAGTTTGTGGCATTTGCCTTCTCCTGAGAGATGTCTCCCGGGTCATCATAATCGCCATCTCCATTTGCGTCAACAGGAGTTCCCGGTCCTGGAGGTGTTGGCACTAAAAGTTTAGTAAACTCAACACTAAGTGCTACCTTATTAGAATCATCGAAAATAAAATCGAAACCTCCGCCCAGTCTAAGATTAGCCGGTAAAAAGTTTGAGCTTAAATCATCATTGTCATAGCTTATTTTTTGACCCAGATTTTGCATGTTGAAACCTGCTCTCCATCTTCCGTTAAAATTTGAGTAAGCAATTTCTTCAGATTGATAGAACCCTGCAATGTCTACTGCAAAAGTACTGGCGGGTGAAGCATCAACATCTTCTGAGGCAATTTTTAAATTGGAACGAATGTATCTTGCGGCAACTGCCATCGAGAATGTTTCGCTTAACTTCAAAGAATATGATCCGTCTAATGCGAACTCGTTTGGTGATACTATTCTTGCGGCTTCATTAGGATCGCCTGTTGTTCTTAATTCAATATCTCCAAAACCAAAATAACGAAGACTGCCGGCAAAGGCACTTCTGTCATTTATTTTGTTGTAGTACGTGACCTGTCCAAGAGAAATGTCATTGGCTAAATCCGTTAGGTAAGGGGTATAGCTAATTGAGAAGCCCTGCTTGTCGACTGCAAAAGCATATTTTGCAGGGTTCCATTGCTGAGAGAAAGCATCTGATGATGTCGCTACACCCTGATCAGCTAAACCGGCTGCTCTGGCATCTGCTGCAACTAACAAAAATGGGACTCCAGTCGTAATAGGTCGATTTTCCTGAGCCTGTGCTTTAAAAAGAATAAAAGAACAAATTAAAAGTAGTGATATTTTTTTCATTTAGGGAACTTAACTTATTTATGATACAAATATATATATAATTATAAGATGACAAGCTTTTCGTACTTTTCTGCCTTTTTATTTCTCAAATTAGATTTGACCGTAAGTTTATAAAGATAAACTTCTTTATGATTTAGTGGGTAAAATCGCCTTTTTGTGTCTCAGATTGTTTTGCTGAATAAAAAGCTTTGTATTGTAATGATCTTGATTTTCGTCCAGACTATTTTTCTGTAATTATCATGGTCAGAGCCTGGACAACCAAAGGTTTGCAGGGATTGTGTGAAAGTCAGAATCGAAGTTTAGGTAGAAAATAGATTAAGATAATTAAGAACGGGAGCAAATGGTTTGTATTCTGTAAAGATAAAAAATGTTTTAATTGTAACGGGATTGTTGTAAATATCCTGACTTGTAAGCTAATGTTGTATGTGCCGGTAAAACTTCAGATCTTGTTTTATTCGATTCCGCTTTTTGTATTGATTCCGTTTTATCTTCAGGAAGTGCCAGTAAAATGGGGAATTTGTTTTCATTCTATCTGGTACAAAAGTTTTGTCGTTAGTATATAACTTAACTTTTGGTCTAATATTGTTCTGAGGCTTATTTTTATACGTTTCTCCTGTTTAATCAGTGTTGCGTCTTTATTCGTTTTTAGGAATTTAAAATGACATTGCAGGGCTATATCTAATTATTAGGTTAGAGCAGAGATTGTTTTTAATTTATTGAAGAGTAAAGTCGACGAAATTCTTGCCGTCGATCGATAAAAATAATTTTTAAAACCAAAATCGCTACATATATATATATATAAGGTGCATTTTGTTGGTCTGATGAAATTGATAGTCGCCAGAAGTGTTTGGCTCTAAAGAGCGGTTTGCTTCCTTATTATAGGTGTCGGTAAGAGGAAAGATTGTCTTGTGTCTCCTGAAGCAGTTGTTTTTAATCTGTTATTTAGTTTTAGAAGGATGTTTTCGGGTAATAAATCATCTAACTCAGGAGCTGAAATAGGTTCTTGTAAAATGGATGTTATTTGTGCGGAACTGGCGTTTATGTAGGTTGATTCGTTCAGGTTAAACGGTAAAGTTATGTTTTTTTTAGTAGTATCGCGTCAAAAGCTACTGCTTGAAAAGTAAAAGATCATTATTTTTAAGTAACGAAAAAATAGTTCTTTTTTATTTTGCTAATCTCGTGCGAAGCTACTGTTTATCTGATGAAATTAGATAAGTGGTGCTAAGAAAAAAAGGAGGATTATGGATTGTTTCAGAGGTGAATCAGAGGGTTTTGGATTAAAAAAAAATTAGTAAGTAAAAATATAGTGTTTCATGTTATAGTAAATAATAAAAAGTATATTTTTGCGTTCGTAATTATAGGTTATTTTCTGGTAAAAAACAGTTAAATAAAATTATTAGAACAGATGTTGCTAATTAAACGTTAATTATTATATTGCAGCACCTAAATTTATCACCTAAGAATGAGTATGAAAGTAAACAAAATTGTAGTCTTGCAATTAATGATGTCAATGATATTGATGTTAGGCACGGCTAGTTGTAGCAAAAAATCGAGTTCCAGTCGTGCTTCCAGAGCTACTGGTTGGGATGTAGATAGTCAGAATGGAACTGCTGCCAGAAATGCAGGAAAAAAACAACAGGCTGGTCCTGGTTTGGTTTTTGTTGAAGGGGGTACATTTACAATGGGTAAAGTACAAGATGATGTTATGCATGATTGGAATAACACAGCGACCCAACAGCACGTTCAGTCATTTTATATGGATGAAACAGAAGTTACCAATGGTATGTACTTAGAATACCTGGAATGGTTAAAGAAAGTTTTTCCTCCAACAGAAGAAAACTATAAAAATATCTATGAAGGAGCATCTCCGGATACTTTAGTATGGAGAAATCGTTTAGGATATAATGAAACGATGACTAATAACTATTTAAGACATCCTTCATATGCTAACTATCCTGTAGTAGGTGTTAACTGGATTCAGGCTGTTGAATTTAGTAAATGGAGAACTGATCGTGTAAACGAAGCAGTTTTAGAGAAAAATGGTTATCTTAAAAAAGGTGCAAAAACACAAGATGTTACTGCAGAAAGTATTTTTAATACAGAAGCTTACCTGGCTTCACCTTCTACTACTTATGGTGGTAATGAAGAACTGGTATTAAAGAAAAACCCTAACGGAAAAAGACCAAAAGCAGGAAAAGACGGTGTGGTTCCAGAAGAAAAGAATGTTTACGCACAACGTTCTTCAGGAGTTATCTTGCCGGAATACAGACTTCCTACAGAAGCAGAATGGGAATATGCAGCAGCAGCAGATGTTGGGCAAAGAGAATACAATATAATAAAAGGACAAAAGAAATATCCTTGGTCCGGAGATTATACACGTTCATCTAAACGTAAAAACAGAGGAGATCAATTGGCTAACTTTAAACAAGGAAACGGTGATTACGGTGGAATTGCAGGTTGGTCTGATGATGGTGCAGATATTACTAATGCAGTAAAAAGCTATGCTCCTAATGATTTTGGATTATACGATATGGCTGGGAACGTAGCCGAATGGGTTGCCGATGTTTACAGACCTATTATTGATAATGAAGCAAATGATTTTAACTACTTTAGAGGAAATCAATACGCTAAAAATAAAATTGGTAAAGACGGTAAAATTGAAATTATCACTAAAGATAATATTCAATACAAAACGTTAAGTAACGGTAAAAAAGTTGCAACAAATTTACCAGGAGAAATTGCTCAGGTACCAGTTGATGAAAATGAAACTTATTTGAGGCAAAATTTTAGTACAAGTGATAATATCAACTATAGAGATGGTGACAAACAATCATCTAAATATTTTGATTTTGGAGATGCTGAAGCAGGAGCTAAAGCAGATCAGTCAATGTATAACTCTCCTAAGCATAATGTAACAACAGACAGTTTAGGTCAGATGGTAAGAAAATATGACAACACTAGTAAACGTACGACACTTATCGATGATAACGTAAGAGTTTACAAAGGTGGTTCTTGGAGAGACAGAGCATATTGGTTAGATCCGGCTCAAAGAAGATATTTCCCTCAGGATATGGCAACAGACTACATCGGATTTAGATGTGCGATGTCTAGAGTAGGTGCTAAAACTGAAAAAAGAAGATCACCTAGAAACTAAATTTCAGAAAACCAAAAAAAAAATTCCAAATTCCATACTGAAAACATTCAGATTTTGGAATTTGGAATTTTTTTATGGTTAATTTTATAAAATGTAAATATTTTTTTAAATGAATATTCAGGACATTCATAACTTATTTTTGAAGTGCAAATCAGTTTCAATTGATACAAGAAAAATTGAAAAGGATTCTATGTTTTTTGCTATTAAAGGCGAAAATTTCGATGCCAATACCTTTGCTGTTTCTGCGCTGGAATTAGGGGCTTCATTTGTTATTATTGATAATGCGTCTTATGCTATTGATGAAAGAACCATTCTTGTTGAAAATAGTTTGGAAACGTTGCAGGCATTAGCAAAATTTCATCGTTCCTATTTAAAATTACCTATAATAGCTTTGACAGGAAGTAACGGAAAAACAACAACCAAAGAACTTATTAATGTTGTTTTGGCCAAAAAATACAATACTAAGGCTACCATAGGAAATCTAAACAATCATATTGGCGTGCCGTTGACTTTGTTGTCTTTTACGGAGGAAACGGAAATTGGAATTGTTGAAATGGGGGCCAATCATAAAAAAGAAATTGAATTTTTATGCGAAATTGCCCAGCCTGATTATGGCTATATCACCAATTTTGGTAAAGCGCATTTAGAAGGTTTTGGCGGTGTTGAAGGTGTAATTGAAGGGAAAAGCGAGATGTACCGATTTCTGGCAAACAATGATAAAATAGCCTTTGTAAACCTTGAAGATCCCATTCAGATGGAGAAATCTGCGGGTATTAAACTATTTACTTTCGGAGTAAATAATAATGAAGCCAATACAAATATCAGAAAAATTCAGGCAAATCCTTTTGTAGTTATAGAATATGATAATTTTAGTATAGAATCGCATTTAATTGGTCTTTACAATGCTAATAATATCAATGCAGCAGTTGCAATAGGACATTATTTTAAAGTTGATGAAAATGACATTAAACATGCGATCGAAAACTATATACCGGAGAATAACAGGTCGCAATTGTTAAGAATTGAATCGAATCAAATTATTTTAGACGCCTATAATGCAAATCCAAGCAGTATGGCCGTGGCAATAACTAATTTTTTGCAATTAGAAAATCAGAATAAAATCATGATTTTGGGCGACATGTTTGAATTGGGAAATGAAAGTCATCAGGAGCATAAAATACTTGTTGATTCTTTAGCTGCTCAGGATAATTCTATTTGTTATCTGATCGGGAAATCATTTTATGAAAATAGAATTTCTAAAAAGAATCTCCAGTTTTTTGAAACGTTTGATTCTTTTACAGAATATTTAGAAACAATTCACTTTAATGAAAATACAATTCTAATAAAAGGTTCCAGAGGAATGGCCCTGGAAAGAATATTGCAATACATAAAATAACAAAAAGCCATTCGTTAGCGAATGGCTTTTTAATTTAAATACTCATCAGGAAACCAATAAGGTTTTCTTTTTTGTTTAAGCCTAGTTTTTTCCTTAATCGATAACGCGCCAGTTCAACACCTCCGGTTGAAATATTCATAATTTCGGCTATTTCTTTTGTAGACATATTCATTAATAAGTAAGTGGATAAATCGAGTTCTCGTGGCGAAATTGTAGGGTACTTTTCTTTTAATCGTTTTAAGAATTCAAAATGTACGTTTTTGATGTGTTTCTCCAGATCTTTCCAGCTCTTATCTGTGTTGACTTCCTTTACAATACTTTTATGTAATTTGTTGAATTCGAATTTGGTAGAATCATCTAAAATATTCGTATCAATATCTTTCAATTTGTAAATGATACCGTTTAGAATTTTGTTTTTCTTTACGACTTGCAAAGAGTTGTTTACCAATTCTTTGTCTTTTGCCAGAATTTTTATCTGCAGTTTATCATTCTTTAGTTTTTCAATCTCCTTTTCAAGTTCATGTTGTTCATGGCGTATTTTCGATTCTTTTTCAAGATATAATCTTCTTTGTTCAATCGTTTCGTAATACCTGTTTTTTCTGATTTTGAGCTTAATTCTATTCGAAATGATATATATCGCTGTAATAAGTAAAATGAAGTAAACAAGGTACGCTAAAAAATGCCTGTACCACGGAGGTGAAACTGTAAAGGTGATTTCTGAAATATTAGATTCGACACCATAACTATTTTTGGCTTTGAGTTTCATTGCATAAGTACCTTCCCTTAAGTTGGTGTATTCTTTTATTGATAGCGTCGACCAGGCACGCCAATTTTCTTCAAAAGGTTCCAGTTTATAGGAGTACGTCACGTTTTCCTGATTTTCATATGTAGGTGATGAAAAAGTAAACTTAACATGGTTCGAGCTGTAAGGAACCGTGTATATCTGATGATTTTCAGGTATGTTACCTGTTAAGATGGTATCTCCCGGAAAAGTAAAACTTTCTATAAATACTTTAGGTTTTGTTATAAATGAGTTCGGAAATTTAGAGTCGTAATGTGTTAATCCGTCCGTTTGTCCTATAAAAATATTTTCAGGATCTATCGTGTTTACAGAAATATAGTTATTGACCAGATTACCGGATAAATTTGAAAACGGCGCCTGTTTTTTGGTAAAGGTTCCGTTTTGATTTTTCGTTAAAACACCTAAAGATTCGTTGTGGGCATACCATAAATTTCCCTGAGAATCTTCGATCAGAGTTGTTATGGCTGGTATTCCATTAAAAAGAGCTGTTATTTTTTTGTCTTCAAAAAATGTTCCCTGCTCTCTGGAGAACCTGAAAAAATGGTTTTTTGTTTGAAAATAAACTATATTATTGATGTTCTGCAAGCTTCCGATTCCGGTATAGGCTCCTGAAATGTTTTTATGCTTTTTTATATAATCAAACTTTTTTAAATCTCCGGATAATTTCATTTGGTATAAAAAAGGGTCTTTCTTAAGCCATAAATAGTCTTGGTCCAGTTCGATCGAAAAAGTATTTGTTGTTTCATCAAACCCTGCAACCTGATGTGAATATTCGAATCCGTCTGCTGATTTTTTAAAAATACTAAAACCATTATAGCTTTCTCCTATAATATAGCCTTCGTGATTAGGTATTGTCTTAAATCCAAAATATCCTCTTGAATCCAGTTTTTTAGATACCTTATTATGATCAATAACTAACGCCCCGCTGTTGCTGGCACAAATAAGTACGTTGTTTATTACCTGAATATTCCATGCTTGCGAAATCGTTCCTTCGACTCTGGTAAACGGACTGTCTTTAAATGGTGTATTCCAGGAATGATAAAATAATCCCTGATTTGTTGCTACATACAAATTTCCATTAAAAACTGTCGATGCATATACAGTACCTATATTATAACTATAGTCAAAATAAGAAAAAGGAGAATTCTCATTAACAAAGGTAATTCCGTTGTCAAGCCCCAACCAGATGTTGTCCTTATTATCAATAAAAGAGGTAAGTATAGTATTGTTCTGAAGGCCTTTTTGACGATTTAAATGTTGAATTATTTTACCATTGAGATCACAGACTATAACGCCGTCTAAAACAGAATTAAGCACAATAAATTTACCTTTTATCATAGAGCCGCCAAGGGATGTGTTTTTCTTAATAAAAGCATTTGCTTCAGTTTCCCATGGTTTTACAGTAGTATTGTCAGATATAAAAAGACCTTTCTCTAAGGTTGCTAAAAGCATTTTGTTGTTAGGAAGCGGGAATACGGACCAAATTTCTTTATCATTAAAAAATGTTGTTCCCTGTATTTGTTTGAGTTTTTTGTTTTTATATTCCAGAATTCCCAATGATTTATCCTGAAAATAAAGGCGGTTATTTACTAAAAAAGAAAACTGAAATTTTGAAGGCGCATTTATAAATCGCAGCTTATTATTTTTGAGGAAAAATACTTTTGTAAAAGATTGAAAAATCACTTCTCCATTAAAAAGATGAATTCTCCATATTAAGTTTATATTTTGTTTGTCCTTCTTATCTATCATATCGGATAAGGAATGGTACTTTAAAATTCCTTTTGTATCATTTTGAAAATAACCAAATTCATTATTTCCTCCCACAAAGATTTTACCTGACGAATCTATTTTTAAACTCCTTATTTCATTTTGGGATGGAAGAGAATATTTGTGCCAGCTTGTGCCATCAAATTGTATAAGTCCATTATTGTTGGCAAAGTACATATTGCCATTTTTATCCTGATCAATGCTCCAATTTTGGGTTCCGCCTCGATAATCAGACCTTTTATAGTTTTTGATACTTGGTATTCCTATGCCTTTAACCTGGGCACAAACAGGTGTATGTAAGAAAATGTATATAAATGGTATTAAAATTGAATTTATGAATTTCATAAAATTTGGAATGTATTTTTATTAGAAATGTTTTATAAAGGGTTTTAATTTTTAATTAATTATTTGCAATGTTGTGTTTTCATGCAATTATTTTGAATAAATGATCAATTTGGTATTATTTTATAAATGTAGTGTTTATTTTTTTACTTAACATTTTTATAACAATATATTATTTTGTATAAAATATTGATAATTAGAGGTATTAAAAATAATTTGATGTGTTTTTGTAGAGTATTAAATTACGCTTTGATGTGTTTTTGTAATGAATTTTTATTGTTGATAGTAAAAATTTAACTTTATTATTGCATCAAATTACTAATTAATTAACCAAAATTTTTAGAAAAATGAAATTAACAAAATTACTTATTTTTTGTGTTTCGTCTCTACTGTTTTCAGTTATCGCAATGGCTCAAGATGTTACGGTAACCGGGACAATTAATGATGAAAGTGGAATGCCCGTCCCTGGGGCTACAATTTTAATTAAAGGCACGAGCAAAGCGACAGCTTCTGACTTTGATGGTAAATTTCAGATTACTGCTCCTTCTAATGGAACTTTAAGCATCAGCTTTGTTGGATACGTTACTGTACAAGAAGCAATAAGCGGAAGAACAAAACTTGAAATCAAATTGAGACCTGAATCTCAAAGTTTAAATGAGGTTGTAGTGGTAGGATACGGTACTCAAAAAAGAAGTGTAGTAACAGGTGCTATTTCCAGCGTTAAAGCAAAGGATTTAGAAAACCTTCCTATTACAAGAGTAGAGCAAGCTTTACAAGGTAGAGTTTCAGGGGTATCTATTGCTTCAAATGCAGGACAACCGGGATCTGCTTCTACAATACGTGTTCGTGGTTTTACTACCTTGAATAATAATGATCCTTTATGGGTTGTTGATGGTGTAGTAGTAGACAATGGAGGTATAGGTTATTTGAACCAGTCTGATATTGAGTCTATCGAGGTATTAAAAGATGGTGCTTCGGGTGCTATTTACGGTTCTCGTGCTGCGGCTGGGGTAATCCTTGTTACTACCAAAAAAGGAAAAGCAGGAAAGATCAATGTAAATTATAATGGTTTTTCAGGAACTTCGGCTCCAGCAAAAAAATTAGATTTACTTAATGGCTCTCAGTATGCAATGATTATGAACGAGTCTGCTGTAAATGCTGGACAAGCTCCAAAATATACTCCTGCTCAGGTTGCAGGATTTGGAAAAGGAACAGATTGGCAAGATGTTATTTTTGATAAACATGCTCAACGTACTTCTCAGGAATTAAGTCTTAGTGGAGGTAATGATGTATCTACTTTTTATATGTCTTTTGGTTTAATCGACCAGGAAGGTATCGTTACACCGGAAATTTCTAATTACAACAGAAAAAATATCCGATTAAACTCTACTCATAAAATTGGAAATTATATTAAAGTTGGACAAACTTTAGGTTATTCTCACGAAAAAACTATTGGTATTGGTAATACAAATAATGAATTTGGCGGGCCATTAGCTTCAGCAATCAACTTAGATCCATTAACTCCGGTTATTGAGACTAATCCTGATGTTTACAAAACATTTCCTGCAAATGCTCTTAAAGATGCAAATGGTAATTATTATGGTATTTCTACTAATGTTATTCAGGAGAATACAAACCCTCTTGCTTATGCACAAACAAGATTAGGTAATAATGATTTTGCTGATAATTTTGTTGGAAACATTTATGTTGAAGCAGAAGTATTAAAAGGATTAAAATTTAAATCAGTGGCTGGTGGAAAATTAGCTTTTTACGGATCTGACAATTTTACTCCGGTATCTTACTTGAATAATGCTACAGTAAAAAATACTAATGAGCTTTTCAGATCTTACAAAAGATCATTTAGCTGGAACTGGGAAAACACATTAAACTATGATAAAAAAATTGGAGAACACCATTTCAATGTTTTATTAGGAGTTGGTACTTATGTAGACAATATTACTTCTGGTAACGATATTACTTACAGAGGCGTTCCTGCTACAAATCATAAAGATGCATCTTTTAATGTTGATATTCCAATTAAAGACAAAATTGCAAATGCTTATAATAGCCAAGCTGTAGAACACAGAGTACAATCAGTGTTTTCAAGAGTAAACTATGATTACAAAGAAAAATATATTGTTTCAGGTATTATTCGCCGTGATGGTTCTACAAGATTTGGACCAACGCATAAATACGGAACTTTCCCTTCTGCTTCGTTAGGTTGGGTACCATCAAAAGAAGAATTCTGGAAAGATAACAATGTTGTAAACACATTGAAAATTAGAGGAGGTTATGGTGTAACTGGTAATGACTCTTCACCAGATTTCTTATACTTGTCTACTATCGGAATCCAAAGAAATTATACTGTTGGTGCTGATGGATTGCCAATTCCTGGACAAAGTCCAAATGCAATTCCTAATCCTGACTTAAAATGGGAAGAAACAAAACAAGCAAATATTGGTTTTGAAACTACTTTATTTCATGACTTTAATTTAAGCGTGGATTTTTTCAACAAAAAAACATCTGGTATTATTATGAAAGTGCCAATTCCTGGATTTGTAGGAGTTACAGGAGATACTTATGCAAACTTAGCTGATATGCAAAACAAAGGTTTTGATATTGAACTGGGATACCGTAAAAAAATTGGAGCATTGAACCTTTCTGTAAATGGTAACTTCTCTTATATCCAAAACGAAGTGACATACATCGACAAAGGAGTTGACTTTGTAGTAGGTACTGAAAAAGTTCAATCTACAACTTATGAAATCAACAGAACTCAGGTAGGTCATGCTTACAACTCATTCTACGGATTTAAAACAGCTGGTATCTTTCAGAATCAGGCAGAAATTGATTCTTACAAAAGTTCGACAGGCGCGATAATTCAGCCAAATGCTAAACCAGGAGATTTCCGTTGGGAAGACCTTAATGGTGATGGTAAAATTACAGCAGATGACAGAACGTTCTTAGGAAGTTCATTACCTAAATTTACTTACGGTTTAACATTGAACTTAGATTACCGTGGATTTGACTTATTAGTTTTTGGTCAGGGAGCAGGTGGAAATAAAATTTATCAGGGATTAAGAAGGTTAGATGTTTTGAATGCTAACTATCAAACAGAAGTTTTAGGACGTTGGACAGGAGAAGGAACTTCAAATACATATCCTAGAGTTACTAATGCTGATACAAATAATAACTTTAACAACCCGTCAACTTTTCATTTACAAAATGGTGATTTCTTTAGATTCAAAACAATTCAGTTTGGATATTCATTCCCAAAAGAATGGATAGAAAGTATTTCATTACAAAAAGTTAGACTTTATGTAACAGGTGAAAACTTGTTTACAATTACAAAATATACTGGTTTTGATCCTGAAATTGGAGGAGCGACTACTGCAGGTGTAAACAATGTGCAAGGTGTAGATAGAGGTTTCTATCCTCAGGCTAAGACATACATGTTGGGAGTTAATTTACAATTTTAATTAAAAAATAAAATATTATGAAACTTATAAGTTTTAAACATTCATTTATAGCATTGGCGACAGTGTTGTCACTTGCATCGTGTGATAACGATGAAAAGCTGGAAGTAAAAGGAGATGGAGTTGTTCTGGAAAAAGATTTTTATAAAACTGAAAAAGATGCTTACTCCGGATTAATAGCTGCTTATGATAAATTAGGAAAATATGCCGGAGCGATGGAAAATGCACCATTGTTATTACTTAATTCTGCATCTGATGATTTTTATGCAGGAGGTGGTAATAATGCAGATCAGCCAGGACTTCAGGTTATGAATAATTATACAGTAAGTCCTACTAACATTCCGCCGGCAGTATGGTCAAATTATTTTCAGGGAGTTGCAAGATGTAACATCATGGTCGTAAAATTACCGGAAATTGATATGGATGCTGCTAAAAAAGCACGTTTCATGGCAGAGGTTAAAGCATTACGCGCTTATTACTATTTTGATTTAGTGAGACTTTTTGGACATGTTCCGTTAAAATTAACGCCATATACAAGAGAAGAAATTTCAGTAACAGTACAAGCAACTCCAGCAATGGTTTATGCACAAATCGAAAAAGATTTGACAGAAGCAATTGCAGATTTACCAATTACTTTAGCTCCTGATGAGTTAGGTCGTTTTTCAAAAGGTGCTGCAACGGCACTTTTAGGAAAGGTATATTTATATGATAACAAAAAAACAGAAGCTGCTGCAGAATTAGCTAAAGTGAATGGTACACCAGGATCAACAAGCAGCTACGGATATAAATTGTTGGATAAGTTTTCGGATTTATGGAATCACAAAAATGAGTTCAATACAGAATCAATTTTCGAAATTAGTTATTCAAGTGAAGGAAACACAAAATGGGATAATTTTGAAAGAGGTGATGACGAAGGGAACCTTGTAAGCCAGTTAAGCGGAATGCGTAACTTTAAAAGAACACCAGCAGGTATAGCAGCAGGAATTCCTGATTATATCAACGGATGGGGATTTATGGTTATTACAAGTGATTTGGGGAATACTTTAAAAACAGATCCTCGTTTTGCATCTACAATTTTTGATGCAGCGGCGCAACAAGCAGCAGGTAACATGACATATGATCCAAGTTACCAGGAAACAGGATACCATTTTATCAAATACTCACCGGTTAATAGTGATATAGGAACTTCTGAGGGAGCATTGAACTTTGGAATTAATACTTACATCATTCGTTTAGCTGATACATATTTAATGGAAGCAGAAGCTTTAGGAGGAACAGGAGCAAGAGCTCAGGCACTTTTAGATGCTGTTAGAAACAGAGTTGGTTTGCCATCTGTACCAGTTTCAATTCCGGCTATTCTGGCTGAAAGAAGATTAGAACTTGCAGGAGAAGGACACCGTTGGTATGACTTAGTAAGAACTGGAGAAGCAGCATCTAAGCTTGCTTTTAAAGGATTTACTGCTAATAAAAATGAACTTTGGCCAATACCTTACAGTGAATTCAATAACACTAAAATGGTTCAAAATCCAGGTTACAATTAATCTATAAGAATAAAAAATAGTTTTTGTTTTTTAAGGCTGGGATTACAGTCCCGGTCTTTCTAAAAACAGAAATACAAAAGGAAGTTTAAGTTAAGTTAAGTTTGGTTGCCAAATAGCCCATGTTCACCAGGATATTGGGCTATTTTTTAAATCAATTATTTGCAAAAAAGTTTTAATTATTAAAACAGATACAATGAAAAAAAACGGCTTTATTATTACTTGTTTGTGTTTTTCTCTAGCTGTTTTTGCACAGCAGAAAAATCAGAAGCAACAACAAGCATTTACTACAACCAATAAAAAGATCACAGTGTATACCACTGCTGATAATACAAAATTAAGGTTAACCCCTACAGATAATTTATCTTTTACAGCATCAAAACAACCAGTAGAAACTGAGGTTTCTGTTTTTGTTGAGCCATCAAAAAGATTCCAGACTTTTATGGGAATTGGAGGAGCTGTTACTGACGCAAGTGCCGAAATTTTTGCTAAACTATCAAAAGAAAAACAAACAGAATTTTTAAATGCTTATTACGATACTCAAAAAGGAATTGGCTACTCATTACTAAGAACCACGATTCAAAGTTCAGATTTTAGTAGTGCGAGTTATTCTTATATTGAAGAAGGCGATAAGGATTTAAAAACTTTCTCGATTGAACATGATAGGCAATATCGCATTCCGTTAATAAAGCAAGCCATCAAAACTGCCGGAGGAAAATTAGTTACTTATGCAACTCCATGGTCACCAAATGCTTTTATGAAAAGCAATAAAAATGTACTAAAGGGCGGTACACTGCTTCCTGAGTTTTATCAGCCTTGGGCAAATATGTATGTCAAATTTATTAAGGCATATGAAAAAGAAGGAATTCCAATGTGGGGAACTTCAGTACAAAATGAACCAATGGCAACGCAAACCTGGGAATCTTGTTTGTATACAGCAGAAGAGGAAAGAGATTTTCTTAAAAATTATTTAGGACCAACTCTTAAAAAAGAAGGTTTAGAAAGAATAAAAATTATTGCCTGGGATCACAATCGTGATTTAATGGTACAAAGAGCAAATGTTATATTCTCAGATCCGGAGGCTTCAAAATATGTTTGGGGAATTGGATTTCACTGGTATGAAACCTGGACAGGCGCGCAGCCATTGTTTGAAAATGTAGCAAGAGTTCACGAAGCATATCCGGATAAAAAACTAATGTTTACAGAAGGATGTGTAGAGAAATTTGATGCTGCCAGATATCAATTTTGGCCAAATGCCGAAAGATACGGAACTTCGATGATCAATGATTTTAATAACGGAACCGTTGGCTGGACAGATTGGAACATCCTTTTAGACCAATACGGAGGTCCTAATCACGTTGGTAATTTCTGTTTTGCCCCAATACACGCAGACACCACAACGGGAGAATTAATCTATACACCGTCTTATTATTATATCGGACATTTTTCAAAATTCATACGTCCAAATGCTGTTCGTGTAAGTACTGCAGTAAGCAGAAGCTATTTGCAAAGTACTTCATTTTTGAATACAGATGGTACAATGTCAACAGTTGTCATGAATCATACAGACAATGAAATAACTTATAATTTAATAATTGCTACTCAAAAAACAGTAGTGAAAATACCGGCACACGCCATACAAACTTTAGTTTATTAATATTTTGTTTAGTAGTTAAGGGCTATTTATTTAGCCCTTATTTTTTTTAATAGTATCTAAAACACAATGAAATCAACCCATAAAAACTTAATAATTCCAATATTAATTCTGCAATTAAGTTGTTTTTCATCAGCTATAGCCCAATCCGGTGTTGGAAAATCCAAATCGAATTCAAAAATTAACGTTTATACTACTGCTGAAAACACCAATTTAAGATTATCATTATCAAATGATTTAATCTCAACTTCACAACAAACAAACTCAACAGTTTCTATTATTGTAGATCCGGCAAAAACGTACCAGACTTTTTTGGGAATTGGCGGAGCAATTACAGACGCAAGTGCCGAAGTTTTTGCCAAATTATCTCCAAAAAATCAACAAAAATTTCTAACCGCATACTATGATAAAAAGAAAGGTATTGGCTATTCTTTAGCCAGAACCAATATTCACAGTTGCGATTTTAGCAGCGAAAGTTATACCTATGTTCAGGAAGGAGACAAAGAGCTGAAAACCTTCAATATTGATCATGATAGAAAATATAGAATTCCATTAATCAAAAAAGCAATTGAAACAGCCGGCGGAAAATTAACCTTATTTGTTAGTCCATGGAGTCCCCCAGCTTTCATGAAAGACAATAATGATATTTTGCACGGCGGCGTTTTATTGCCTGAATTTGCTCAGTCGTGGGCAAACTATTATGCTAAATTTATAAAAGCATATGAAAAAGAAGGAATTCCAATTTGGGGATTAACCATTCAAAATGAGCCAATGGCGACTCAAAGATGGGAATCCTGTATTTATACACCCGAAGCAGAAAGAGATTTTTTGAAAAACTTTTTGGGACCAACTTTAGAAAAAGAAAATCTGGGAGCTAAAAAAATAATTATCTGGGATCATAATCGCGGAGACATGTTAGTAACAAGAGCGAATCTTGTTTTCTCAGATCCTGAAGTTTCAAAATATGCCTGGGGAATTGGATTTCACTGGTATGAAACCTGGAATGGCGGAACACCAAAATTCGAATCAGTAGCAGAAGTACACAAAGCTTTTCCTGACAAAAATTTAATCTTTACTGAAGGCTGTATCGAAAAATTTGATGCCACCAAGTTTCAGTTTTGGGGAAATGCAGAACGTTACGGACTTAATATGATCAATGATTTCAACAATGGAACTGTCGCGTGGACAGATTGGAATATCCTGCTAGATCAAAACGGAGGACCAAATCATGTGGGGAATTTTTGTTTTGCCCCAATTCACGGAGACACTGAAAAAGATGAATTGATATTTACGCCAATGTATTATTATATAGGTCACTTATCTAAATTTATCAGACCAAATGCAAAACGAATCGAAGCAACCCTTAGCGATAAAAACCTGCTAAGTACATCGTTTAAAAATACAGACGGAAAAATTGCTACAATTATAATGAATTCATCAGATAAAGAAGTGGTTTACAGCATAACAAGCGGAACTGCAAAAACAACTATCAGAATACCGGCGCATGCTATGCAAACTCTGGAATATTAGAGTTAAGATTAATGAAATAAGACGTTGAAATTTTAAAATGAACTTGTAAATAATCATTGAACTTGCAGATTTTAAAAATAGATTTTCTCTTGAAATAAATATTTAAGTTTAAAAAGCAGCATGAAAAAATTAATTATCACATTACAATTATTGCTTTCAATTACCGCTTTTGGGCAGGGATTCCTGCACAGGGACGGACAAAATATTGTGGATGGCAACGGCAAAAATATAATACTAAGAGGTCTTGGAATTGGCGGCTGGATGGTGCAGGAGGGTTATATGATGCAGACACAACCTTTTGCAAGTCCGCAATATGTCATCAAACAAAAGATAGAAGAAGTTATTGGAGCACAAGGGACAAAAGAGTTTTATGCCGCTTATAAAGCAAACGGACTCACAAAGCGTGATGTTGATTCGCTTGCAGCATGGGGTTTCAATTCGATTCGTTTGCCAATGCATTATAATTTGTACACGCCATCTATTCAGGAAGAAAAGAATGGCGAAATAACCTGGATCGAAGAAGGTTTTACAATGACAGATAATCTTTTGAAATGGTGTGCTGAAAATAAGATCTATCTGATTTTAGATTTGCATGCTGCTCCGGGCGGGCAAGGAAATGATGCTGCAATCTCTGATTACGATAATACAAAACCATCTCTTTGGGAAAGCGAAGCCAATCAGAAAAAAATGATTGCATTATGGAAAAAATTAGCTTCTCGTTACAGAGACAATCCCTGGATTGGTGCCTATGATATCATCAATGAACCCAACTGGAATTTTATCGGAACCAATAAAAATGGTTGTGATGAAAACTCAAACGGACCATTGAGGGAATTACTGGTACAGGTTACAAAAGCAATTCGCGAAGTCGATACGAACCATTTAATTTTTATTGAAGGAAATTGCTGGGGAAATAATTACAACGGAATTTTCCCGTTATGGGATGAAAATATGGCGTTGAGCTTTCATAAATACTGGAACTATAATACCAAAGAATCAATCCAGAAAATGCTGGATTACAGAACACAATACAATGTGCCGATTTGGTTGGGAGAAAGTGGAGAAAACTCAAATGTCTGGTTCAAAGATGCATTGACATTAGTAGAAAGCAATAATATTGGATGGGCATTCTGGCCAATGAAAAAAATCGAAAATATTGCCGGTGTAACTTCAGTAACTAAAATTCCGGAATATGATGTTTTATTAAAGTATTGGAAAGATGGCGGACAAAAACCGACTGCTGATTTTGCGAAAAAAACATTGATGAAAATGGCAGACAATTATAAAATGGAAAACCTAACCGTTAAACCGGATGTAATCGATGCAATGTTCAGACAAGTACAAACTAACGATACTAAACCTTACAAGAAACATTTGATTCCGGGAAAAATTGCCGCAACTCAATATGATCTCGGAACAAATGGTTACGCATATCTGGATAAAGATTTTATCAATTACAGAGTAGAAACCGGAAAATTTGATGAGTGGAATAAAGGAAATACCATGAGAAATGATGGTGTTGATATTTTATCCTGCAAAGATACCGGATCAAATGATTACCAGGTTTCATTTATCGAAGATGGAGAATGGTTACAGTTTACTACCGAAGTTGCTAAACAAAACAGATACAAAGTTGCCATTCGTTACTCAAGTGAAAATTCAGAAGGGAAACTTTATCTGGAAACTGAAAGCGGAAAGAGATCTGAAACAATTACACTTCCTACAACAGGAGGAAATGAAAAATGGAAAACTGTTGTCTTGTCAGGTATTGATTTGAATGCAGGCACAAACAAAATCAAGGTAGTGTTTGAAAAAGGAGGTTTTAATCTTAATTATTTGGATTTTTCAGAAGCTAAAAAATCAAATTCAAAAAAATAAATACGTTACAAAAGTCTAACGTGTGGAAACAAATAGTACTAATTATGAACACGAATTTCACAAACTAATTAGTGAAAATTAGTAAGATTCGTGTTTATCTTGTACTTGTGGCAACATGGCAGCACTAAAAACAAATTTTTATGATATATCTAATATTGATTGTCGAAGAGTACATAATTAACATTCTTTTTTTTCATTAAGGCTAGTGAAATGCTAGCTTTACCGGATTAAAATTTTTAACATGAAAAAGAGAAATTCATTTTTTTTAGTAGTAATGCTGCTTTTTGTCAATGCGTCATTTTATGGTCAGAATGTAAAAATTATGTCCTACAACATTCGTTTAGATGTTGCTTCAGATGGAGAAAATGCCTGGCCAAACAGAAAAGATTATTTTGCATCGCAAATTCAATTTTACAGTCCCGATATTTTTGGAGTCCAGGAAGCAACTCCCAATCAGGTTACAGACATCGCTTTGGCTTTGCCAAATTATAACAAATTCGGGATAGGCAGAGAAGAAGACGGAAAAGGAGAAGCCTGTACGATTTACTATAAAAAAGACCGTTTTCAGGTAGAACAATCCAATACGTTTTGGTTGTCAGAAACACCCAACGTAGTTTCAAGAGGTTGGGATGCAGCCTGTAATAGAATTTGTACTTATGCATTGTTTAAAGATGTGAAAACAAAAAAAACGTTTTGGGTTTTTAATCTTCACCTCGATCACATGGGCGAAGTAGCAAGAGTAAAAGGAGTAGAACTGGTTCTTTCGAAAATAGCCGAAATAAACAAAAAAAAATATCCTGTTTTTCTGATGGGAGATTTTAATTCAGAACCGGATACAAAACAAATTGTAACCATAAAAAAAGTAATGGATGATACCAAAGATGTTTCTAAAGAAAAACCTTTTGGACCATCAGGGACATTCAATGATTTTAAACATAATGAACCAGTAACCTTATTATTAGATTATATTTTTATTTCTAAAAATAGCGGGCTTACGGTACAAAAGCATGCAGTTTTAAGTGACTCCAAGGATTTAAAATATCCATCAGATCACTTACCAGTTTATATAGAAATTAATTAAATGAGAATGAAAAAACTAACCACATTTACCTTGTTGATGGTGTCTTTTTTTGCCGTCGCCCAACAAGAAACAATAGACCAGAAAGTAAATGCTCTATTGAAGAAAATGACCATAGAAGAAAAAATAGGTCAGCTTAATCAGTACACAGGAGATAATTCTGCAACAGGACCAATTACCATTAATCCAAACAAACAAGCCGAGATAAAGGCAGGAATTGTAGGTTCGATGTTAAATATTATTGGAACAAAATACACCAGACAATATCAGGAATTGGCGATGCAATCCCGACTAAAAATCCCGTTGTTATTTGGTCAGGATGTTATTCACGGTTACAAAACCACTTTTCCAATTCCGTTAGCCGAAGCTGCAAGTTGGGATTTAACAGCAATTGAACTGGCAGCCAGAGTTGCTGCTACAGAAGCTTCTGCAAGCGGAATACACTGGACATTTGCACCAATGGTAGATATTGGCCGTGACCCGCGTTGGGGAAGAGTTATGGAAGGTGCCGGAGAAGATACATATCTGGGATCTAAAATTGCGTATGCAAGAGTAAAAGGATTTCAGGGAAACAAACTGGGCGATTTAAACTCAGTTATGGCTTGCGTCAAACACTTTGCAGCTTATGGTGCAGCTGTTGGCGGAAGAGATTACAACTCTGTAGACATGAGCGAAAGAATGTTGTGGGAAACCTATTTGCCACCATTCAAAGCGGCTCTTGATGCCGGTGCAGCTACTTTTATGAATTCATTTAATGACTTAAACGGAATTCCGGCGACAGGAAATGCACATTTACAACGTGATATTTTGAAAGGAAAATGGGACTTTCAGGGATTTGTAGTGTCAGATTGGGGTTCGATAGGAGAAATGGTAGCACACGGATATTCAAAAGATCTTAAAGCTGCTGCGCTTTCTGCCATTACAGCCGGAAGTGATATGGATATGGAAAGTAATGCCTACAGATATCATTTAGCCGAATTGGTTAAAGAAGGAAAAGTTTCTGTTGATTTGATTGATGATGCAGTAAAAAGAATTCTTCGCAAGAAATTTGAATTGGGTTTATTTGATGATCCTTACCGATATTCAGATCAAAAGAGAGCCGATAAAGCGTTGAATAATCCTGAGCATAGAAAAGCAGCTCTAGATGTAGCACAAAAAAGTATCGTTTTATTAAAGAATGAAAATGAAACTTTACCACTTTCTAAAAACCTGAAAACAATTGCTTTCATTGGTCCAATGGTAAAGGAGTATAAAGAAAACATGGGATTTTGGTCTGTAGAATTACCAGAGGTAGACTACAATAAATGGGTAGTTTCGCAATGGGACGGTTTACAAAATAAAGTAGGTAAAAATACCAAGTTGCTTTACGCCAAAGGTTGTGAAGTCGATGGAGATAACAAAGATGGTTTTGCTGAAGCAGTCGCTACTGCGAAACAAGCGGATGTTGTTATTTTGAGTATTGGCGAAAGCCGCGACATGAGCGGTGAAGCAAAAAGCCGAAGCAACCTGCATTTGCCGGGTGTTCAGGAAGATTTGGTAAAAGCAATTCAGGCTACCGGAAAACCGGTTGTAGTTTTGGTAAATGCCGGAAGACCTTTAATTTTTAACTGGACGGCTGATAATGTTCCGGCAATTGTATATACCTGGTGGTTGGGTACAGAAGCAGGAAATGCAATCGCAAATGTATTATTTGGAGATTATAATCCTTCTGGAAAATTGCCAATGACTTTTCCTAGAGAAGTAGGGCAAGTGCCAATTTATTACAATCATTACAGTACAGGAAGACCAGCTAAAGATGAGGATTCAAAAAATTATGTTTCAGCTTATATTGATCTGAAAAACTCCCCTAAATTTCCTTTCGGATATGGTTTGAGTTATAGCAAATTCAATTATTCTGATTTGAAACTGTCTTCGACTAAGATGAAAAATAATGAAACAATCAAAGTTTCTTTCCAATTATCAAATGTTGGAAAAGTAGCCGGAGAAGAAGTAGTGCAATTGTACTTAAAAGATAAATTTGGATCTGTTGTAAGACCAGTTTTAGAATTAAGAGATTTCCAAAAGGTTAAATTAAATGTGGGAGAATCTAAAACAATCGAATTTACAATCGACAAAGAGAAACTTTCTTTCTACAATGATAAATTAGAATTTATTGCAGAAGCAGGAGACTTCGAAGTAATGATTGGAGCATCATCAGCAGATATCAAATTGAAATCTGATTTTGAATTGCTTTAAATTTTTTTAAACTAGTAGAAACTTTTTTTTAAATAATACAAATCTATGTTTCTATATGTTGAAAATTATCGCAACAACAATTCACAATAACAAAAACGGGGCTAAATTTTAGCCCCGTTTTTTATTATATAGTGCAGACAAAGTGCAAAACAAAACACGAATTTCACAAACTATTTAGTGTCAATTAGTGAAATTCGTGTTCAAAATTAAGTAACAATATTTACGTCCAGACTGTCGATTTTTTATTGTAGTTACTTTACCAGTTTCTTGAAATTAAACTTCATTAAATTCATAAAACCCTGTTCTATAATATCGATTCCCAGTCCAAAATTACTATCTGCAACTTCGTGATGTGCATTTCTGAATTCTTCAAAATCAGCTGGCGGAATTTCTAAATTTACCAATGGTTTAAAATCGATGTAAACCGATGCGCCATTTTTTGTGATTTTTTTGCGGCTTGTATAATCAAAGTATGGATTTTTGATTGTGCTTTCCTGAACCGTAAATTTTTCTTCTACATCGATTCTTTGGTCTGTATAAAGATTGATTTCATATTTTTCATTATCAAAATTATGCCAGAACGTGATATCTGTGTGCAAAAAGTCCCTTGCATTATTTTTAATCACATTGCGGTCAAAATACATGACAAAACGATTTTTTTGTGCGTCTGCAAAATACGGATCTTCAATCGTAGCTTTGTATTGAATCGTATACTCGTTCAGTTTTTTGTCATCGCTTAACGTTTCGATCGTTGTATCTTTGAATATATTTCGAACGTCAGTTCCGTTCCTGTCATTGTTGTAATTCAATGTATAAAAAAAGAAATTATTCCAGCTGTCTATGATTTCTCTTTTGTTGGTGTTCTTAAAATACTTGCGCATATAATTAGCACGATTTCCTTTGTAAGTCGTCGTTAAGGTAAGTTTACCGATGTTTTTTTCAATGTTAAAATCAGCTTTTTCATTGATACCATAATATGGGAATCGATGAGAACTTTTTATTTGCAAATCCTGATTTGGTTTAACCTCAAGATAGTGCATGAAATAAATGAACCCACGATTTTCTATCAATCCAAATTCATCGCGACTCGTTGCATCAATAAAATACGTTTGCTCTTTATAATCGATTTTTACTATTACATGATTAAAAGTAAGTAAAGAGGGCAAATAATATTTCAGGTAATGATCAGTATTAAAATTCACCAAAACCACAGACGAATCAACCTTGATATAATCCAGGATTACCTTCAGTAAAACGCATTTTGCTTTACAATCTCCCTGTTTATTCTGATATGTTACAGATGGTTCCTGCGGTTTATGACCGTTCATCTCATCCGCATTAAAAACATAGTAAACATGATTTTGTACATAATCAATGGCAAATTGCAATTGCTCATCTTTGTTAGTAATAGCATCTATTTTTTCAACCAAGTTTGGGGCAAATTCCTGTAAAAATGATTTATTATAAACCTCTTCATATAACGGAGAAATATAATTAGACAAATCGGCCCAGTTACTATCAGTAGCAAAATCTATAAAAGGAGCAATCTCGCGATTAGTATCTACAAAGTTGATATAGTTTTCTTTTTCAATAGTAAACTTTTCACCTTTCTCTAAATAGTTGATTTCCGGAGCCAATACATTCCCATCCTCATCTCTGAAAAAAGTTTTTTTGTAAGCAATCCTGTTTTTACGGTCATTGATAAAAGTATAATTATAACTTCCGTAAGCCCAATAAGTACTTGGACTTACCCAAACAAACTTAGAAAATTCCTTGCGTAAAAAGTCACGTTCCGTAAAGACCTTCACTCTCGAATCCTCCATGATCAAAACATCATAAAGGCGTAAATCTTTTATGGTAATATTGATTTTTTTATTACTGCTCAAAACCCCGCCATCACTTTGGTTTTCGCTATCAAGAACTTTAATTTTAGTATCAGGAATTTTATTAATCAAAACACCTTCTCTCAAAACGCTTATTCTATGTATGATATAAGTTTCATTTTCTTCGACCACGACATCCATTACAGAGGCATTTTCCAGATTTGCAGGTTCGTTTAGAGTATAAGCTACGCAGGCATATTCACTATTTTCTTCATCACTGGTGTAATAGATTTTATCTAAAAAATAGCAATAATCACGCCCTTCGTCTATTTGCTTAGTTGCAAAATCTGATTCTTTAATGTATTCAATAAGTTGACCGTCATTTGTATTGGAAGCCCATTCGGCAGGCTTTTGAATTTTATAATTCTCTGATTGAATTAGATTTTCCATCGCTGTGTTTTTAATATTTTAAATAATTAACATAAGTATAATCTTATATTTGTCAATGGGCAAAAATATAGAATTTTGACAATACTTTACCGATATTAAATTTAATATTCTTATTAAAATGGTATTATTTTATTGACAATTGAAAATTTAAAAATGAGACCAAATAAAAAAACCTCGCTTTGTAGCAAGGTTCAGTATGTTGTAGAAGGATATTTTAAGAATTATTTCAGAACAGTATTTATAAAATCCATAGCGCCAATTCCTTTATAGGATGCAAATAATGCTTTATCAAATGCTTCGCGTTTTATTTTTTTATCTTTCGCTTCACTTATAGTAATCATTTCATTGAAAATCCTTTCCTGTTCTTCACTATATTTTAAAGAAGCTTCTAAAAGGTCAGTTTTAGAAACAAATCCAAAAGAGAAACATATTTTTTTAATAAGCCCCTTGTTTCGTTTTTCTGGATTAGGAATTCTCATGTTTATATCAATTTATATGTGCTATATAAGAATAGACGTCTTTCTTTATTTTTTGTTACAGTAATTACAATATTAAGCTGTTTTTGAGTTTGTTATCTTCTTTAAAGTTTCTTTTTGAAGATGCTTTTTTGTTGTAGAAACAACAAGTTAAGCGCTTAATGTGTTATTATGACGCAATGTACTTATTTTTTTAATTCGATTTTAATTTTAAGTAAAAATTGTGATTTACACACTTCTGCTGTTGGTTTTTTGTTTTTCAATAATATTGCATGCGAATTTTAAAAAAGAGTCTCAATTTTATTAAAATGAATTAAATTGCGTGATCCCTGAGATAAGAAATTGTAATTAATAAAAATTGAATGGCGAAAGGAATACTAGAAAATAACGAAAATTACCAACCCGGACTTTCTATAGATTGTGTCATTTTTGGTTTTCATGATAATCAGCTGAAAGTTTTATTAATTAAAACTCCTTATGAAGACAAGTGGTCATTACCAGGCGGTTTTGTTCCCATTGATCAGGATATTGATACCGCGGCGGTTACTGTTTTAAATAAACGTACAGGAATTGAAGGAATTTTTCTAAGACAATTTGCTACGTTTGGACGTGTAAAACGAAATGATAAGCATTTTGAAAATAAAATTTTAGAACATCTTAAAATTCCGGAAAAAGCCAGAAAATGGTTTACACAGCGTTTTGTAACTATTGGGTATTATGCCTTGGTTGATTTTCTAAAAGCGATTCCACAAAAGGAAAATAATAAGGGAAGCATTGAATGGATTGACCATAAAGAAGTTCCTGAACTTATTTTAGATCACAAAGAAATTTTGGATAAAGCGCTGCATACGCTCCGAATCGAATTGAATTTAATGCCAATTGGTTACAATTTATTACCCGAAAAATTTACCATGCCTGAACTTCAGAAATTGTATGAGACCATTTTGGATAAAAAATTGGACAGAAGGAACTTTTTGCGCAAGATTAACAACATTGGAATTCTCAATAAATTGGAAGAAAAGAAAAGCAACGTCGCACATAAAGCTCCAAATTTATATGTCTTTGATAAAGATAAATATGAAGAAGTCCTTAAAAATGGTTTGAATCAGGGATGGTAAAACTTATTAGAGTTTTTTAAATTTACCATTAAGATATTCAGATTCATTGAAGTCAGAATTCTTAATCTTCCTTAATCTCTTAATGGTTAAATAAAATTTTTATTGAGAAACAATCGTTCTAAAAGTCAAATTTACTCTTGGTTTAGAAGTTGTTTTTGTTGGCGGTAAGCGATGTAACCAATGTGTTTGAGTAGTATCTTTCATAACCAATAAACTGCCGTGTTCTAATATTAACGCAACAGTTTCTTTAGAGTCTTTATGTTTAAAAGCAAACTTTCTTTCAGCACCAAAACTTACAGAACCAATAGCACCATTCTTTTTTAGGTCTTTTTCGGCATCGCTGTGCCAGGCCATTCCTTCATCACCGGAATGATACAGATTAAGTAAACAAGAGTTGAAGGTTTCTCCTGTTTTTTCTTCAATAACAGCTTTTAGTTCTAATAATTCCTTCGTCCACGGAAGCGCTTTTTTTGTCGTATTCGAATACGTATATTCAAAACCTGAATCGCCATACCATGCTACTTTTCGTTTCGTAATAATTAATTTTCCAAAGATGATAGCTTCATCGTTTTTCCATTCAATATTATTTAATAATACATCCAAATAGTGATTGGCATTTTCTCTTGAAAAAAGTTTACCGTAATAATTTACAGTTCCGTCTTTAGGAAGCAGATTAGTCGTCTCGTCAGTTTCGGGATTAAATAAGTCCATTTTTCCAGTTTTGATATTCGGTTTTCATACAATGTCCGCAAGGTCTGAAACCATTTTGTCTGGCTTCATTTTCAGATAAAAAGAAGACACGATTTTCACGTTTCATTCTTTTACCCGAAGAACATTTTAGTGTTCCGTAAATTTTTAGTTTTCGGTTTCCCCCAAAACAAATTTCCGAATTTTTAATTTTAATTCGGAGATCTGAATCGGAAATCTTATTGTGCTCAATCATAATGTTTGTAAAGTTTTTTTGCCACCGATTAAAAGGATTAAAATGATTAAAAAATCTGCCATATCTGCTAAATCTGCGTGAAAAAAATTATGTATTATATTTTACCGTAATTTTTATCCTGTAGAGACGCACCGCAGTGCGTCTACGCAAAGATTGTTCTCATAGATTAATTACGTGACGTTAGACGCACTGCGGTGCGTCTCTACAGATATACTGTGTGTTAAAACCTTTGTGCCTTAGTACCTCAGCACCTTTGTGCCTTAACTTAACGCATCATGAAAAATAATTCCCAACGTATGTCGTTCGCCGGAATGAATTTCGCTCACACCATGTTTCATATTTACCCGATAATACCCTTTTGTACCTTTTACAGGTCTGAAATTGGTGGTAAAAATCAGAACATCTCCTTTTTTAGGTTTCAAAACAATCGCTTTAGATTGTGCTCTGGGCGTTTGTTCTGTTAAAACAAATTCGCCACCGGCAAAATCCTCGTCAGGTTCATTTAGAAAAAGCACGATCTGAATGGGGAAATAAACATCGCCATATAAATCCTGATGTAAAGTATTAAAGCCACTTTTACCATATTTTAAGATTAAAACAGTTGCTTTAAACTGATTATTGGCGTGACATTGTTCGAGTAATTTTTCATGCGTTTCAGGAAAAATAGTATTTATATTCAGCGCTTTCATCCACGCATTTGCAATAAGAGACAGTTTAGGATAGATAGAAGTCCGGATCGTCTGGATTAAATCAGGCAACGGATAATTAAAATATTTATATTCGCCCAGACCAAAACGATAACGCTCCATTACAACCGTTTTTCGGTATAAAGCCGGGTTATCATAATCGAATTTTAAATCTTCGCATTGTTCGTTATCCAGCAGATTTGGAATAATGACAAATCCGCTTTCGTGCATAGATTCAGTGATGCTTTCCCAGTTTTGAGAAGCAATTTTTGATTGTATATTTTGCATGAGATTAGTTTTAGAGATCTGAATTAGTTTGAACACCTTCCCAGCCAATAATAGCTGTTTTACGGGTGTTTCCCCACATATAACCGCCAAAGGTTCCGGAAGATTGAATCACACGATGACACGGAATCAGAAATGCTACAGGATTACTCCCAATGGCAGTTCCAACAGCACGGGAAGCATTTGGTTTCTCGATTTGGTGTGCGATTGATCCATAAGTAGAAAGTTGTCCCATTGGAATCTTAAGCAGTGTTTCCCAAACTTTCAATTGAAAGTCAGTTCCTTTTAAGTGCAATTTAATTTCAGATAATTTGCTCCAGTCATTCTGAAAAATAAATAAAGCGTTTTGCTGCAATAAGTCTAGTTTTCGTAAGAATGCTGCATTTGGAAATTTGTTTTTCAGATCTTGAAATCCTGTTTCTTCATCTTCTGCGAAAGCCATAAAACAAACCCCCTTATTGGTCGAAGCCACTATAATATTACCAAACGGACTTTCGGCAAAACTGAAATTAATGGCTAAGTTTTTACCGCCATTTTTATATTCAGCCGGCGTCATGCCTTCGATATTTACAAATAAATCATGCAAACGGCTTGTTCCCGATAGTCCGGTATCAAAAGCGGCATCAGACAATGTAGTTTTATTATTTTCTTTGAGGATTTTTTTGGCGTGTTCGACACTTATATATTGCAAAAATTTCTTCGGACTTGTTCCTGCCCATTCCGTAAACAAGCGCTGAAAGTGAAACGGACTTAAATGCACTTTTTCGGCAACCTCATCTAAGTTAGGCTGATCCTTAAAGTTGGCTTTGATATAATCGATCGCATCGGCAATGCGATTATAATTGATGTTTTCCTGTGTGTTCATTTTCATTCATTTTTATAATGCAAATATCGACAGGGTTTTGCGAGGATAAAATCCGAAACTTGCGGAAGTTTTTTGATTAGTTTTTTTATTTCAGGTTTCAGGTTCTCCAACAACTTGAACCCTGAAACTGAACCTGTTTTTACTTTTTGAGTTCCTTTTCCATTTTATAGTTGATAAGCTCAACGCCCAATCGTATGTTTTTTTGTTCGGCTTTTGTATTAAAACCTTTTTTCTCAAAAAATGGTTTTGCCGTTATGCTTACGTCTGCAGAGATTGTTTTTGCGTTTTCTTTTTTGGCTTCAATTTCTAATTCGCTGAATATTTTATCCGCAATTCCCTGTCGTTGAAAATCTTTGTGAACACAGAAAAAATCAATATAATTTCCATCTTTCAAAGTTCCGTACCCCACAATTTTATCATCGACAAGAGCCAGTAAAACATATTGACTGTGTATAACCTTCAGCCAGCGTTCAGTGTCATTAAGTCCGGAAACCCAGGCATTAATTTGCAACGGATTGTAATCGTTTTTGCAAATCCATTGAATGGTTTCGATATACATTTCCTGCATTTCTTTTAAGTCTGAAATAGTAGCTTTTTTGAAATCCATTGTTTTATATTTGAAATGAATAAGTTGAGAATTGATGTCTTATTTTTTCAGGTTGCTTTGGCTTGAAACTTAAAATTTGGAACGATTTATTTACAGTTTAATGCGCTGTAGTTTTAGAAAAAACATTAATTACAATAACACCAGCCATAATCAAAGCTAGTCCTATAATAGCAGGTAAATCTGGTATTTGCTTAAAGAAAACAGCACCAATAATAGTAATTAAAACAATTCCAACGCCGGACCAAATGGCATAAGCAATCCCAACCGGAATGGTTCTAATAGCAAAACTCAAAAAGTAAAATGCAGCAAAATATCCCACAATTGTTATTATACTTGGGATCAGCTGTGTAAATTGCTCTGATTTCTTTAAGGCCGAAGTGGCAATAATTTCGAACATAATGGCAATACCTAAAAAGAAAAAGTTTTTCATGGTTAGCGTTTTTACAAAGTTAGTTTTATTGAGATGAAATCAAGAGAATGGGGGTGTTATTAGAAATTAGCATTATAAACTTTATATGAAAAACCTTAATTGTTTAATTTGGCTTTCGAGTTTTCGTTTTGCTAATAAATAACTTTTGGTGTCAATACTATTTCGATTTGCGTTTAAATAAGCAAGCTGTTTACGAAGTTCAATTATTTGTTTTTCATCTTCTGTAAATAAAATCGGGGTGCGAATTTTGTCCAATTCTTCAATAATATCATTTGTTTTGCTTAAAACTTCATCCAGCGTCTCTCCAATAACGATTGAACTTTCATATTCTAAATCTCCTGCGTCTGCAGCAACAATACGAATGTTTTTTGGATCTCTAAAATCATAGGCATAAAATATCCCACCTCCATTAAATGCAACAGGTAAAAATAATGGTGTATATTTTGAAAGTTTGTAATCAAAATAATAGTTTCTCATATCAATTAATGAGAAATAGCCAAAGTCGCGGTTTCCGTTTATTATTCCTCCTCCGTTAGAAAATTGTAATAATTCAAGTAATTCATCAGGCAAGAAAAAGTCAGTTGGAAGTTTATTACTCCATATTTGCTGAAGGTTTATTTCAGGATATTCATCTATTAATCTTTTTTGTTTTTTGTAGAAAGTATATTTATCGTACCACATGGTTTAAGATTTATTAATCGTATTTAAATCTACTTTATGAAGAAGTTTTTCAGTATTTGAATCATAATAACGATAGGGAATACTAGGGCCTGAACCACGAAAAGGACCATCTTTGTGATTTAGAAAAGCCGAATATCTTCCGCAGCATTCTAATGTTATGTAACTAAAATTAGCATCACAACTACTAACCTGAACATTGATCCATTGCGGAACTTTGCCATTGCGCCATAGATAATCAATTGCAGTAGATTTTGTAGCAGGATTAATTGAATTTGTTTCATTGATTTTATCATCAGGATAAATTTCTTCATCATTTTCTAATTCATTCCCATCGTAAGAACAATTGGTTTTAATTATGAATTTATAATCGTGAGGTAATTTGTTCGTTACCATTTCCTGAGTAAAATCAAGAAGTCCTTTAAGAGCTTTTTCCAGATTGATTTTAAAATCTTCTTTTGTCATAATTAAAGTCTGCTATTTTATTATAAAGAACTAAAGCGTAATTGTATAATTTCGGGTTTTACTTTAATTTTTCTTTGCTTACCAAGACATTTATTACTTAAAAGAATTTTATTTAAAATCGTATTCATAATCTATTTCCTTTAAATCGTCTTCCAGCAATTGCCAATCTTCAATTTCGTCAACAATAGATAATACCATTTCTTTTGTCAAGATTTGACCTTGATAAATTTTGGTAACAGTTTCTAACGGAATTCCGGTTTCCTTATAAGAATCTTCAAAATATTCGGTTGCCCAGTCAATATAAGTTTGTGGGGTGTTGTCAAAAACAGAAAGCAATTCTTCTGAATTGTCATTATAATCTTCGATTATTCCGGTTTCCCAATTTCCCGTTTGATTTGTCCACAAACAAAATGTAGTACCGAAAGAAGCAACAGGTTCACCAAAAATAAAATCATTATAAATTTCAGGTAAGTTTTTAGTCAGGTCACTTTTTTGATTGTGTTGAAATTCGTGAGCAAAACCATTTATTACACAATTGTTTTCAAGAAATAGAATATTCATTAAATCTCCGGATCCATACCTCATTTCGCAATATTCTTCACCTTCTCCCCATTTAGAGTTGTACGAATAATATCGATATTCCCATTCGGGACAAATAATAGCATCTAGAACTGAGATTGCTTTACAGATGCTTTGTAATGAATTTCTATTGGGTAATGATGTAAAGTTTTTTGTAGAAATCATATTTATCTTAGATGAATCTCTGGTTCATTGTTTTTTGCTTCTTCAAAACAATCTGAACATAATATTTTAAAATCGGCATTAGCCTGAAAAACGTCAGTCCATTCTTCTCCGTTATCCAATAACCATTGCTCGCATGCGCCACACCAGGCAATTTCAGGAAGATCTTCTTCGGCTTCTGAATAAAAAAAGCCAACTTTTTCTTTTTTGTCTATTGCCATTGCAATATGAATGCAGGCAAAAGACATATCTTTTGAACCATGTAGGTCACATAAAACTTTTTCGATCATATTTTTATTGTGTGAATTATAGAAAGAGATTTTTATTTTTTCTTGTCTTGCTTTTCTTGTTGTTTTTTTGCTTTTTCCTCTTCCTTTAATCTTTTTTCCTCTTCTTTTAATTTCTTCTCTTCTTCGTGTTGTTTCTCTAATTCTGCTTTTTTGATTTTATCGGCTAGTATCTGGTTTTGCAAATCCTGAATTTTATTCGAACTTTTTTCAATAGCTGTTTTAGATTTACTTATTTTTTCTTCAGACTTTGCAACTTCTTTTTTAGCTTTTTCAATATCTCTTATAATGTCAGAATTATTGTTTTGTGAGCTAATTTCAAGACTTTTTAATTCATCGTTTTTTGTCGTTAAGTCAGCTTCTTTTTGTTTTATTTTTTCCTGAATTTTTTTGAATTTTTTTTCTTCCTTGGCTAATTTGGATTCTTTTGTTTCGATGTTGTTCATCATGCTTGCCATCATACGTTGTTGTTGCTGTTGTTGCAAAAACATTTGATTTTGTTGTCGCACCATTGAATTTGATGCTTGCATTTGCCTTTGCAGACTAGATTGAGCATTAGTAAAAAAAGGCAACAATATTATTAACATTAAAAATAGGCGTGTTCTCATAATTAGGTTTTAGATATTGGGGATTTGAATTTCAAAAGTAAAACTTAAACTTAAGAAACATATATAATATCTGATTAAAATGATGTTATTGGTTTGCGTGAGCATGAGGCATAGGAGCCAATGTCATTAAGTCAGGAGATTTTAGATTGAAGATTAACGATCAAAGATTTCTGATTTGGCGTGATGAATAACTAAATTTGTCGATTTTTTGAGGCTTATCGTTTTTAAGGATTGAATGAGAATCCGACACTAAAAAATAATCTCACTTTGTCTATATTATTAATCCAGGAAGTATCAAAATGAATTGGGCCTAAAATGGACTGATAAGAAATAGCGGCTCCTCCGGATAATACAAGGCTTGGTTCAATGTTATTGTCCCACTTTCCTTTAGGACTAAATGCATCCTTAATGTATTCGTCAAAAGCGTCAAAACCTACAGTTGCAATATTAAAATGAGGAGTCAGATATATTTTTCCCATAAGATTTATTTGAGAGGCAAGATTTAAGCCTATATATTGTGTAACATTGAGTTCGTCTTCTTT
This sequence comes from Flavobacterium sp. NPDC079362, assembly GCF_050267765.1. Taxonomy (NCBI): domain Bacteria; kingdom Pseudomonadati; phylum Bacteroidota; class Flavobacteriia; order Flavobacteriales; family Flavobacteriaceae; genus Flavobacterium; species Flavobacterium sp. NPDC079362. Next base: position 28,958 of record NZ_JBNNFM010000019.1, on the reverse strand, counting down.
CAGGCCGGGAAAAGAAAAACGATTACTGCCAGAACTCGGTATAATTCCTCCTAAGAAATATTTTGAAGCATACCCAAGTTCCGAAAATGAGATTTGACTGTCCTTAAGTCTGTCCTGAAAAATAAAATAAGAATCAAAACCAATGATTCCTGTAATCTTCTTATTTATGAGCGCTCTTTTTTCAAAACTAAAACCAAGTTTTGTATATCCATTAGTTGCGCCTGAGGTAGTTGTTTTATCTGGATCATTAAAAGAAGTGTAGACATCTGATAACAATGATCGGGTTACATTTGCCTTTATAATTGTTCCATGTTCAGCAAAGAAAACTTTATCCATATTATTATATGAATAATGCATGTTTACTTCTATGCTGTTTAAAGAGTAATCCTTGATATTGATTGAGTTAGGATTGTATTCTCTGTTGTATTTAGGCTTTAAATTGGTGTAGTGATAATTTAAGCCATAACCAAAATAACTTTTAAGGGAATTTATGTTTCTATTGATTTCATTATTGAACTCAAAAGAGTTATAAAGAATGTTATCTGAGGCTTTGCCATTGATATAAATTTCTTGCCTTAAAAAAGCCCCGTACATTTCAGATGCCCACCACCAGTCTCTGTTTTTTCCAAAATTTTTCTGAAAATTAATTCTTGCTTTTGGCTGCTCTGCAATATCTATTGTTGCAAGAAGCCGGGATGCTCTGGCAAGAACATTTCTGGCGGTGTAATTAAAAATGATTCCAACACCTCTGTAAGTATCGTAATGTAATGATGTGTTGAGTTGGTTTTTGGCACGCTCATATCCAATTATTGTTACCCCAAGCTTGTCGCCATCTTTGATGAAAAAACTGTGCGAGATCTCGTCAAAAAGATTCGTACCCATGGCTCTGTTAATGCCCGCTATTAAATCTTTGGTGGTATATTTTATATTTGTTTTAAGATTTATTCTTCCCAATACCAGAGCAAGATTTTCCGGACTGATTCTTTTGTAAACAATTGTGTCAAGAGTAAAATCTCCGGGTATGTTAGGCAATTGATGAGTTCGTTGCTTAAATCCTTTTAATTGTTGGGATAATGCGATTAAAGCCGGAAGGTTTTCTGTTGTGGCAATTTTACCGTCTTTGTAGATTTCTTTGCTATCTGCAAAATCAGCAGTAGAAAAACGCAAGTTTGGCAAATGATCGACCAAGATCGTGCAGAGTTTTCGGTTTTCAGGATTTTTGATATTACTAGGAAACATACTGGTTTGGGTCAATATAGTCACAAGATTGTTCAGTTTATCTATTGGTTCCAATCCGCCCCCAACATCACTGCCAATGATAATATCCGCGCCCATTTGTTTGGCAACATCTGTAGGGAAATTATTCATAACACCGCCATCAACCAATACTGTTTTTTCGTAGGCCATGGGCTTGAAAATAGCGGGCAGCGACATACTCGCTCTCATGGCATAAGCAAGACTGCCTTTGCTTAAAACGACCTCTTTTCCTTCAGACAAATCGGTAGCCATGGCTCTAAATGGTATTGGCAGGCTGTCAAAATCTTTAATATTGTATACAGGATAAGTTAATTCAGAAAGAAGTTCTCTTAAATTTTGATCATTCAAAAGAGAGCCAACGCTGTTTAGTTTTTTGTCCTTAACACCTATTCCAACTAAGTATCGCTGAAATTCTCTTTTTTCTTCTACACTGGCAGATTTTAAAGACTGACCTCCGCCAAGCAATTTATCCCAGATAATGTTTTTGGTTAATTTTTCGATGCTATCACCAGAATATCCCATAGCATACAAGCCACCTATAATACTGCCCATACTATTCCCAACAATAAGATCAGGAACAATGTGCAAAGAATCTAGTTTTTGTAAAAGCGGAATATGTGCAATTCCTTTTGCACCACCACCACTTAAAACTAAAACGACTTTGGGTTTCTTTTCCTGAGAAAAAATAATTTGCGGGAGGCTAAATAAAAACAAGTAGAGGAACAAATAAGATGTTTTTTTCAAGATTACAAGGTTTATGTGTTTGATAAATAGGGACTTGTTTTTATTTTTAAAATTAAGAACTTATTTTTTAAAAATATATTTTTTTGTAAGAAATGTGTTTATTTGTAAAAATAAACGATTTGTTGATTCTGGACAAGACAGAGTTGAAATAAAAAACCCTCACATTTCTGCAAGGGTTTCTATAAATCTAAAATCTTAGATCGTTTATCTACAATCTAAAATAGATTAGTATCTGTAATACTCTGGTTTGAATGGACCTTCAACCGAAACACCAATATAAGCAGCCTGATCGTCACGTAAAGTTTCCAATTCAACTCCTAATTTAGCAAGGTGCAAAGCAGCAACTTTTTCATCTAAATGTTTAGGTAACATATAAACGTCATTGTTGTAAGCCGCACTGTTTTTCCATAATTCGATTTGAGCAAGAGTTTGGTTGGTAAATGAGTTACTCATTACAAAACTTGGGTGACCTGTAGCACAACCAAGGTTTACCAAACGACCTTCAGCAAGAATGATGATGTCTTTTCCAGCGATAGTATATTTGTCAACTTGTGGTTTGATTTCGATTTTAGATGCACCGTGAGTTTTGTTCAACCAAGCCATATCAATTTCGTTATCAAAGTGCCCAATGTTACAAACAACAGTTTTGTCTTTCATTTGTTCGAAATGAGATCCAAGAACGATATCTTTATTTCCTGTAGTTGTAATGATGATATCAGCATTAGCAACAACAGTGTTTAATTTTTTAACTTCATAACCGTCCATTGCAGCTTGTAAAGCACAAATTGGGTCAATTTCAGTAACTGTTACAATAGATCCTGCACCTCTGAAAGAAGCAGCAGTTCCTTTTCCAACATCACCGTATCCGCAAACGATAACTCTTTTACCAGCTAACATTAAGTCAGTAGCACGACGAACAGCATCTACTGCAGATTCTTTACAACCGTATTTGTTATCAAATTTAGATTTAGTAACAGAGTCATTAATGTTGATTGCAGGCATTGGCAAAGTTCCGGCTTTTACTCTTTCGTAAAGTCTGTGAACTCCAGTTGTAGTTTCTTCAGACAATCCTTTGATTCCAGGAACCAATTCCGGGAAACGATCAATAACCATGTTTGTTAAATCTCCACCATCATCTAAGATCATGTTCAATGGTTTTCTGTCTTCACCAAAGAATAAAGTTTGCTCAATACACCAGTCAAATGATTGCTCATCAAGACCTTTCCATGCATAAACCTGAATTCCTGCAGCAGCAATAGCAGCAGCAGCCTGATCCTGAGTAGAGAAAATGTTACAAGAAGACCAAGTAACCTCTGCACCAAGAGCGATTAAAGTTTCGATCAAAACTGCAGTCTGGATAGTCATGTGCAAACATCCTGCGATACGAGCACCTGCAAGAGGTTGTTCGTCTTTATATTCAGCGCGAAGAGCCATTAAACCTGGCATTTCAGCTTCAGCTAATTCAATTTCTTTTCTTCCCCAAGCCGCTAGAGAGATGTCTTTTACTTTGAAAGCCACAAAAGGCGTAGTTGTAGTACTCATTTATAGTATATTTGTAATTGTAAAATTTTTGCAAATTTACGGAATAGGTTTTTAATTCTGACTACTTTCCATAAGATTTGTGAAATGTTTAATTTCTTAATCTTTTGAACTTTAGCTAAATAATTTACTTATTATAAGATGATATTAAAAGTTAGGAGCTATTTCCTGCTGTCCGCTATATCTTTTCCTTCCGCTGCCGCGGAAGAAAAAGGATGCCGCTCCCATCAGGGCTAGAAACACCAGACGTTAAATAAGAAGTTCAGTTTTCAAATCCGGAAAATAATTCATAACTTAAAACTCATAATTCATAATTAAAAAAGAATGCCTTTATTTCAAACCATACAATTCAACGCAACTACCAAAATCTTAGTTTGGCACATAACAGAATCATTTGAGGAGTTATTGGGCAAAGTAGTGTTAAAAGAAAAAACGCAGCAAAGACTTAACGGAATGAAGTCTCAAATGCACCAGCGTGCTTTTTTGAGCGTTCGTATGTTGATACAGGAAATGGGTTTTACAGACCACGAAATGCATTATGACGAATTTGGGAAACCTTATTTTAATTGTCACAATCATATTTCGATTACACATTCCCACGATTTTGCAGCAATTATAATTAGTGACGAAACCGTAGGAATCGACATGGAATTGCAACGTGAGAAAATCTTAAGAATCGCTGATAAATTTGTAGATACTGAAAATAGTTATCTCAATACTCAAAACACAACCAATTATATTAAGGAGCTTACTGTAATTTGGGGAGCAAAAGAAGCGATCTTTAAAATCAGAAACGAAAAAGGAATCAGTTTCAAGGATCATATCAGAGTAAATGCTTTTTCGTTAGATAAAAATCAAACAGAAGCAAGTTTGCATTTTAATGATTTGGTAGTAGATTTTGATGTGCATTACAAAGAGATTAAATCAGATACTTCAGGACAGGACTTTACTTTAGTGTATGCTTTTGAAAAACAGGTTTTTTAAATCCCAATAAATAAATTCCAAATTACTCGACGAGTTAGGTAAAACACAATCTTGTCATTTCGATCGAAGGGAGAAATCACACGTGTAATTCTGTACCTAAATTTACTAATCTTTGTCGAATTTCTAGTGTGATTTCTCCTTGCGTCGAAATGACAAACAGTTTGTTAATGTTTTATTCCGTTGAGGCTTCCGCGATCTTCTTTCTGTGTTCAAACATACTCATAAACAAAAAAGTTCCCATTTTTCTGGCACGACGTTTTAGCGTTTCTACATTCTCACCTTCAAAATGTTCGTTAAGAGTCTGGAACCAATAGTTCAGCCATATCCCAAATTCGTTAGAGGTAATTTTGCTCTCAAAATGAGCATCAACTTCATTGTGTACCGCATGCGGATTGCCTTTGTATTTTTTTACTGCAAATAGATTAGTTTCCCAAAAATCAGTCAGCTTTTCAAGATGGGCATCCCAATCCTTAATCATGGTATTAAAATAAAAGCCAATTTCTTCATCGGCTCTTATTTTAGCATAAAACTGATGGACTAAAAATGAGATATCAGCTCTGTTTTCTATTTGTTTTCTCATAGTACAAAACTATTCAGAAATATAAGTAAAACACTTAATAAAGCACTTAAAATAATAAGGTTAAAAACCACTTTGTGTTTCATCTGTGCTAAAATTGAAGTGTTGGCAAAAACACAAGCCAATACGATAATTGCCAATTGAATCATTTGTCCAATAGAGGTTCCATGAGAAAGGATATACATTGCAGCGGCGCCACCTAAACAGCTTTGACCAATAACAGCCATTGCTGCAGAACCCATATAGTTTTTATTGAAATTTTCGAATGTTGTTTGATAAAGTGTCATAATATTTGTTTTTAGAGTAACAAAGGTACAAGCACTTTAGAGCTCCTATTTATGATTAAAATCATAAAACAAGAACTTTTTTATCGGTATACTTTTCTGTTTATAATTTTAAGAACACCCTTTTTTTCTAAAGATTTAATCGTTCTGATCACCGTTTCAACACGTAAACCCGTTAAGTCTCCAATTTGTTGTCTGGTAAAATTGATGAGGTAACCGTTTTCCTCTTTTTTAAAATTAAAATAAGCAATTCCGTGGTCAATTAATTTTAAAACCCGATGCTCCGGTTCTTGCGTAGACATTTCGGCGGCCATAACTGATTTATAATACAATCGCTGCGCTAAATTCTCTATTATCTTAATGCTGACTTTTGGATTTTCTTCCAGCAATTTCATGAACTTATTTTTGGGCAATAAAAGAACCTCTGAATTTTCAACAGCAATAGCATTGGCCGGATAATTTTGATTTAAGAATAATGGTGGTTCACCAAAAGACTGGTCTTTATAAAAAATACCCTGAATAAATTCACGGCCATCATCATTATAATTACTCATTTTGATTTCGCCGGAAATAATTTGGTAATAGTGCGTTGGAAGATTGCCTTCTTCAAAAATAATCTCACTTTTATCGAAAGATTTTTTCAGGGCTCCATATTTTTCCAACACCTCAATTGCAATCATAATTTGGTTTTAGCGTTAGTACAAATATAATTTATTCAAAATAGTTCTTCGGGATTAAAAAACTTTTACTTTTACGGCCACTATAAGAACAAACCAAAAACGACGAAATCCAATGATAGATTTTTTTCTTGAAAGTTACAAAAATGCTCCTTTATGGCATATTGCTTTAGAGTTCTTAGTTTTTGTTTGTGGAATTTTGAGTGTCTGGTTTGCTAAAAAAGAAAATATTTGGGTATATCCAACAGGTTTAATTGCCACGGTAATATCTGTTTATCTATTATATATTGCGGGTTATATTGGTGATATGATTATTAATGGATACTTCTCGATTATGAGTATTTACGGTTGGTATATGTGGTCAAAAGGAGGAGCTCTAGAAGATAATTTACCGATTACGAGAACTAATTTTAATGAAAAAATAATCGGAATTTTACTGTTCTTTGTAACCGTTTTTGTAGTTTTCGGAATTTATAAATATTTTGATTACGAGATCCACAAAGACAATTATGTAGACATGATTTCGTCAGGAATATTTTTTGCAGGAATGTGGTACATGGCCAAGAAAAAAATCGAAAACTGGACACTTTGGATTATTGGCGATATTATTGTAGTGCCTCTTTATGCGTATCGCGGCTTAGGGATGTTGTCGCTACAATATTTAATTTTTACAATTTTGGCTATTTCAGCTTATTTAGAATGGAGAAAAATCTTAGACAGCAAAAAACAGCTATCATAAAAATTGCTTTGTTTGGTCCTGAAAGTACAGGAAAAACGACATTGGCAAAACAACTTGCAGAATATTATGTGACGGAATGGGTTCCTGAATTTGCACGTGATTATTTGCAGGAAAAATGGGAAGAGAATCAGCATATTTGTGTTGCTGATGATATGATGCCTATTGCCTATGGTCAGGTTGCATTAGAAAACAGAAAACTTGCTTCAGCAAAAAAATATTTGTTTTCTGATACTAATTTAATGGTTACCAAAGTTTTTTCTGAGATGTATTATGGTTTCTGTGATCCACTTTTAAACGAAGCCGCACTAGAACATGATTACGATTTGTTTTTCCTTACAGATATAGATGTTCCTTGGGAAAAAGACGATATCAGAGATACTTCGGATGGCAGGGAAACTGTTTTTTCAGTTTTTAAACAATCTTTAATTGATGCAAAAAAGCCATTTATAACACTTTCAGGTAATAAAGAAAGCCGTTTGGCAAAAGCGACAGCAATTATCGATAATTTGTCGATTGCAAAACAGCATGGTATTTCGTCAGCTGATTTTGTTCAGATATACAATCATGGAATTCCTTATGATAAAATAGTGAGTCAGTTAGAAATTTTTAAAAACGGAATTGCAAAAGCTAATTTAATAAGTCCGGCAACTATTAATAACGGAATTTTGAGTTTGTCAGAAGCTGAATTCAAAGAAAAGGCTCATTTTTTTGATCTTCAGAAAGAGAAACTTAAACTAAAAAAGTTTGTGCCGGCCTCTGGTGCAGCAAGTAGAATGTTTAAGTTTTTAACTGCTTTTCTGAAGGATTTCGACATTGAAAAAGAAACAATAAACGCTTACATCAATAGAAAAAAAGACAGCAATCTGTCTATTTTTATCGTAGCGCTCGATAAATTTCCGTTTTTTGAAAGTATAGATAAAAAGCTTAGAGAAATTTATCCCGATTTTGAAACTTTAGACAGAGATTATAAAAACTATTATTTTATAAAAACTTTATTGTCACCAGATTATTTTGATTTTGCAAATAAGCCAAAAGCAGTATTGCCATTTCATAAATATAAAACACATATAGCAAACCCAATCGAAGAACATTTGAATGAATGTGTGCATTATGCAACATCAAATCAAGTTTCTAATTTGCATTTTACAGTCTCAGAAGCACATCAGAGTCTATTTGAAAATGAAGTTGAGGTACTTAAGAAAAAAGTAGAAAAAGCATCAGGGAGTCAGATAAATATTAGTTATTCCTATCAAAATAAAAGTACAGATTCTATTTCTGTAGATGAAAAAAACAAACCAATTAGAGATAAAAATAATAATTTGGTATTTAGGCCCGGAGGTCATGGAGCGCTAATTGAGAATTTGAAAGAACTCGATTCAGATATTATTTTTATAAAAAATATAGACAATGTAATTCAAAATCATATTGATAAAATCGAGTTATATAAAAAAGCTTTAGCAGGAGTTTTGCTTGAAGTACAGCAACAGGTTTTTAGTTATTTGAATGCTATTGAAAAGCAGGAAATAAAAGAAAAAAATATCGAAGAAATTGTTGCTTTTTTAATGCAGAAGCTCAACATTGAATTAAATAGTGATTTTAATAAGTTTACTGTTGAAAACAAAATCAGTAAGATAAAAGAATTGTTAGACAGACCAATCAGGGTTTGCGGAATGGTAAAAAATGAAGGGGAACCCGGGGGAGGCCCATTTTGGGTAAGGAATTCTAAAGGCGGAGTTTCCTTGCAGATAGTAGAAACTTCCCAGGTCGATTTATCAAATAAAAAGCAGCAGGACATTTTAGCCGAAGCAACCCATTTTAATCCGGTTGATTTGGTTTGCGGTATTAAAAATTATAAAAATGAGAAGTTTGATTTACTGCAATTTGTAGATCAGAAAGCAGGTTTTATAGTGGAGAAAAGTGTTGACGGAGAAATAGTAAAAAGCTATGAATTGCCTGGATTATGGAATGGTGCAATGGCAAATTGGTTAACCATTTTTGTGGCAGTACCATTGATTACTTTTAATCCGGTGAAAACAGTAAACGATTTATTAAAAGCAGCACATCAACCACAATAATGGATATCGAAAAAATCATATCAGAGTTAAGTTTTAAAGCCGTTAGAAGTAGTGGTGCAGGCGGACAAAACGTAAACAAGGTTTCGTCAAAAGTAGTCTTGACTTTTGATCTAAATACTTCGCAAGCTTTATCTGAAGAAGAAAAATTGCTTTTGCTAACTAATATTGCATCGCGTTTGACAACGGAAAATATCCTTATCTTAAATTGTGATGAAGACAGGAGCCAGCTAAAAAACAAAGATATTGTCATAAAGCGTTTTCTGGAAATAATCAAAAAAGGATTATTTGTTCCTAAAGTCCGTAAAGCAACTAAGATTCCCAAATCAGTTATCAAAAAACGAATCAAAGACAAAAAGAATATTTCTGATAGAAAACAATCTCGTAAGAAACCTGATTTAAGTTAAAGTTCTAATTATAAGGTATTTAGAATGAAGTTTTGGAATTTTGAATTTAATTTTTGGAATTTGTTTTTTAACACTACATTTGCACTGTCTCAAAGGGGTGCTCTAAATAACGAGCTGAGATCATACCCAACGAACCTGAGCGAGTAATGTCGCTAAGGGAAATAAACGACAATTTTAGCGTGCACACTATATTTTGTCGTGAAACATTTATTAATTTAACAAAGAATAATTCCCCCTTTTATTCGTAATTCTTTACGAATGAAAACTATTATTAAAGGTACTGAGGTACTAAGTTGCAAAGGTTCTAAGGTTCAAAAAATGGACAGAACCAAATCTATTTTCTTTATTCTATTTTCTTTCCTCTATTCTCTTTCTTCTATTTCACAGGAACAAGATTCAACCAAAGTCAATAAACTTGATGATGTGTTAGTTTCAGCAGTTCGTGTTACTGCAAAAACTCCGGTTACATTTAGTAATATGGATAAAAAAGAAATTAAATTTAGAAATCTCGGACAGGATATCCCTGTTCTAATGAATTATTTACCATCTGTTGTTACTACTTCTGATGCGGGAGGCGGAATAGGGTATACCGGGATCAGAGTTCGTGGTAGTGATGCTACAAGAGTAAACGTAACGATCAACGGAATTCCTTATAACGATTCTGAAAGTCAGGGAACATTTTGGGTAAATATGCCGGATTTTGCCTCATCTGTAGAAAGTCTGCAGTTACAGCGCGGTGTAGGAACTTCGACAAATGGTTCCGGAGCGTTTGGTGCGAGTTTAAATATGCTTACAGATAGTTATGCTTCAAAACCAACAGGAGAAATTTCCAGTTCTTATGGTAGTTTCAATTCAAATAAAAATACGGTAAAATTCAGTACAGGTTTATTAAACGATCATTTTGAGTTGGCAGGACGTTTGTCTACCATTAAGTCTGATGGTTATGTAGATCGCGCCAGTTCAGACCTGAAATCCTATTTTCTGCAAGGAACGTATGTTGGAAAAACTACCTTAATTAAAGCCTTGGTTTTTGGCGGAACACAAAAAACATATCAATCCTGGAACGGAATTGATGCTGAAAAACTAAATTCAGATCGTACTTATAATTCTGCAGGAGAATATACAGACGAAGCAGGAAATATTCGTTATTATGATAATGAAACGGATAATTATGATCAGAACCATTATCAGTTGCATTGGAGCGAATCATTTTCTGATAAATGGAGCACAAATTTAGCCCTTCATTATACAAAAGGAAAAGGTTACTTTGAAAACTACAAAGAAGATGCTGTTATGTCTGAGTACAATTTAGCTCCGGTTGGAACTATTTCAGAAACAGATTTAATTCGTCAGAAATGGTTAGACAATGATTTCTACGGAACGACTTTTTCAGTAAAGTATAAAGACGAAAAACTAGACGTTATCTTAGGCGGAGGCTGGAATAAATACGAAGGCGATCATTACGGAAAAGTAATCTGGGCCAGATATGCTTCTCAGTCTGAATTAGGAGATCATTATTACGATGATTATTCGACAAAAACAGATGGAAATATTTTTGCAAAAGCAAATTATCAGTTTACTGAAAAATTAAGTTTTTACGGTGATTTGCAATACAGAAGAGTACAATATAAAGCCAATAGTAAAGAAACAGGAATAGTTGATGATACATTCAATTTCTTTAATCCAAAAGCAGGTTTAAATTACGAAATCAATCAAAAGAACACACTTTACTTTTCTTACGCACGTGCTAATCGTGAACCTAACAGAACCGATTATGAAGGCGGAAATGTGAAACCTGAAAAATTAAATGATTTTGAATTAGGCTGGAGATTCAATTCAGAGAAATTTCAATTGAATTCTAATTTCTACTATATGGGCTATAAAGATCAGTTGATTTTAACCGGAAGATTAGATGATGTTGGAGCTCCAATACGTGCTAATACTGAAAAAAGTTACCGTTTAGGATTTGAAGTTGATGCGACAATAAAACTTTCTGAAAAATTCCTTCTTAGACCAAACTTCACTTTAAGCAGTAATAAAAATGTTGATCTTGCTGTCGAAGGACAATACTACGGAACAACGGATATTGCTTATTCGCCAAATGTTATTGCCGGAAATATTATTGTGTATAGTCCAATGGAGAATTTTCATATTTCTTTATTACAAAAATATGTTGGAGAACAATACATGAACAATATCGAATTGCCTGCAGCTAAACTAGCAGATTACTTTGTAAACGATTTGAATATATCTTACGAAATAAAACCAAAATCTATTTTTAAATCAATTATGATTACCGGTTTAGTAAATAATATTCTGGATAAAAAATATGTTTCAAACGGAGCAATGTGGGATATTTATCCGTCCTATTATCCGCAGGCAGGAATTAATTTCCTGGCAGGATTGACTTTGAAGTTTTAAGGATATGTGATATAAAAAAAGCCTGAAAATTAAATTTTTCAGGCTTTTTTTATATTAATTATAAACGTGAATCACGGTTCCGCTTACTTCGACACGATATTGTTTCAATGGATATTCCTTACCTCCAAGTCCGGTAAACAAGCTATATTCTGATTTGTCGCAAGAACATAAAGCATTTATTCCGTTTATTGTCATTGCAACGCATGAATTTACGGCTTGATTAGGACACGCAGCATCAAAGGCATTATAACCACTTCCGGCATTAAAAATAATAATTCCTTTTGCACCATAATTAGGAATTATAATACCATTGCTCACAAACTTAAGATTAGAGTAAGCAGGTAGATTCATATCAATTGATAAGTTAACCGGATAACTGGGTATGTTAGGATTTTTGTTGCTTAAGTTATTATCGCTACAAGAGAAAAGCACAGAAATAAACAGGGTTAAGAGCCAGAATTTTTTCATTATTTTAATAAGAATTAGTGAAACAAAAATAATTTATTTAGATTTGATTTTTATATGATTAACATATAATTATGTACTATTAAAAATAATAGTATATTTGTAATACAAAATCCCGTCCCGATGGGATTTTTTGTATTTATATAAACGACGAAGTTATGAGTAAAGTATCTTATTATACAGCAGAAGGATTAAAAAAATTAAAAGATGAGTTGGAGCATTTAAAAAGTGTAATGCGACCAAAGGCATCTCAAGATATAGCAGAAGCAAGAGACAAAGGTGATTTATCTGAAAACGCCGAATATGATGCAGCAAAAGAAGCACAAGGTTTATTAGAAATGAGAATTTCTAAAATGGAAGAAGTGTATTCTAATGCAAGATTAATAGACGAATCACAACTTGATGTTTCGAAAGCATTGGTACTCTCTAATGTGAAAATTAAGAACCAAAGCAACGGAATGGAAATGAAGTACACGCTTGTTGCGGAAAGTGAAGCCGATTTGAAAACGGGAAAAATCTCTGTAACTTCTCCTATTGGAAAAGGTTTACTAGGGAAATCTGTTGGAGAAGTAGCAGAAATCACAGTTCCAAACGGAGTTTTGAAATTTGAAATATTAGAAATTACAAGAGACTAAATAGTTTAACCGTCTATTTGTTTAATTGGTTAACCGATTAAACGATTTACCAAATTAACGATTACGCAATGAGCATATTTACCAAAATAGTAAACGGAGAAATTCCTGCATATAAAATTGCTGAAGACGATAATTATTTGGCTTTTTTAGATGTAAACCCAAATGCTAAAGGACATACGCTGTGCATTCCAAAACAAGAAATCGATAAGATTTTTGATATGGATGATGAGTTGTATTTAGGATTAATGAAGTTTTCTAAGAAAATTGCAATTGCTATAGAGAAAACCGTTCCTTGCAAAAGAGTAGGTATGGCAGTTGTAGGATTAGAAGTTCCCCATGCGCACGTTCATTTGATTCCGTTAAACGAAATGGATGAAATGCGTTTTCATAATAAAGTATCACTTTCTAAAGAAGAATTTGAAGCTTTGGCTAAAAGTATTCAGGCAAATTTGTAAGTGTAAGATTTTTGTTTTGACGGATGTCAGGCTGAGCGAAGTCGAAGCCAAGTCCTGATTGAACATAAAGGGTTTCGGATCTACTTGATTTGACAAAGTAAAAATAGGAAAAGTGCAGTAAATTGTTTTACTGCACTTTTTTATTTAATGAAATTTGAAAAGTAGTTCCTTTTCCAATTTCAGAATGTAGCACTTTTATTTTTCCGGCATGGTATTCTTCAACAATTCGTTTGGTTAAGGAAAGCCCTAATCCCCAGCCGCGTTTTTTAGTGGTAAAACCAGGTTCAAAAATCGATTTGAATTGACTCTTCGGAATTCCGGTTCCGGAATCTTTTACATTTATTTTTACATGATGCGCATCCTGTTCGATTTGAAGATCCAGGGTTCCCTTTCCCTTCATGGCATCAATGGCATTTTTTACTAAATTTTCGATCGTCCAACTGTGCAATGTTGGATTTATCATCACTAATATTGGTTCTTTTGAACCGTGATAAGAAAAAGCAACTTGTTTAGAAAAACGAGATTGCAAATATTCATAAGTATTCAGGGTTTCGGCAATAATATCATGTTCTTCTAAGACAGGAACAGAACCAATTTTAGAAAAACGATCTGTGATAGTCTGCAAACGTTCAATATCTTTTTCGATCTCTGTTGTTATGGATGGATCAATGTCTTCAGTCTTTAAAATCTCAACCCAGCCTATTAAAGAAGATAAAGGCGTCCCAATCTGGTGCGCTGTTTCTTTTGCCATTCCTGCCCAAAGTTTGTTTTGAGTGGCCATTTTAGTGCTTTTATAAAAGTTATAAATTAAAGCACCAAATAAAAATATAATCAGCAATAACGCAACCGGATAATATTTAAGCTTATTGATTAAAGCCGAATTTCCATAATAAACTCGCTGATGTTTTCCGGGAGCATATTCAATAATGATAGGTTCGTTTTCATTCTTTAGATTTTTTAAATACGACATAGATTTCTTTTTGTCTGCAAGGATTTCTTCAGGAACATTCACAGAACTAATCACCTTGTCGTACATCGTGAGCATAACAGGAACAGATGTATTGTTGTTTAAAATATCAAGAGGTAAATCCAGATCAGTATTCTCATCCGCATTCACTAATGTTTTTTGAGCATTGGCCCAAAGGTTCATCTTAAGTCTTTCTTCGTTTTTAAAAATTTGAAAAAAAGTATAAGTGTTCCAGAGAATCAAAGAAATGATTAAAAAGGAAATGAAAACAATAATCCACCGGGTTGTATTTCTTCTTTCGGAAAAAGACATAAAATATTTTTTGAGGTATAAATATAACGAAATAAACACATTTAATATTTTGTAAGCCTCTAAAGATTTTTTGTTTTTAAATCTAAAACTATTTCTTTGGCAGAAACGATTTCTATACTTTTGCAGTTGCGGAAATGAGATTCGGTTAAAAAGAAAAATTCTATGATTAGCATCGATCCTAAAGAAATTACAACGGTAAAACTGCAAGGTTATCTGCAAAGTGCAGTTGGGCCAAGGCCTATTGCTTTTGCAAGTACAATAAGTACAAAAGGAATCCCGAATTTGTCGCCTTTTAGTTTTTTTAATGTGTTCAGTGCCAATCCGCCAATTTTGGTTTTTTCGCCAGCGCGTCGTGTTCGTGATAATACCATAAAACATACTTTGATCAATGCCGAAGCAACTCGCGAAGTGGTAATCAATGTAGTCAATTATGATATGGTACAGCAAACATCATTAGCCAGTACTGAATATGGAGAAGGAGTAAACGAATTTATCAAAGCCGGATTAACACAAATTCCGTCAGATTTTGTAAAACCGTATCGTGTAAAAGAGTCTCCCGTGCAGTTTGAGTGCAAAGTCACGCAGATTATTCCGTTAGGAGATCAGGGCGGAGCAGGGAATTTGATTCTTTGTGAAGTGGTGAAAATTCATATTCACGAAGCTGTTTTAGATGAAAATGGTGCTATCGATCAACATAAAATAGACCTGGTTTCGAGATTAGGAAGTAATTGGTATTCAAGATCTAATGCGGGACTTTTTGAAGTCCCAAAACCCTTGACAACATTAGGCGTTGGAGTAGATGTAATCCCGAATTATATCAGGAAAAGCACCGTTTTTGACGGAAATGATCTCGGGAAATTAGGTAACATTGAAGCCTTGCCTACAACAGAAGAAGTTAGTATATTTGTGAAAGAAAACTTTTCGGTCAAAGGAGTATTAAGTTCCGACGATCAGGAAAAGCTACATTTAGAAGCTAAAAAATATTTGAATAACGATGATATTTCATCGGCATGGAAAGTGCTTTTAGCAAAAAAAATAGAAAAGAAACAATAATTAATATAGAAGAAGATGGAAGTTACAGGAAAAGTAAAAGTGGTGAACCCAGAGCAACAAGTTAGTGCTGCATTCAAAAAAAGAGAGTTGGTTGTTACCACAGATGAGCAGTATCCACAGCATATTTTGATCGAATTTACACAAGATAAATGCGATTTATTAAGTAGCTACAAACAAGGTGAGGCAGTAAAAGTTTCTATCAATTTAAGAGGAAGAGAATGGGTTAATCCACAAGGAGAAACCAGATATTTCAATAGTATTCAAGGTTGGAGAATCGAAAGAGTAGCGCCAGAAGGTCCTGGACAGACTCCGGCAATGCCTACAGCAGAGACTTTTGCTCCGGCTACAAACTTAAACGAAGACGAACCGGACGATTTACCTTTCTAAAAAGGTTTAAAGTCAGAAAGTCAAATTCCAAATTCCAATTCATAAATATGCAATTGGAGTTTGGAATTTTTTGTATTAGAAACTCAACGCATTTTATGTCATTTCGACCGAAGGGAGAAATCACACACAAAACTCGTCAAAGAATACAGACAATTGTTGTTGACCAGCTAGTGTGATTTCTCCTTCGTCGAAATGACAAGATTGTAGAAGTCAGGTGTTTGTAATTTGGAATTTATCCCGAAGCCTCAGGATTGGAATTTTTATTTTAAAAGATGTATTACGTATTCAACGATTTGTTTTTTCCCCCGGTTTCAGAAGCCGATGAAGAAGGTATTCTTGCCATTGGCGGCGATTTAGATCCGGAACGATTGAAGTTAGCTTACAAAAGTGGAATTTTCCCCTGGTTTAATGAAGGAGATCCAATACTTTGGTGGTCTCCGGATCCCAGAATGGTTTTATTTTTAGATGAATTAATTGTGTCTAAAAGCATGCGTAATATCCTGAATCGAAATCAGTTTAAAATTACTTTTAATCAAAACTTTGAAGCTGTGATTTCAAATTGCCAAAACATAAAACGTGATGGTCAGGACGGAACATGGATTTCAAACGAAATGATCGATGCTTATTGTAAACTGAATCAGCAGGGAATTGCAAAATCTGTTGAGGTTTGGCAAGATGAGGTTTTGGTAGGAGGTTTGTACGGAATCGATCTGGGTCATGTATTTTGTGGCGAAAGTATGTTCTCGAAAGTATCAAATGCTTCGAAAGTTGCTTTTATAGCTTTGGCAAATTATTTAAAAAAAGAGAATTATAAACTTTTAGATTGTCAGGTTTATAATCCACATTTAGAGAGTTTAGGTTGTCGGGAAATCGATCGTGAAGAGTTTATGTCTATTTTAGAAAAATAAAGGAGTGTAATTTATACTCTATTGTAAATATATTTTTTTTTAAAAATTCAATTTTGTAAAACTATAATTCAGCGTATTAAAAAGTACTAATTCATTTTTTAAAGTAGGTAGATCCAAAATTAACTTTAGGGTTTCGTGCGCCATCATTGTTCCTATAATTCCCGGCAAAGTACCCAAAACACCATTTAAATTGCAATTTGGAACATCCTTTGGATCCGGCATTTCAGGAAATATGTCACGCAGATTTTTACTTCCGTTATGATTAAAAACGGCAATCTGACCTTCAAATTTTAAAATACTCCCGTAAACCAATGGTTTTTGCAAAGTAACACAAGTATCGTTTACTAAATAACGTGTTGCAAAATTATCTGAACCGTCTACAACAATATCATACTGTTGAATAATTTGATTGGCATTTTCAATCGTTAGTTTTTCAGTTATTGCGAGTACTTCTATTAAGGGATTTAGTTTTGAAACCACTTCTGTAGCAACAAGAGTTTTTTGCTGACCAATTTCTTTTTCAGTATATAAAATCTGTCGGTGTAAATTGTGAATTTCAATTGTATCATAATCCATAATTCCAATAAAACCGACACCAGCTGTGGCTATATATTGCAAGATGGGACAACCCAAACCACCGGCGCCAATAACCAAAACTTTTGCTTTTTTCAGTTTTTCCTGGCCTTCGTCTCCAATTTCAGGTAAGATTGTTTGTCTGTTGTAACGTAAAAATTCTTGTATAATGCTCATTTAATTTAAGTCTTAAAGTGTAAAGTCGAAGATCAAAAGTCCAAGAGAAAGGCCGGAATCAAAGTAAAGTATTTTACTCTAAGACTTTATAACTTTCGACTTTATGACTGTATATTTTGTCCCAATCTTTCCAAACAGGTTCGTAACCTGTGTTTGTTATAATTTGTGCAATTTCTCTGGCGGAACGTTCATCGCTGATTTCAAATTGTTCCAGAGATTGCTGATCAACCACATAACCACCTGGATTTGTTTTAGATCCTGCGCTCATACTCGTTACCCCAATTGGAATAATGTTGTTTCTGAATTTCTCATTTTCTCTTGTCGAAATTGAAATTTCAAGATCTTCATTCCACAAACGATACGCACAAATAAGCTGTGTTAGATCTTTATCATCCATAATAAAGTTAGGTTCAATAATGCCTTCAGCCGGACGAAGTCTCGGAAAAGAAACCGAATATTTGGTCTGCCAATATTTCTTTTGAAGATAATCGAGATGTAAAGCATTAAAGAAACTATCGGTACGCCAGTCTTCCAAACCTAATAAAACACCTAAACCTATTTTATGAATTCCTGCAGTTCCAATTCTATCAGGAGTTTCTAATCTATAATCGAAATTTGATTTTTTGCCTTTAGTATGGTATTTTTTGTATACTTCCTGATGATAGGTTTCCTGATACACTAAAACCGAATACACGCCGGCGTCATGCAAACGTTCATAATCTTCGGTTGAAAGTGGCTGAACTTCAACCGAAATAATCGAAAATTGCTCTCTTATTAAGGCAATTGCATTCAGAAAATAATTAATATTTACGGTGTAATTTGCTTCGCCGGTTACCAATAAAACATGATCAAAGCCAAGACTTTTTAAAGCTTCGACTTCGAGTTTTATTTCAGAATCTAAAAGTGTTTTTCGTTTGATTTTATTGTCTAAACTAAAACCGCAATATGTGCAAATGTTCTGGCATTCATTGCTTAGATAAAGTGGCGCATACATTTGAATGGTTCTGCCGAAACGTTTTTTAGTAATTTCATGGCATTCTTGAGCCATTTGCTCCAAATAATTTTGAGCAGCAGGAGAAATTAAAACTAGAAAATCATTGAGATTGCGTTTGGTTTTAGACAAAGAACGTTCTACATCTTTTGATGTAGTCTGGTATATTTTTGATTGAATGGAATCCCAATCGTATTGCTGAAAAATGGCTTTAAAGGTATTCATTGGATTGATTTTTTTTACCGCAAAGAGCGCTAAGAATTACGCAAAGGCCGCTAAGCTTTGTCTTTTTTACGTCTGATTAAAAAGTCCGCAAAGCTTGGCGGCCTTTGCGAAAAAACCTTGCGAACTTTGCGGTTAAATATTTTAATCATAAAGAAAAGATATCAAAGGACTAGAAGCAACCGCATAATTCTGCTGATTAGCGATTTTAGCTTCAAAAGCTTTTCTACCAGCAATGACAGCCTCCTTAAAAGCTTCTGCCATTAATTTTGGATTTCCGGCGACGGCAATTGCAGTATTGACCAAAACAGCATCGGCACCAATTTCCATTGCTTTTGCAGCATCAGACGGTGCACCAATTCCGGCATCTATAATTACAGGAACATTGCTTTGTTCGATAATAATTTCTAGAAAATCGATAGTTTTCAAACCTTTATTGCTTCCAATTGGTGAACCTAGCGGCATCACGGCCGAAGTTCCTGCGTTCTCTAAGTGTTTGCACAAAACAGGATCAGCATGTATGTATGGTAAAACAAAAAAGCCAAGTTTAGCCAATTCTTCTGTTGCTTTCAGCGTTTCAATTGGGTCCGGCATTAAGTATTTTGGATCCGGATGAATTTCTAGTTTCAGCCAATTTGTTTCTAAAGCTTCTCTGGCTAATTGAGCGGCAAAAACAGCTTCTTTTGCATTTCTTGCACCAGATGTATTAGGTAATAAATGAATGTTTGGATGTTGTAGATGCGATAAAATAGCATCGGTTTCAGTTTCTAAATCGATGCGTTTTAGAGCAACGGTAACTAATTCACTTCCTGATGCTAAAATGGCTTCTTCCATTTCACGATTAGAACCAAATTTCCCGGTTCCTAAAAATAGGCGGGAGGTTAAGGTTTTATCTCCAATTTTAAACAATGACGTTTGCATATAACTTTTCGTTTAGTTGTTGAATTAATTTCTTTTTTTTATTGCTATTGGTGATCATTCCCGATACTGCAATACCATGAATTCCGGTTTCCATTAAGGGATTTATATCTTCTAAAGTAATTCCTCCAATGGCATAAACAGGAATCTGTATTTTATTGGTTATTAGTTTTTGAAGAATTTCGTGATAACCTGACAGACCTAAAATTGGACTTAATTTTTCTTTAGTATTAGTAAATTGAAAAGGTCCCAATCCAATATAATCGCAACCATTTTTGACGTGATTTTCAATGTCTTCAAATGTATTTGCAGTTGCGCCAATAATTTTCGTATTGCCTAAAATTGCTCTTGCTTCATCGATTCTCATGTCTGATAATCCTAAATGTACCCCGTCAGCGGCAATTTGCTGAGCGAGATAAAGATTGTCGTTTATAATGAAATTCGCCAGATATTCGTCGCATAAAAATTTTACAGCTTCAGCTAAAGCAAAAGTATCTTTGGCAGTTTGATCTTTGAATCGCATTTGTATCCAATCGCATCCTGCGTCAAGTGCCTGATGAATATTATACAATTGTTCTTCGATTGTTTTTCCTTGTGAAATGTATTGCAGTTTATGGTACATAATGATATCCGATTAAAGTTGAAGTTGAACTCAGGTATTTTTCGATATAGGTTTTGGCATTTTTGCAGGCCTCTTTTATATTTTGATTCAATGCCAGATTGGCGGAAATTGCTGATGATAATACACAACCGGAACCATGTTTTTCAAAACAGTTATTGTCAGAAGGCAGTAAATCAACAACTTCATTTTTCAGGAATAAACGGTCAGTTCCAATTTCAGAAAGATTGTGTCCGCCTTTTAATAAAATGTTTGTTTGAATTTCATTTTGCAATCCAAGATGATCTGGAATAAAACCTGGAAATAAAACTTCGATTTCATTATAATTAGGAGTGATCAAATCTATTTTGGATAAAATTGTATTTAAATCCAGTTGATCTTCCATATTCATGAATTCGAATTTTGTAGTCGATTTTAAAACCGGATCCCAAACAATTTTAACGTCGGGAGAAAGTGTTTTTATTCTCGAAAGAATTTGGTTAAGATAATGTAATGAGGGAACAATCCCAATTTTTACAGTTGCAATTTTATAGTTTTGAAATAAAGTATCAATCGAACGAATTACAAAGTTTAAATCTGTCCATTCAATAGCATGAAATTCATTTTCAGTCTGAATGGTATTGCCTGTTATAATGGCAAATCCAGTAACCTCATGCTGTTCAAATGTTTTGATATCTGCCAAAACACCTGCGCCACCAGTTGGGTCAAAACCTGCTATACTGACTACGAATGGGCGATTTTTTGACATAATTTGAATTGTTTTATTGGATTTTCGTTATTCCAGATACTTCCTAAAAGTGCAACATCATCAAAACCATTTTCAAGTGTTTTTTGGATATTTTCAGAATCAATTCCGCCTAAAGCGACAACTTTAGTTTGATGATTTTTTCGTGATTTTAAAGCTTCAAAAAGGTTTTCTCCTGGATGGTAGTTCTCTTTAGAAATACTTGTAAAAACAGGACTTAGAAAAGCGTAATCAAAATTCTCTTCCAAGGCATTGAAATCTTCTATGGAATGTGTTGATGTCGAAGATGTCCTTCTGTTATGACTCATTGTTAAATTATTTTTCCTTTCTTTTTCAGAAAAGTGTACCCTGTAAATTTCAAAATTTTCAGCTAATTGGTGATGATTGTGCAAAACTAGATTAGAACGAAAGTCAAGTTTTATCTGATGGATAAATTCCGCCATCTCAATCTCAGAAAAATAAGGTTTCCTAACATGAAGCAAAGACAATCCTTCTTCAAACAAAGAATCTATAATGCTGATTTCATTTGCAATAGCAGAAGGATTTGTAATTACAATCATAGTCTTTATTCTTTTCTCTTTGTTCTATTCTCTTTGTTCTATTCTCTTTGTTCTATTTTCTTTATTCTATTTTCTTTATTCTTTTCTCTCTAATCAATTCTCTCTTCCTAAATATAAATTTCTTTCCCTTGCTCAATAAACTCTTCTGATTTCTCCTGCATCCCTTTTTCGGCAGCAGCGACATCGCGTATTTCCTGAGATATTTTCATAGAACAGAATTTAGGTCCGCACATTGAGCAGAAATGAGCCACTTTTGCACCATCAGCAGGAAGAGTTTCATCATGAAATTCTCTGGCTGTATCTGGATCTAAGGATAGATTAAACTGATCTTCCCAACGAAATTCGAAACGTGCTTTACTCAAGGCGTTATCACGATATTGTGCTCCCGGATGACCTTTGGCTAAATCAGCAGCATGAGCAGATATTTTATAAGTGATCACGCCATCTTTTACATCTTTTTTGTTGGGTAAGCCCAGATGTTCTTTTGGCGTGACATAGCACAACATTGCGCAACCATACCAGCCAATCATTGCAGCTCCAATGGCAGATGTAATATGATCGTAACCTGGGGCAATATCAGTAGTTAAAGGGCCTAAAGTATAAAACGGAGCTTCATGGCAATGTTCTAATTGTTTGTCCATGTTTTCTTTGATCATGTGCATTGGTACGTGACCAGGACCTTCAATAAAAACCTGAACATCATGTTTCCATGCGATTTTTGTCAGTTCTCCCAATGTTTCTAATTCGGCAAATTGTGCAGCATCGTTAGCATCTGCAATAGAGCCCGGACGCAAACCATCGCCCAAAGAAAAAGCGACATCATATTGTTTCATGATTTCGCAGATTTCTTCGAAATGGGTATATAAAAAGTTTTCTTTATGATGAAATAAACACCATTTTGCCATGATTGATCCGCCACGAGAAACGATTCCGGTAACACGATCAGCAGTTAAATGTATATAGCGCAATAAAACTCCGGCATGAATAGTGAAATACGAAACGCCTTGTTCTGCCTGTTCGATTAAAGTATCTCGGAAAACTTCCCAGGTTAAATCTTCGGCGATTCCTTTTACTTTTTCTAAAGCTTGATAAATAGGAACCGTACCAATTGGAACCGGTGAATTACGTATAATCCATTCTCGGGTTTCATGAATATTTTTTCCCGTAGATAAATCCATAATCGTGTCTGCGCCCCAACGGCAAGCCCAAACAGCTTTTTCGACTTCTTCCTCGATGCTTGAAGTTACAGCACTATTCCCGATATTGGCATTTATCTTTACCAGAAAATTACGTCCAACAATCATGGGTTCACTTTCGGGATGGTTGATGTTGTTTGGGATAATCGCTCTTCCGCAAGCAACTTCGCTGCGAACAAATTCCGGAGTGATTTTACTTTTTGGAGTATTTGCACCAAAGCTATGTCCGCTGTGTTGGCATTTCATCGCTTTAGTCTGCTCGTTCAAAAGTTCGATGCGTTGGTTTTCGCGAATTGCAATATATTCCATTTCCGGAGTTATAATGCCTTGTTTTGCGTAATACAATTGGGTAACGTTCGCACCATTTTTAGCTTTTTTTGGCTGATGTAAATATTCGAATCTAAGGTGATTTAAACTTTCATCTTTCAATCTGGTTTGACCGTAATCTGAAGATATTTCATTTAGAATTTCTACGTCATTTCTATTGAGGATCCAACTTTCGCGTAAGCGTGGTAATCCTTTACGAATATCAATTTCGATGTTTGGATCTGTGTATGGGCCAGAAGTATCGTAAATAGTTACCGGTGGATTTTTTTCGATTCCGCCATTAGAGAGTTTTGTATCGCTAAGAATAACTTCGCGCATGGCAACTTCTATTGGGTGAATTTCACCTTTTACATATATTTTTTTGGAGTTTGGAAAAGGAGTTCTGGAAATTTTTTCTTCGTTAGTCATATGGAGAAGTTTAAAAGTTTTTCTTGTTTAAGGTTTCAGGTTTTCCGTAGAGACGCACAGCAGTGCGTCTACGTTTTGTATATCAGTTGGAATTTGGTCCCGATGGTTATCGGGATTGAATTGGGATTTTAGTTTTATCCTCCCTGCGTTGCTGAAATAATAAGAATTTCGTCAGTTTCGCGCACAAGATGTTGGTTCCAATTGGTTTTTGGAACAACGGTATTATTAATGGCAACGGCGATTCCGTTTTGTTTGTGTGGAATTTCGAGATCGAGCAATGACTGAACGCTTAGCGATTCAGCATTGAATTGTTTGATTTGTTGGTTGATTTTTAGTTCCATTCCTTAAGTTTTTAGGTTACCGTAAAAATTCACTGTATTGAATAGGTACCTTAGGAATGGCTACAATTGCGCATAAAAATGCGCGCAGAAGTCATCTTACTTTTCCCTACGCTAGTATGAACTAGATCAGGTTCAGAGGGTAAAATCTCAGCCTACTTATTAGTAGACACCCCTAAAGTGTGAAGCAAATATATGTAATTTTGTTTAAAAGTTTCAATTTTCAGGTTTCAAGTTTTTGAAAAACTAAAAATGGAGACTGTGAATGAGACTATTTTTCCTTTCGGGTAAAGCAATCTTCAATATGATCATTGACCATTCCGGTGGCTTGCATATGTGCGTAAATTACGGTTGAACCTACGAATTTAAAACCTCGTTTTTTTAAATCTTTACTGATCTCGTCTGAAAGTGGAGTAGTGGCAGGAACATCTTTTAGGGATTTTGGATTGTTATTGATGGGTTTTCCGTTCGTGAATTTCCAAATATAATCAGAGAAACTCCCAAATTCGTCTTGCACTTTCATAAAAGCATGTGCATTTGAAATGGTTGCACGAATTTTAAGTTTATTTCGAATAATCCCAGAGTCTTGCAATAAGGACTCGATTTTTTCTTCAGTATAATTGGCTATTTTTTTATAATCGAAATGATCAAAAGCTACCCTGAAATTTTCCCTTTTGTTTAAAATAGTAATCCAGCTTAAACCTGCCTGAAAAGTTTCTAGAATTAGAAATTCAAACAAAGATGCATCATCATAAACAGGAATGCCCCATTCTTCGTCATGGTATTTTTTGTATAAATCGCTGGAAGAACACCAGCCGCATCGAATTAAATTTTCGTTTTCCATTATTTTCCTATTTTCCAATGATACCCTTTTACCGAAGGAATGTATGCCGAAGTTCCTATGATGATTAGATCATTATAGATCTTTTTATTGTATTTAATTCCGATTGCTTTTCCTGATGTATACATTTTATTGGCTTCGAATTTGATTTTCATTCGTGCATCCGTGAACTTGGCATCTGATACTTTTTCAATAAACCAGGTAGATTTCCATTTGATGTCAATTTCATCTTCAGCAGTTTTCGTAATGCTTTTTATCAGTTTGACACCTTCTTTTGGAATGTTATGATTTTCGATTAATTCTTTTTGGGTTAATGTTTCACCTGTTTTACAAGTCGAAAGTAGTTTTCTAAAGTAGCTAAAGCCTCTTATCTTTTCATTGTTTAAAGTTCCTATTTCTGTACTGTCTTTTGTAATGCTGGCTTCTCCGGTAATACTTTTATCATTTTTTATTTTGTTTGGCAATATCGTCTTTGCAATAGAATCTTTAACTGCCGTTATCGTTTCTACTGTATTTTTTGATATGTCTTTTATCTTTTCGGAAATTGTGCTGGTAGATTTTAGTAATTTTTCCCGATCATTTTTATTACAGCTAAAAATGCTTAATGATAGTAAAATTGATAGCAAGATTATATTTTCTTTTTTCATTCGTTAACATCTTCTTTTTGCTCTGAAACATTATCTTTTTCTAGATATTTTTTAATCATATGATGTCCTGCATAAATTAGCGGAGTCAATAAGATGGCTATTGATAATTTAAAAATATATCCAATTAAAGCTGACGAAAGAAAGGTGTCAAAATTAATTTTCCCCGGTAACCAAAATGCAATACCAAGAACAATAAAAGAATCAAATAATTGCGAGATTACAGTTGATCCTGTGGTTCTAAGCCATATTTTTCTTTCTCCGGTACGTCGTTTAAAGAACCAAAATATCCAGACATCGATTAGCTGAGATACCATAAATGCAATCAAACTACCAATAATGATCCACATACTTTGTCCGAATACGGCTTGAAATTGTTCGTCATTTACAGGACTAATTCCTTTTGCGGCTGGAATTACAATAGCCATAAACAATATTAAAAAAGCGTATGCTATTAAACAGGCTGTTATAAAAGATAATTTTTTAACACCTTTTTCTCCAAAATATTCATTGATCAAATCCGTAGTTAAAAAAACTACCGGCCAGGGCAAAATACCAATACTCATTACAAACGGGCCAACTTGAATTAATTTTCCGCCAATAAGTTCAGCGACAACAGCATTAGTGATAAAGATGCCTGCCAGAACTACAAAAACAATTTCTTTTCGGGTTTTAAACATGTGAGTGGTAAATGATGTGCCAAATTTAAACTATTTCTATATAACTTCTAAAGGATAGCTTTAAATTAAACTTGGATTTGAGGTTGATTTGAAAGTTAAAATTTTCTTTCGAATGCTGATTTTTAGTTACATTTGGAACAATATTCTATTAAAAATCAAATTAATGATAATGAAAAAATTAATGACAATTTTTCTCATGGGAACAACTTTATTTGCGGCAAACGCACAAACTAATTCCAGCAATCCATTGCTTAAAAAATGGACAGGACCTTACGGAGGAGTTCCTGCATTTAATGAGTACAAAGTATCGGATTTTAAGCCTGCGCTTCAATTTGCGATTCAGGAAAAACTAAACGAGGTTGATGCTATTGCAAATAGTACAAAAGCACCAACTTTTGATAATACGATTGCGGCTTTAGAGCGCTCAGGTAAAACAATGTCTCGAATTTATACTGTTTACGGGATTTATGGTTCTACATTAAGCACTCCGGAATTCGATGCTGTAGAAACAGAAATGTCTCCAAAATTATCTGCGTTCAATGACAAAGTTTTACAAAACAAAAAACTATTTACCAGAATAGAAACTTTGTACAACTCAAAAGAAAGCAAGAAACTAACGAGCGAGCAGCAACGTTTAATTTGGTTGTATTATACTGATTTTGTTCGTGAAGGTGCTAAATTGAATGAAAAAGACAAAGAAAAAGTTGCTAAGATCAATCAGGAACTGGCAAGTCTTTTTACGAAATTTAGTCAAAATTTATTAGCAGAAGAGCACAATCAATATGTAGCATTAAACGTAGAAAGTGATTTTGATGGTTTGCCGGCTGAAGTAAAAAATGCAGCAATTGCTGAGGCAAAAAGCAGAAAATTAGATGTTATGGGATGTGTTGCAAATACACGTTCGTCTATTGAGCCATTTTTGACTTTTTCTACTCGTAGGGATTTAAGAGAAAAAGCATTTGATATTTTCGTGAAACGTGGTGATAATGGTAATGCAAATGATAACAATTCAACTCTTGTTACTATTTTGCAATTACGTACTGAAAAAGCAAAACTATTAGGTTTTCCTACTTTTGCTGATTGGAGTTTGTCGAACAAAATGGCAAAAGATCCTAAGAAAACATTAGATTTAATGTTGTCAGTATGGGAGCCTGCTGTAGAAAAAGTGCATCAGGATGTTGCCGAAATGCAGAAAATTGTAGATGCTGAAGGTGGTAAATTTAAAATTCAGCCTTGGGATTATCGTTTCTATGCTGAAAAAGTTAGAAAAGCAAAATACGATTTAGATCAAAACGAAGTGAAGCCTTATTTGCAATTAGAAAACTTACGTGAAGGTATGTTTTGGGTTGCCGGTGAATTGTTTAATTTAAGTTTCAAACAAATTACAAACGTTCCTGTATATCATCCGGATGTACGTGTTTGGGAGGTAATTAATAAGATTACAGGTAAAGTTGTAGGATTGTGGTATTTTGATCCTTATGCACGTGCAGGAAAGCGTTCTGGTGCATGGATGAATGCTTACCGTGATCAGCAAAAAATGGATGGCGAAGTTCTTACTATCGTATCTAATAACTGTAATTTTATAAAAGGTACTGCAAATGAGCCAGTTTTAATTTCCTGGGAAGACGCTACAACTTTGTTTCATGAATTTGGACATGCGCTTCATGGTTTATGTTCTAATGTAACGTATCCTAGTTTATCAGGAACTAATGTTGCGAGAGATTATGTAGAGTTTCCGTCACAATTGTTAGAGCACTGGCTGGCTACTCCTGAGGTATTGAATAAGTTTGCTTTGCATTACAAAACAAATCAACCGTTGCCACAATCTTTGGTAGACAGAATTGAAAAAGCGGCTAATTTTAATGAAGGTTTCTCAACTGTAGAAACAATTTCAAGTTCATTAATTGATATGAAACTTCACTTGGCAACAGAAACTATTGATCCTCATAAATTCGAAAAAGAGACTTTAGATGCACTTCATATGCCATCAGAAATTGTAATGCGTCATAGAATTCCTCAATTCGGACATATTTTCTCCGGAGATGGATATGCTGCCGGATACTATAGCTATTTATGGGCAGATGTTATTAATGCAGATGCTTATGAGGCTTTTACTGAAGGAAAAGGACCTTATGATAAAGAAGTTGCAAAACGACTTTATGATGATATTTTTAGTGTAGGAAATACTATTGATCAGGAGAAAGCTTATGAAAACTTTAGAGGAAGAGCTCCTAAGTCTGACGCTTTAATGCGTGCAAGAAATTTTCCTATTATAGAGAAGAAAAAATAATAAGTTGAAATTTTAATTAAAGTCCCTGAGTAATAAATAATTATTCGGGGATTTTTTTTATGAAGTTTAGAGCTGAGTTTTTAGCCACAGATTTTAAGGATTAAAAAAGAGTTATGGTGTCTTTATTTACACAAAGTAACCACATTCTTTGTCATCTCGACGAAGGAGAGATCACGGTAGTATTTCCGTTCAAATATTCGCCAATCTTCGTCGAGTTTCTTTTGTGATCTCTCCTTTGTCGAGATGACAAAATATGCAAATGAACTTTAAAAAAAAACACTCTTCTGGTGTAAGCTTTAAATATAAATTCTTGATTGATCTTGTAAATCTAAGTGAGGACAAGAAGTTATTAAAACAAAAAAAGCCCGAATAAATAAATGAGGGCACTGAAAAAGTCCTTTTCAGGAATAATTTTTAATTAAAGGAGTAGAAGCTAAAAGTTTTCTACTCTTTTTTTTTGTATCTTTTGGGTGTAATCATAAGGCTTTTTAGATGTTAATTCAACAGCAACAAATTCAGTTTAGTCCCTATTCTTCATTATATGAT